>NZ_JBPKAO010000008.1:0-192130 GCF_051216895.1 Aquipuribacter aurantiacus
CCCGGGCGTCACCTGTGGCACACCAGCAGGAGCCGCACCGCCAGCACCGTCAGGCACCCAGAGGACCAGCCGCCCGCCGCCCGACGCCGAGCAGTCCTGGTGCACGAACTGACCGCCCGTGCGAGGACCGTCCGGTCCAGCCTCCACAGTCGCCCCCACCCCGACCGACTCCGCCGGCGTCAACGGCCGGTAAGTGCAGGGGGCTTGGCCGACGTTGCCAACGGTCGAGGCCCGACCGGGATTGGAACCGCCCGATGCGCCCGGCGCCGCCGGAGTTAAGATCTCTGTCCCGACTGTCCCTGAGTCACCACCCCCGCGCTCGACCTTGGGCTCCGCGGCCGCACCGGCACTCGTCACGAACCACATGAGCAGCGCCGCCAGCATCCTGGTCGCGCCCGTGACGCCCATCAGCAGAACGCCCCTGGGTCATCGGGGAAGTTGGTCGCTGCAACCTTCCAGACACCATCGACCTGGACCAGCGTCGCCTCTAGGGAATCGGGATCCTGACCCACAATTAGAGGTTCCTTGCTCTCGATGTCTCGACGCACGACCGCCGTGGTGTCCTGGCAGTCACGGACCACCGCTCGATCCGTCTCCAGCAGGTAGACCACGGGGCGTAGAACCGGGGTGCCGACGCTCTCCTCCCCTGCGAGGAGGTTGGCCTTGATGGCCCCGTTCGCTTGCTCCAGCTGGGCGCCGGTCGCCACTGGATCTAGGTGGGTCTGGGAGCTCTGGGGATCGGCCTGGGCTTGATCAAGAGCGACGTAGAACGCTCGATAGGCGTCGAGCACGGCCGCCTCTTCGGGGGTCGCAGTCTCCGCCGGCGGGCTGGGTTCGACGCTGGGGACGGCGTCTGTCGGGGCTGCCGACGCGGGTGGGGAAGCGGTCGCAGGCGATAAAGTGGGTGGAGTCGAAAGGTTCAGCCCTTCGTCAGAGCCGCCGTCCTCAGCGCAGCCGGCGAGGACCATGACTCCGAGTAGGAGGACGATCTTGCTTCGCCTCATGGTCCCTCCCCGGCATGAGCGACGGTTGCGAATGTAGACCCGCAACAGGCGTGTGTCACTACCCATTTGTCCGCCCTTACACCCGGCGCAACCCTCCACACCTGAACAGGGCAGGGGCGGGGTCCTCGTGATCAGCAGGGCACGAAGTTTCTGCCCCAGAACGCTCGGCGCCGCCCCGGGGCGGCGCCGGCACCGTCGCGCACACTTGGGCCGGCCATAGCCTCGTGCCGTGCCTTCTCATGTGCCGTCAGTGCCTTCATCGACTCTGTATCCCGGCGTGGACTACGCGTACGCGGCGACCGTGCCGCCCGGCGCCGGGCTCGTGCTGACCGCCGGGGCGTGCCCCCTGGACGAGGCCGGCGTGGTGGTCGCGGCGGGCGACGTCACCGCCCAGACCCAGAAGGTGATGGCCAACCTGCGCGCGGCGCTCCGCGAGGCCGGCAGCGACCTGCAGCACGTGGCCCGCACGACGGTGTACGTGGCGTCGGTCGACCCGGCCGACCTCGTCGCCGCCTGGGACGTCGTGCGTGACGCGCTCGCCCCGCACACTCCACCCAGCACCCTGCTCGGCGTCACCGCACTGGGCTACCCCGACCAGCTCGTCGAAGTCGAAGCCACCGCCGTCGCTGCGGGCCCGGCAACCGAGACGGACGACTCCGAGCGGGACGTGCTGATGGCGTTCTGCCTGCAGAAGCTGGACGCGCTGGTCGCGCTGGTCGGGGCTCTGGACGACGATGCCGCGAACCGGCGCCCGGACCGTCCCGGTGCGAACTCACTCGTCGCCGTCCTGGTGCACTGCTGCGGGATGACCCGACGCTGGTCGAGCACCGTCAACCGGGGAGTCTCCGTGCCGCGCGACCGTGACGCCGAGTTCACCGCCCGCATGCCCGTCGCCGACGCCCTCCGCCTGGCGGCCACCACCCGAGAGGCCTTCATCGACGACGTCCGGGCCACGCGGCTCAACGCTCCCCCGGTGGCCGTCCCGCCCGGACGCGAGGACTTCTGGACCCGCACGTGCCGAGGGGTGCTGCTGCACGTGCTGGAGGAGCTCAGCCAGCACCTGGGGCAAGCCGAGATCACCCGGGACGAGATCACCCAAACAGCCTGAGCCCCCTGCCCGCCCGCCGGCCCGCCGGCCCGCACTGAGGCACGTCGAGTCAGCCCCGGCGCGGCGGCGGCACCGTCACAGCCCGACCACGCGAGCGGACCGCCGGGGACGATCAGCCCGGGCAGGCAAGGTGCTCGCCCGTGCCAGATGCGTGCCAGATGCACCCGCACACGACCGCACTGCGACGCCCGGGAACGCACAGCACCTGCCCCCTGACCTGCGAAGCAGGACGCGACACGCAGGCTGCGGCACTCCCCCTGCCGGTTTCCTAAGCCGCTTCTCGTCGACCACCAACTGGTGGACTCCTGGCACGACAGCATTCCGACCTGCGGGCTCTTGGTACTTCTGGTGGCGTGAGAGTCTCAGGTCCGCGAGTCCGGCGCCAACAAGGAGTATCCGCAGCTGCGGAGGCCTCAGATAACGCTGCGGTCGAGTTTGAGGGGTCCGTTGACGACCTCGGCGCCGGCGGCGCTGGCGCGGTTAGTGTCGAAGTGCAAGGAAGTTCGCCGACCACCTACCGCAGCGTACGGGCGCGGTGGGCGACCTCAGAGTTATGGCACGACGGGAGCATCGCCATCAGCTCCCTCTCCCCCGGGGAGGGTGGTAACGGGGAAGATCCGCCTGCGACACAGTCCAGCGCAGCCGTTAATTAGGAGCGCCCCCACGCCGCGTCTCGATTAGTCAACCCCTTCAACCGCCCGCGGCCGCGTCGCCGCGAAGGGCATTTCAAAGAACGATCCCCAAATTAGCGTTTTGGAATCCCTTCACCTGGCGCAAGAGCATCACCCCCAACCGCCTGGCTCTTTCCGGTCCACCCGTACCATGATTTCATGGCTCCGAATCGTCAGCACCATCTTCCAGGGCCCGCAGCACCTGGTCCAACTCGGTCACGTCTGCCTTCTGATCACGGTAATCCTTGTACCGCTTCTGAGCAGTGGCGAGCAACTCGTCATAGTAAAGAACCCTGCCACTGATGTGCTGCAGTTGCCGTGCCACGTGCTCTTCTGGGCGCTGCTCACCACTGTAAGGAACTCGGGGTTCTTCCCCTAGAACGAAAACGACAGACACCTCCCTCACCGGTTCATTTTGCTTTCGCAGAACTTCACTCAAAGCTTCGTGATACTTCTCACCCTGAATGCGTAAATCGTCCAGCGATACCTTGCGTCGATACTTCTTCAACTCCACGATCATGTGGACTCCGGCGGCCGATCGATACTGTATGTCGATTCGGCCCTGTTTTTGGTTGTCTACTTCCGACTTCGAGAACAATTGCCCCCTACGAATACGACTGAGTGCAATCTCCATGTCTGCATCACCCGTAGCGCCTTCCCATGAGGGATCGAGAAGCCACATGTTATCAAAGAGGTGCTTCTGCAGCACCTTCTCGAGCTCGTCCTTATTGATCATCCCCTCAAGTTTCTCTATTGCCTCCAAACGCGATCGAAGAATCTGAATATATAGGGCATCCTCGTAACTGCGCGCCGTGGCCAGCAAGGGCAACAGATCGACAGCGAACAGACCGTCTGCAAATTGCGCTAGCTCTTTGGCGCTCTTCTCCAGCGCTATCCGCTCGAACGCCAAGATGCTGGCCTTGTAGAGTGGCACTCTCTCAGCCTCGTCTTC
Source organism: Aquipuribacter aurantiacus (assembly GCF_051216895.1). NCBI lineage: Bacteria > Bacillati > Actinomycetota > Actinomycetes > Micrococcales > Intrasporangiaceae > Aquipuribacter > Aquipuribacter aurantiacus. Next base: position 3,736 of record NZ_JBPKAO010000008.1, read on the forward strand.
GAGGTGTAGTCCAGCAACGGCACTGATGACCTTCCGAGCGCTGTCGCGCTGACTCTCAGGCCGCCTGTCTACCCACTCCTTCACAATCGGGTGCTTGGCGGTCAACTCTATGAACTTCTGCTTTGGCCTCTCATCGGACCACTGTTGTGCAGCAGTGTTGAACATCTCCCGAAGTTTCTCCAGCAGACCTTTAACACGCTGGTCGTCTTCGATGAGCCGCTGCCGGTCACTGGTAGCGATGTCGTCCGAGCCATCGTCCAGGTCGAGAAACTCGGCGCGTATCTGACCCGTCACATAACTGGCGAACAGCTTGTTGAAATCGAGTTGATCCAGAATACCCTCCTGGATTGGTCGACGCCTCGCGAGTATGAGGATATTGCGAAGCGACTCCTGGTCGTCTTCCTCATCGTTCAGCTCGTCAGGAGTTCTTACAGTGCCGAACCAACCCTCCAACTTCCATAGTGGGTTGCCGGCAACCGAACTGTCTTCGAATAGCCAACGCCGCTTGACCTTGGGGGTGGTTCCAGGACTCAACTCGTCGTCCCCGAGTTGCCACAAGTACTCAAGCCGCTTCAAATCTTCCCGGTCGGCATAGGTGACCTTCTTGCCATCTATAAAAATATCAAACCGATCCTCCGCGTCGTCAGCGAAACGAAGTACATCAAAACGGCGCGCCAAGCGTCGCCGTAGCGCCGTCACACTGACACCCGTGCGCTTACGGTTTAGGCCCCGAAGAACAATCCGGGTTCCCTCCGCCGGCAAGTCGTCCGGCACGGGCACCCGCTTGGGCTTGTACACAGTCTTGGTGTCAATATGCTTTCTCAGTGCGTCTACGTCAATCTTTAGGCCGTTGCGTTCAGTTCCATCTGCCGAAAGAACGACAATCTCTCGCGCCAAGGAAAAGACGGACAGTTTGCCAATGCCTTTTCGACCCATGAACGGCCGATGGTGTCTCGGCGACTCGTGGCCTTCGTTCTCTCGCTTTTTGTAGGCAACCGTGAGGTACCGATCATTGAGTTGCTGGAGTGACATACCGCGACCATCGTCCTCAATAACAATCGACTCCGACGCGTCAACCCAGTTCACTCTTACTGTGTTGGCGTCTGCGTCCCACGCATTAGCGACCAACTCAGAAAGAACTGCAGCCGCGTTGCTATACAAATTCATCCCAAGGGATTCGACGACCGCCAAGTCAACCTTGAACTCGAAGGGACTCTCTTGACTCATGCGGTCTCCTGCAGCTTCGAAGCCGCGCCTAAGAATTGTCGTCCAATAGCTTTGCCAAAGGCAGGCGGTACTGCGTTGCCGATCAATCTCCCTACCGAACTCATGGATGGCGTCTCGCCCTGAGCGACGAACGCGTAATCGTCAGGGAAGCCTTGCAAAATCGCTGCTTCACGAAGGGTCAGGGTCCGATCTTGTTCCGGATGCCCAAATCGCCCGGTTCCAGCGTTGAACGGCATGGTAGTGATCGTTGGGGCGGGCTCGTCCCAGCTCATCCGCCCATAGAAGGCGCGAAAACTGCGGCCACTTTCCTTTCGATGACACGGCGCCCTTAGGTCTTCCGGCCAGTCCTCCCATGAACCGCCCGGAACAGACGCCCGCAGACGCTCCAGATTCGTTGCGTTGAGACGTCGCGCGATGTGTAAGGCATCCTCGCCATCGGTCTCTCCGTTGGCGATTGGCGGCAAGTGGCCAATCGCTGAACGAACAGTTGGCAGACAGGAATCCGCGTTCGGCGGTGGTATCCTAATAACTCCATGGCGCGACGCCAACAACACCAATCGCCGCCTATTCTGCGGCAGTCCGTAGGACGGACCGTGTAAGATACCCGCGTCCACCGCGAAGCCCATCGTCCGCAGATCGGCAATGAACTGCGTGAAAATTGGCTGATTTCGCAACCGCGGCACATTCTCCATAGTTACGAAATCTGGCGTGCATTCCCGGACAAGCCGGAGGAACTCAGTCAATAAGGACCAGTTCTCCTCGCCGCTGGTGTCGGCACCGCGGCGGTGGCTGGAAAAGGGCTGACAGGGTGCACATCCCGCCAGCAGTCGAAAGTCTCCGACCCAGTGCGGGGCAAGGTCCTCCGCGCCGATCGTCGCCACATCGGCTGACAGAAATTCCGCGCTCAGGTTCTGCTCGTACGGAAACCGACAGGCAGGGTCTACGTCAACACCAGCGCGCACGTCTACGCCAGCTTGCTGCAGCCCCAACGAGAGACCACCAACTCCACAGAACAGGTCAACGGCGGCGATGCTTGGCACAGGGGACCCCACACTGGACACATTAGCCCAGGCGTCGCCTCGGCGCGGAGAGGCGCGTCGCGCCCCTGTCGAACCGCGGAGCTGCCTGGCTTCGAGCGCCACTGACCTCACGGACTGCCGGGATGACCCGCGTCAAGGCGAGTCCGCGCTCCCCGCAGCGCTGGCACGGGGCGGCTTGCGCGTGCGGCGCAAGGCCGTTCGGTCCGACTGGTTCAGAGAGTTTCAGTGATACCCAGCGTCTCCTTGAGTCCTCGATGCACGTGGAACCAGGGCGCTTCGATGTCGAACGTGACGCTCTCGTCTTGATACCGAAACTGTTGAGTGATGCCAGCCCCGGTGACGGCTTTCTGAAACCCGATAACGCTGTATAGATAGAGAAATTCTAAGCACCCCTCCGCTGACCGATTTATCTTCTCTTTCTTCACGCGCTTGTCGTAGGCCCTTCGGTAATCTGCGAGAGAAAATTTCGAGGCACCGACTTCTCGGATCACGTCGACATACTGGGTCCAATTCGCGTCGACAGTCTGAATTTCGTCGTCCAACTCTCGCAACAAGTATGTCGAATACGGGACTCGCGCGTTCTTCAAGTCCTCGTTTGAGATCCGTGGGTCCTCGTCTGGGACGCCGCGGTCACGATGGCGAGTTTGCGCGGCCAACAGAGCCATATTTGCGAACTGAATCACGTCCCTCGGGCGGCGGAATGTCCGGAAGGTCATGTGCTGAAACTTGTGTTGAGTCCCGCGGGCGAGTTGCGCATCGAAAGCGTAGTTCCACGCTTGATCGATGTGCCTTATCTTTAGCGTCTCTTTGACGCGCCAGTCCAGCAGGTGCTTGAGGCTTGCTCCGGAGTGCCGGAGGTCGTCGTGCCACTCCAGTTCGATGGCCTCTGCATTCACAATCTTGTTCTTGCCCTCAAAACGCAAGAGGTTAAAGATATCGCTCCTGATAAACACGACAGGATGTATGGGCACCCCTGAACGAGTCACTCCGGAGATGAAGCCACGCATGGCCAACAGTAGCCCGATTGTCCGGTCACGGTGGTCTTGACTGCTGGCGTCGAAACCGAGATCCAGTTCATCAAAAAGGATAAAGGTGTCAGCCAACGCGTCACTAACGGAACGGAGCTTGTTTTCCATCCATTCGTTTATGCGTAACAAGCTGCCGCCCAACTGCTGCGTTTCACGCCTAAAATCCGCGCTACCGCCGGAGACCCCCGTGGCTGATGGAGCGACGGTAAGAGCCTCCAGCCTGAGTCCCCCAGACGGGAAAACGGACTTGAAATTCAAAGTTGTCGTCCCATAGTTGTTCTCTATGAACTCTCTGACTTCTCCCACAGCCTTACTCTGCTGGCGGTTAAGGTACTGCGGCGGCGCTGCACAAATTTCAGACCACGCTGCGATCAAAATCAGGAAAGTCCACGGCGCCACGAAACGTTCCGTCGTGTCGACGTCTGGTGAGGCATACCTGTAGTGAGCCGCCCACGGGTACTGCGCGAAAGTCAGGCCTTTCGACAACTTCCCCTCACTCCGCGCCTGGTTGCGCACGGCGAGGTAAAGAGCTGTCTTGCCCGCTCCTTTTCGTCCAACAACCAAGTGCTTTTTGCCTTCGATGATGTCGGTGAAGGTGGGCGTCTTGACGAAGAAGCGCTCAATGTCGTCGTCCTCCGCCGCCGTCCCCCCGAATGACTCGACGTCATTGAGTGCTCGTCCCGCGGCTGGAACAGGTCCCGAAGTGGTCATCGGAGCACCGTAGTCCGAGGTGTCTGTCATTGCCGAGGAACGCGACCGAACTGCCCGCTAGATTTCATGTGGGACGAGGACCCACGGCTCGACCCGAGCCTTAGCCTCCCACCGGCATGCGCGAACGGCACCGGTGCGGTGTCCCGTTGCACCCACCAGCCGCAGGTCAGCCACCTCGACGTCGTGCAGGTCAGACCCTGCGGCGGCCGCTGAACACAAGTGCGTCTTTCGACACCAGCCGACACCAAGCCGCATCGCAGCCCGGACGCCATCTGTCGGCCCTAGGGCCACTCTTGTCGTTCGTTGATCAGGCGCCGGACGTTCGACGAAGACGATCTCCGCGTTTGGCGCCGACTTTGACTGGCACGGCGGAGGGGTAGCACGCCTCCTCAGGCGTTACGTCAACAACGGTTTGGCCACCGTCCTCGCGATGCGGGTCACTGACGGCGTGGACGTCAAAGCCCACCCCGCGGCCCGCGAAACCACGACCCGATGCCCGGACGGTTTCACCGTAGCCGGCCACGACAACCGTCCCACGGACGGCGGGAGGTCGCGCGGGCACGCCGAGCGCCGTTGGGGGCCAACTCCGGGAACACCGACTCCGTCACGATGCGTCCCCCGCATGCTTTCAGGCTAGGCGTCGCTGCACATCGTCTATGACCAGTCCGGCGCGGCCGCGGGCCCCGCGCAGTTCGACCGGGTCCAGGACTCCCTGGACGACGGGCTCCCACACGTTGCGGAGCACCTCGAGGCCGCCCGCGCCGACGTCCTCGCCTTCACCAGCTCTCGAGAGAGAGCTGGTGGCAGATCTGGTCCGACCGCCCCGCCAAACGCCTCCACCGCGAGATCCGCCGCCGCGCCGACGTCGTCAACATCCTCCCCGACCGCACCAGCCTCATCCGACTCGTCCGGCGTGGTCCTGGCCGAGCAGCAGGCGAGTGAACCGAAGGCCGCCGCCATCTCGGCCTCGGCGCCCTGGCCCGCTCCCGCGTCACCAGTGTCAACGGCACCCGTCGGTTCGCGGCTGCCGCTGGACGCATCGGATGCGCTTGGGGAGCGTGAGGAGGCCGGTCAGCTCGCCGACTGCCTCGTCCACTACCTGAGGCCGGCAGCCGGTAAACGTCCACCGGCGCACTCCCTCATCGGTGGGTTCGAGCTCGTCGATCTGCACTTGCTTCAAGAGGGTCTGCGAGCCACGCTGCAGCGGCTCGGGCCGCCGCTCAACGGAGTTGGGGGCATCGACCATCCAATGACGAGTTCGACGAGCTGGAACGATTGCTCGGCATGGTCGAGCAGTCCAGCGGTCAGCCACCTGTAGCTGCCTATGGGGCGGATTGAGCACCCTCGTCCGACGACGATCGCCAGCCGGACTTGGGCTCGCCGCCTCCCGCGGTCGACAACGGGGCTCGCAACCCCCGCCCGGGGGCGGGTCGCGCCGGTCGAGGGCCGGTTATCGGGACGACCGGCTCCGGCGACGGTCAACGGCCGCTCCGGACGTCAGGCTGGGCTCCGGCTCCCATCGCGCGTCTGCGGCTGCAAAGTTGGCGATCACCCGTCTGAGCAGCGAAGGCTCCTCGTCGTCCGTGCGGCCTCCAAGCGGCGCGAATGGCGAAGGTCAGGACATGCGCGTCGGGCGGCAGGGGGAAGTCGCACCGAGAGCCGTGGGTGTTGAGCCCTCCTTCGTCGGCCGCATGACGCCGCCTCGACCGGCCCCCCCGGGAAGGGGGACGCCCCGCGCTGACTTCTCGCTGTATCGTCTCGGGAGCTGGAGGAGGAGTGAATGGCTGACGACATCGTGAACCTTTATGACTGCGACGTGTGCCGGTACCGATATAAGCCTAGCGGCTTCGGTGGCGTGGATCTGGATGCACAACCGGAGTCCTTCGAGTGCCCTAATTGCCAAGCGGGCAGGGATCACTTCCACCTGTACGAGCCGCCGAGTGACGACGTTGCGCCGCAACTTGACGGGCCCGTCCCAGAGTCGACCAAACCGGACCCCACCGGGCCGCGTCTGATGTACAAGGACGAGACGTCGCCGACGCTGACCAGCCTGCATGGTCAGTACCTAAAGAAGCGTCTCGACACTCAGCCTGACTTTCAACGGTACGAAGTTTGGTCGACTCAGAAGAAGAGCGCGCTAATCGAGTCGATCCTCCTTGATCTCCCGATCCCGCAGGTGTACCTCGCGGAGGAGCCGGATAACAGCTCCGTCGTGGTCGATGGTCAGCAGCGACTGACTGCCATTTTCAGGTATATGAACGGTGAGTTTGCCCTGACCGGAGTCGCCGCCTCAATCGACGGTGAGAAGTTTGGCGGCTTGGGCGCCGATCTGCAAGAGAGGATCGAAAATTATGCCCTTCGGGTCGTAAAGATCCGCAAGGAATCCGACCCCGAGGTTCGCTTCATGATGTTCCAGCGGCTCAACGAGGGGTCGGTCAGCCTCAATGACCAGGAGTTGAGGAACTGCGTTTGGCGCGGGCCGTACAACGAGATGTTGAAAGCCCTCTCCGAAGACTCCGCGTGGCGGAAGCTGCTGAACCTAAAGAAGCGGCACCCTCGCATGGTGGACGTTGAATTGGTGCTTCGCTTCATGGCCTTCCATGATCAAAAGTACGCGGCACACCCGGACAAGAAGACCGGGCAGTTCCTCGACAAGCAGATGGCCTTGGGTGCTGGGTACAAGGACAAGGATGAGAAGGCCGCGAAACGAGACTTCAAGACGGCCGTTGAATTAGCTCACACTGTTTTCGGTGATCGCGCCTGCCGTCGGTTCGTCGCGGGAACAGACGAGGCCCCTCAGGGGACCTGGGACACGAAGATTAACCGCGCCCTGATGGATGTGCAACTTTGGGGTTTTAATCGACACCAGAAGGGTTTGTACGTCAGGAACGCGGATGCAATCCGCGAGGCTGGCATCGAGTTGATGTGTAGCCCGGAGTTCTCGGACCTGATTAGCCATACCATCTCGGAGTTCAAGCGGGTGGAGCGGCGCTTCGACTTGTGGAAGCAGATGCTCGACGACGTGCTTGGTGATCAATCACAAGGGCCACGCCTATTCACGCTTAAGCAGAAGGAGACTGCCTTCGAGACTGATCCAACCTGCGGAATCTGTCACCAGCGCATCCAGTCTGTCGACGATGCGCACATGGACCATGAGGAGCCGCACAGCAAGGGTGGGGCCACTACGCCGGGAAACGGTGTTCTGGCGCATCGGTATTGCAACTTGTCCAAGTCGGACAAGAAGTTGGTGGACCTGCCGGCCAACTAGAGCCAACAACGCGACTGCCCCCGCCAGCGCGCACTCAAGCACGCCCTGTCGTGATCAACTGGGGCTGCTCGTATCGCTGGCGGTTTGATTGGTCGCGACCGGGACGGCGTTGTGCGCCGACACGCTGCGGTAGTCGAGAGCCCCGGCGGCACGGGTCGGCACGTCCAGCACCGCCTCGAACGGCGAGATAATCAGCCCCCTTGGGTTCCTTGACGTGGGAGGCGGCAGGGACCCATCCAGCCGGGCGCGACCGCACTTTCCCGACCATGCCCTCTTCGACGTGGCCGGCGGCAAAGGCGAGATCGTCAACGGACGAGGCTTTCCGGAAGGAGGACTCTGGCCCGAGTAGGGCGACAAGCGTGGGCCGCCTGTGGCTGCATCTCAGGGGTCGGTGATGGCGCGGTCCACCTGTGCCAGCCAGCCGTCGGGGGTCACTTCCTCGGAGACGGACCCGTTCAGCAACTGGGTGACGACGCCGCCGTTGGTCACGCGCCAGGAGTTCCGGATCCGCCAGACCGCGTACACCGACGGCTCGACCAAGCGGTCCTGAAGTCGGGTGGGTGACCCTCGACCTCGACGACCAGCATGACGTCCCGGGGGTGAACGTGCAGGACATCCTACGAGCGCAGGACCACCACGTCCTGGATCAAGCCGTCCAGACCGTCGTTCGGGGAGACGTTCGCCCCAGGCAGGGCCACGTAGCCTTCGGGCACGGCCGCTGCGAGGGCGACCACTAGCTGGGTAACGGTGCCCTGGTGGGCAATCGAGGCCGGCGGCGATGGGGCGGCGGAAAAGGTGAATGAGCACTGCATCGGCGGGTGGGCCGTCGATCAGTCCGACCGACGTCGGTCAGCCCGAGCAGTTGCCGCGCGGTCGCTCAGGTCACGAACTTTGGTTGACGAGGGTCTGACCCGTCGGATACGCAGAGTGACGCGCCGGGAGGTCAGCGGTACCCGTCGATGCGCACATGGGTGCACTTTCTGGACCGTCCAAGACGGACTGACAGGGGATCTGCAAGCACGCATACTGACGACGTGACGGACCCCCGCCTTGACGCACTTGACGTGTTCGCCCGCTTCTACGCAGTAGTTCTGTATCACCGAGCTGGCTCAGGTCTACGCGTACGATGGTCAACGTCTCACGGGGCATGGGTTCGAAGCAGCGATAATGGGAGCGGTTGGCAAAAGGAGCCGGGAGCAATATACGGGGCTCCGGATGCCCCGGACGAGGATGACCGAGCGGCAGCTGCGTCACTAGCAGCCAGAATCATTCATCCGCCTGAGCGACAGTGGGCCTGTCATCGATGTGGCAAGAATGGGCCGGAGGGCCATTTTATCGCACCCGATGTGCATGCCGAACCCGCGTACTACTGCCTACAAGTTCCGGACTACAGCATCGTCGACTCGTCCGGTGGAGGCGGGCGGGTCAAGCACTGGGGCAGTCCCTTCGGGTGCCAATCCGTCGAACACGCCCTCGACCATAATGGCTACGGTTCGGACCCTTACATCGGCCCCATGGCGGCGTACGTATTCGGGCAACCACTGCCAGCAGACGAGGTCATTGGGCGCGCGTGGTGCTCTCGCTGCACTAACGGCGCGGCCAACGTACATTACAACGCCGCCCAGCGAGGTGAGGACGAGGTTTCTTGGGCTCGAGAACGGGTCAAGAGCGAAGTGCTTCGCTTGTCGCGACTCCTTTTAGAGTACTACGGGGAACAATAGCCCGCTTTGAGCGGGACCATACGAATCATTAAGGCCGACTTCTGGCGGGAGGTGCGTTCTCGCAGAAGGGCATGATCGTGCTAGGTCGGGTCCGTCCGATGACGAACGCCGTCGGGTCGGCGCGACGCTCTACCTGAACGGCGACGGGGTTGTGCGGGCACGCCGGCAACAGCTGAGGGTGGTTCCTCCACGAGACGACACCTGAGGCAGTGAGCGGGCACTGTCAGGCACCGAGGGTTGCCGACGGCGACCCCCGGCTACGACCGGCCCGAGCCGACACCGCCACGAGCAGGAGCCCCGGCGTAACCGATGTCCATGTGGGCACGACCACGGCCGCGGAACGTCTCGTTGACTCGCGCGCCGTCTTCGTGCGACGGCTCAGAATCGATGAGCGCCGCTTGGGTCCAAAACATCGGCGACGCCGCCAGCCCGTCTTGGCGCCTTTGCGCCCCCTCGATGACGACGCTGTCGACATGGACGCCGGTCGTGGTTCGGACGACGTCGGCCGGCGTGACTGCGCCTCGGTTGCAGCCAGGCTGATTTCCTGCGGATCCGCCTAACCAACACCATCGAAGTCGTGACGGGCCACGCCCGGTTCGCCAGCACCAGGTGTACTCGAGACTGCCTCGCGATCTGACTGCTGTCGTGACGTGAGGCTGTTTGACCGCCGCGCGCCCGTCAGGTAGACGGTGCGGGTGCCAGGAGCGACCCGCCCCGAGACAGGACACAATGCGGTTACGTGACCGTTCCGGGTGTCCCTCACCCGCCGAGACCAATCGGACCCATTGGGCGTCTGACCTGCGCAAACGCCACGCTCGCGGACACGCAGGGATAGCCCGGGATCACTCCGCGGGTTGTGGGTTCGAGCCCCACGGGGCCCACCGTCGTCGCAGGTCAGGGGCCATATGGCCTCCCTTCGCTCACCGCCTAGGTCGCCAACGTTTGTACCCGTCGGATCGTGGGCTGCCGCTGGACGCAGCGGGTCCTTGTGCCGCCGCGAGCCGGCGCTGCACTGCCTCTGCGCCCAAATGGGGCGCCCAGTTCGTTATCCCTTGGTACCTGCTGCGGAGCCGGCCCCCCGAACGGGGAAATGGAACAAAGTGTTGGCACTTCTGCTTAGCGGTGTACGGTTAGTTCCATCGCGACGTGAGGAGCCGTGCGACATGGAGACGCGGAGAGCGACCGACGCCCGGGGCTTCGGGCTGTCGCGCACCAGCCTGTACCGGAGCGCTCAGGCCGGCCGGCACGAACGCATCGCCCGCGGCCTGTACCGAAGCGCGGACGCGCCGCCGGCGGACTTCGACCTGATCGAGGCGGCCACGAGGCGACCCGAGGCCATCCTGTGCCTCACCTCCGCGCTGGCACATCACGACCTGATCGACGACATCCCCGACGCCTACGACCTCGCCATCCCGAGGGCCACGCGCAGACCCGCGACCCGGGGCGCCATCAGGTGGCACCTCTTCGACCGGGACACCTTCGGCCTGGGCCGAGAGCCCTACCCGATCGCAGGGACCGACCTCACCATCGGGATCTACACCCCCGAGCGCTGCATCGCCGACGCGTTCCGTCTCCGCGGCAGCATCGGTTACGAGACGGCACGAGACGCGCTGCGCACCTGGCTCGGCCGTGGCGGCCAGCCCGCACAGCTGGCAGTCCTCGCCAGGCAGCTGCCGCGCGCGACCGGGCCGCTGATGAACGCGCTGGACCTGCTGACATGAGCCACCTCCAACGCGCAGCGGCCAACGACCCCCACGCCGGAGCGGTGTTCCGCAAGCTGCAGACCGCGGCGCGGGAGGCGGGCGCCGCCGAGCGACGCAAGATCACCACAGACGAGTACCTCGTCCGACACGCCCTCGAGTCCTTCCTCGCACGCCTGAACCAGACGCCCCACGGACAGGACTTCGTACTCAAGGGCGGCATCCTGCTCGCCGCGTACGGCATCCGGCGACCCACCAAGGACGTCGACGCGGAAGCAGTGTCTACCGACGTGACCCCCGAGAACCTCACCCAGGTCGCGAAGGACGTGGCCACGGTCCGGGCCCAGGACGGGGTGGTGTTCGACACCGAGACCATCACCGTCGAGGAGATCCGGGAGGACGCCGAGTACACCGGGCTGCGGCTGCGGGTGAAGGTCTACATCGCCACTGCCGTCCAGACCGTCGCCTGGGACGTGTCGACCGGGGACCCGATCGTGCCGCAGGCACGCATGCTCGAGGTCCCGCGAGTGCTCGGGAGCCCGGTCAAGCTCCTCGGCTACGCACCCGAGACCATCCTCGCCGAGAAGGGCGTCACCATCCTCCAGCGCGGGACTACAAGCACCCGATGGCGCGACTACGTGGACATCGTCGCGGTCAGTAGGGCCTACCCACTCGACGACGAAGAGCTCGTCCGGGCGGTCAAGGCAGTGGCAGCGCACCGTCGAGTGGCGCTGCAGCGGGCGGCCCCGTTGCTCGTCGGCTACGGCGCCCTCGGGCAGAGGAAGTGGGAGGCATGGCGCACGAAGGCGGGCGTCAGTGCGCTCTGTGAAGACTCACTCGACGACCAGCTGCGACTGGTCTGCGAGATCATGGACCCGGTCCTGGAGACCGCCTCGAACCGCCCCGCGTAAGGGAGCGAGAGCCCGTCGACACGCCGGGCAGGCGGCTCGCCCGTGGCCCTGCCGCCGGACCCTTCGGCCGGGTCCGTCGGTTGCGGTAGCCGTGACGTCCGCCTGGACCTCCTGCCCTACCTGGCGCGACCGCCACCTTCGCCCCAGGACCGGACACTATGCGGTTACGTGACCGGTCCCAGCTACCCTCGGCCGTCGAGACCAATCGGACTCACTAGCACCCTGACCTGCGCAAACGTCACGCGTGCGGACACGCCGGGACACCCCGGGATCACTCCGCGGGTTGTGGGTTCGAGCCCCACGGGGCCCACCGTCAGCGCAGGTCAGGGGCCATATGGGGCTCTTCGCCGTTGACTGTGGGCGGGGCGTGACGCGCCGGGCGGCTCGCGGTCAGCGCCCGCCGAACTGTCCTGCACCTCGCCACTGGCGGTCGTTGAACCGGCGTCGTCCTCGCGATCCTGACCCGCCTCCGAGCCCTCCCAGCACCCAGCGGCTGACCCCGAGACCACGCCCCTCATCCCCGCGACCAGGAGCACGTCGGCCGGACCCGAGCCCACTCCGAGCACCATCGGGGCAACTTTCCGACCCCTGTCTCAGAATCAGCGCTCAGCGAGGGCCCCAACGTCCCGCCCCAACCGCACCCCGGGACCACGAAAGATCCGGGTTGACGCGGGAACAGGACCTGGCTCGCACCTACGCGACTTCCCGTTACGCCCCCGCCAACTGCGACCCGGCGGCGACCAACCCAAAAATTGCATTCAGGGTGAACGCCGTAAACCCGACTCGAGATAACTTGATGCGCGTGCGAGCGAGGTAGATCTCCGGCGCCTTCGCGCAGATCAGCATGACAAGTACTGCGCACATCAACAAAATTGCACTGACGCTCGCAACCGCTCCCAGGACTCGCTCCGCCGGGCTATCCGCGAACACGAGCGCTAAGGCGGGCGCGACGAAGGTGGCTAGGCTTGCCTGAGCATCGCTGGCCCAGAGGCTCATCTTGGCAACGTATTCGGAGTCGAGATAGAAGGGCAAGCTCCCGCTATCCACCCCCGCCGCTCGATGCCGTTCTTCTACGATTCGCACAACTGCCCGACTAATGGGTACGCCAAATAACGCCGTCGCGTACAGCAGCAGGCAATTTGCAACATACGGCGCCGAAGCCAGGAGAACATCACTCATGACGCACGAGGTGCGAGCAGTCCAGTATGACGACCTCGTGGGCGTTGGGTCGAATCTGGATCCCGACGCTGACCTTGATCTCCGTACTATCCAGGGCGGTGTTCATCTCCCCACCATTGGTGATCGCGATAGAACGCTCGACCGTCCCGCGCCCTGCTCGCACCGAGCGCTCCAGGTCGGAGGAGAACAGCGGCAACCCACTCTTGCGCGCAGGAAGATGGCCTACTCCTCCGTGCTGCTTCAGTCCTGGAGGAGGGCTGTACTCCAGCGGAGTGGGCGTCTCCATCTCTGCGTGGATCTTGTAACGAACGTCCACCGGCCCCCAATTCAGCATGGAGAAGCGGTGCCACGCAACGTCACCCGACCGCAGCGTGGCGTCTACCGGGTCCAACTTACTGAGCGCACCGACAGGTCCGAGCTCACCATAGATCACGTTACAAGCCTCGCCCTTGCCCTAATCCCGACTCGGCTGACTGCCCGCCTGACGCCTCACCCTTGACAGACGGTCCAGTTCATCGCTGATCTGCGACAAGTGTTCCGACAAGCTGGGGGTTCCCGTGTGGCGCACCAGAGCAGACAGGAGATCACGGTCGATCTCGTTCGCCATTATGCCCATGCGCGGGGGCTCCTGCGGCGAGTCACGACCGGCAGCGCTAGTCGGATCCAGGACGTCCCATGTCACCGTTGCATCGCGGAACTCCATGCGCACGAACCTTACCGGCGCTGAAGACGGTCCTCGCAACCTCGCGAGACATGCGGGTATTGAGCCCGAGAATGGATCGCTGCCTGCGTACGTGATGACGGCCAGGTTCTCCCCTTCGGCGAGGTCCTCAACAAGGGGCGGCAACTCTTCCAGAGCTTGCAGGGTCGAAGACCATGCGACGCCGACGTGTTGCACGTGCGGTTCGATCTGGAAGTACTCAGGACCGAGCTCTAGCACAGAGGACTCCATGGCGTCCCCGTTCAGGTAGCCGTACCCGGTCATTGCCGCACCGCCTCTTTCGGCTCGTCGCAACGTGGGATCATCGTCCGCTCCAGAAAACTGTCGTCGACTACCGATGTTTGCCAGTGAATGCGCGATATATGCCTCGATGGCGGGCCGCGTGAATACGACGCTGTCACTACGAATCACGTCGTACGTGTTCAACTGATCTGCGGGAAGGACGTGAACGCCTGCGACGTTCTGCAGGCTCCGACGTGTCGCTTCATCACCACGTTCGTGAACAACGAGGGTCGTCTTCACATCGACGATTTGGGCGAGCGTTCGAACCGCCTCCCGGGTGGATATCGCAGAACCCTCGACCACGGAGGTGACTACGTGCAATCGCCCTGAACGCGTTCGGTTGGAAAGCACCTGCCTGAGCGCGGCTGCCTTCATCTTCTTCGGTGTCCTCTGTCGGTAGGAGCGAGGAGTGGGACCGTGGACCACCCCGCCACCAGCGAACTGCGGTGCCCGTGTAGAACCCTGGCGCGCGCGGCCTGTTCCTTTTTGACGGTAAGGCTTCTTGCCCCCTCCAGAGGCCTCGCCCCGCGTCTTGGTCGAGTGGGTCCCCTGGCGTGCGGTAGCGAGTTGTCCGACCACTACCTGATGTATGAGCGGTCCATTTACTGCCACGTTGAACACGCTCTCAGGCAGTTCGAAAACTTCGACCACCTCACCGTTGGGGCTTGTGACGTCGACGAGCAGCCTGTGACTGTGGCTGTGCCCACTCCGCCCAGCACTCACGTCCGCCTCCAGCACACTCGCGATCGAGACAACGACACGACGTCTTGAGCCGCCCGTAGCCCAGCGTACTAGGCCCTCTCAACATTTCGACGGACATCGTCGGAACGTCTTGGATCCGACTGAGTGTCCCAGGACCGGTCGGTATCGGCCCCCGCTTGCGGCTTGAGTAAGAATCGCTACTGACAACACTGAGGCTGCGTTGAACGTGAAGGACCGACGACACCCCGTCGGGTCGTCGAGTCGGAGGCGCGCAGCGGTACGGCTTTGCGGACCGTCTCGTGTCCGTGTCTGGGCGCCGATCGAGTCTCGGAACTTCGCGCATCGGACGGTGCCAGTGCAGCGCGCATGAAGAGATGCCTCCAGTCGGCTCCCTATGGGCCAAAGGGGCTTGAGGCCACCAGCCACAGCGTGACTCGTACCTTCGCCGCCCGTGGTTTCGGGGTCTTGCTACAAGGGTCGGCACCCACCGCTGATGCAGCACGCCTCCTCGAAAGGGGTCCGCTTGTGGCGTGGCTACCAACGCGTGTCCCAGTCGATTGCACATCGATCGAGGTGTGGCCTCGTCGAGTCCGCAGAGCCGCCAAGGCTGGCCTACGCCGTGTCCTGCGGTGCGCACGCCACCACCACGGCGAGCGGCAGCACGCCACGACCAGGTCCCGTCGGAGCGGCCCCCCGGCCCTAGCGGTCGTCGGGTCTGGTCTGGCCCTGCTGTTCGAGGTCGACGCCTTCGGTGATCTTCGTGACACGGCCCCCGAACGGCCTGCCTGGCCGGGTGCGGGACCGGTGTGCTGCTGGGCGTCCTCGTCCCCGCGGTGCTCCCGTGGTGGCTGCTGCCGCGCGGGCGTCGGCTGTGTGGGCGGCCGGCACGGTCGTGCTCGCCGTCATGCTCGCCGTCATGCTCGCCGTCGTGCTCGCCGTCGTGCTGGGCGCCGGCCGACCCGAGTTCCCGCCCCCACCGCCCCCCCGACACGACGGCGGCCGCCGCACCCGCAGGTGCGACGGCCGCCGTCGGTACCACCTCAGAGCAGGCTCAGAGGTCGTCCGCCAGACGCACCAGCTCGGTGGCCAGCGCCTGCTGGTCCGCGTCCCGCAGCTGACGGGCCTGGGCCCGCAGCGTGGCCGACGCGGACTGCCCGCGCCGCTCGGCGAGCTCCTCGGCCCGGTCGACGAACTTGGTGACGTTCGCCGCCTCCCGGTCGGTCAGGGCGTCGGCCCGCACCGCCTGGTCGACGGTCGCCCGCACCAGCGTGAAGCTCGGGTCGTGGACGATCGGCTCCTGCAGCTGCGCGTTGAGCTCGCTGACCGAGGCCAGCTGCGCCGCCGCGATCTCGTTGGCCGACAGGTCGTCGGTCCCCGTCAGGCCCCAGCTGTCGAAGCCCAGGAAGATCTCGTTGCCGTAGACGTTGCCGTTGTACCAGTAGGTCGACCAGTAGCCGCCCTGGTGGAACGTGGTGGCGTCGTACGGCCCGCGGTCGAAGAACGCGATCTCCTCCGGGTTGGCCGAGTCGGTGAAGTCGAACACCGACGTGCCGCCCTCGTACCAGGCCTGCACCATGACGTCGCGGCCCGGCACCGGGATCAGGTTGCCGTTGTGCGCGACGCAGGTCTCGTTGGAGGCTTGCACGTTGGGGATCTTGTAGTAGCTCTGCCAGTCCAGCGTCGGCGTGCCGTCCGCGTCACGGACGATGTCGAAGATGGCGTTGGCGCCCCAGTTGGTGGGGTCGGTGGGCCGGCAGCGGGCCCCGACGCCGCCGCCCCACTCGTCGGTGAAGACGACCTTGGTGCCGGCGTCGTTGAACGTCGCCGAGTGCCAGTAGGCGAAGTTCGGGTCCGTCACGTTCGCGACGCGCACGGGGTTCGCCGCGTCGGAGATGTCCAGCAGCATGCCGTCGCCCTGGCAGGCGCCGGCCGCGAGCCCGATGGCCGGGTAGGCGGTGATGTCGTGGCAGGCGGACGTGGCGGACACCCGCTGGCCGCCGGCCGCGTTGCCGGGCTCGGTGGTGCGCGGGTCGTCGGCCGGCAGGGCCGCCTGCGTGCCGCCGGGGTTGAGCCCGGCGATGCTGGTCTCGCTCGCCATGACGCGCGGGCTGCTGGTGATCGCCGCGGTCTCGGGGGCGGCGAGCGGCACCTCGATGACGTCGATGCTGTACGCCGAGGTCAGCGGGTTCGTCGTCGAGCTCGGGGCGCAGCCGGCCAGCTGGGTGGCCGGACGGATCGACGACGTGCCCGAGTTGTAGACCCAGACCTTGTCGTCGACGCCGGGCTGGGTCACCAGGGTGTGGGTGTGCGAACCGCGGCAGGTCTGCACCCCGGTGACGTAGACGGGGGCTAGCGGGTCGCTGATGTCGAAGATCCGCACCCCGCGGAACACGGTCGACGCCGGGTTGGTCGTGCAGTCCACCCGGGCGGACGTCGACTCCACGGACATGAACAGCAGGTCGCCGTGCACGGACACGTCACCCTGGCCGCCGACGCAGTTGACGGTGGTCCGCAGCACCGGGGCCGCCGGGTCGGACACGTCGTAGACGCCGAAGCCGCGGTAGTTGCCCGAGAACGCGTAGTCGCCCTGGAACGCCAGGTCGGAGTTGATGTTGCTGTAGTTGAACGCGCCGGCCACGCCCGTGTAGGCGGGCTTGGAGCGCTCGGCCAGCAGGTCCATGCCCTGCGAGGCCGTCTCGGCGTCCCGCTTGGGGTCGGTGAAGGCCGCACCGTCGGAGTTGGTCTGGGTGCCGGGCGTCAGACCCTGTCGGGGGTCGGGCTCCGTCGCCGCGGACGCGGCCGCCGCGGGCAGGAGGGTGACGGCGAGCACGGCCGCGAGCGTCGCGGCCCGGAGCCTGGGTAGGCGGAGATGGGAGGAACGTGGGGTCATCAGCTTCCTCTGTCCTTGATGGGAGGACGTCGGCCCGCTGCTGCGGTGCGGAGAGAGGCGGACCCGACGTCCTCGTAGCCTGATCGGGTTAATATCGCGGTCACCGTCCGGACTAGCAAGGCTTTCGAACCGGACGCTCGGTCGAGAGGGAAGAAGTGCCCGGACCCGCCCGTTCTGTCCTCGTCGTCGTAGTCGCGGCTGCCGCGCTGCTCACCGGCTGCACCTCCTCCGACAGCACGCAGGCGCTGGACCCCGAGGTGACCCACCTGCAGCCCGGCGAGCCCGGCGAGCCCAACCAGGTCCTGACCGAGGCCCCGCCGGAGGACGTGTTCCTGTCCTCCGCGTTCAACGACTCCGACGTCGCGTTCATGAACGACATGCAGGTGCACCACCAGCAGGCACTGGCCATGACGGCCATGGTCACCGACCGCACCGAGCACGAGGACCTCCGGCTCTTCGTCCAGCGGATGGAGGCCTCCCAGGAGGGCGAGCTGGAGCAGCTCGAACGCCTGCTGGCCGAGCACGAGGAGGCCGTGCGCCGCAGCGGTGGCACGGACCACGACGCCGGCACGCACAGCGGTCACAGCGCCGACGGGGACCACAGCGACATGCCGGGCATGCTCGACGACGAGGAGCTGGCCGCGCTCGAGGCGGCGGAGGGCGACGACTTCGTCCGCCTGTTCCTCGTGAGCATGAGCCAGCACCACGAGGGGGCGCTGGCCATGGTCGGCGAGCTCTTCGCCGACGAGGGCGCCGCGGCCGACCCCCGCCTGTTCGAGTTCGCGGAGCACGTCGACTCCGACCAGCGCATCGAGATCGACCGCATGGCGCGGATGTACGCGGAGCTGCCCCCGGGGTGAGGCCCCCGGGAGCGCGCCCTCGCCCGTCAGGCCGGGTGCAGGACGAGCTCCGACCGCAGCGTCCCGCTGATCACCTGACCGGCGACGTCGGTCAGCGGGAGCCCGTGGCCCCGGGCGTGGCGGCGCATCCGGGTGAAGGCCTCGTCGACGCCGATGCCGGCCCGCGCGGCGAGCATGCCCTTGGCCTGCTCCAGCAGGACGCGGCTGTGCAGCGCCGTCTGCAGCTGCTCCGACAGGGCCGTCTTCTCGTACAGGTTGCGCTCGTGCAGCAGGCCGATCGTCGCGACGTCGGCCATCGCCTGCCCGATCGTCACGTCCTCGTCGCTGAAGGGCCGCGCCTCGTCGGTGAACAGGTTGAGCGCCCCGATGACCTGCCCGCGCAGGCGCAGCGGCAGCGCGTGGGTCGCCCCGAAGCCGGCCTCGACGGCGGCCTCGCTGAACCGGGGCCAGCGGTCCCGCGCCTCCGGGAGCAGGACGTTGGTGACCTGCTGACCCGTCTTGAAGCAGTCGTTGCACGGCCCTTCCTCGACCTGCAGCTCGAACAGCTCCAGCAGCCGCATCCGCTCCAGCGAGGACGCCATCAGGACCAGGCTGCCGCGCTCGTCGGCGAGCATCAGCCCGGCTGCGTCGGCGCCGAGCAGCTCGACGCTGCGCTCGGTGAGCATCTGCAGGAAGTCGACCGTGTCGAAGTCGGCGACCAGCGTGTCCGCGAGCTCCACGAACACCTCGGCCAGTCGGGTGGGATCGTTCATGTGCGCTCACTCCTGTGTCGTTGGTCCGTGGTCCGTGCGGGGCTGTGCGGGGGCTGCTGCGGGGTCGTGCCCGTCCCGCCGGTCACGACGGGTCCCGGTGGTCCGGGCTGTTGGCCAGGTCCCCGTCGTCGTCGTCGCCGGCGAAGGAGACCCGGCGCGCCACGACGTCGCGCGCCAGGTCCAGGACCGGCCGCCCGGTGGCGTAGGCCCGGGCCCTCAGCAGGACCAGGGCCTCGGGCAGGCCGACGTCGCGCTGCACCGCGACCATCCCGGACGCCTGGTGCACCTCGGCGCGCTGGTTGACCACGTCGACCAGGACCTCGTCGCCGTCGCCGTCGTCGCTGCCGGGGACCGGCGTCCGGGACTGCAGGTGCAGCAGCACCGCCGTCGCCGCGTCGGCGTAGTCCAGGGCCACGCGGTGCTCGGCCTCGCCGAGCGGCCCGGAGGTGTCCCGGTACAGGTCCAGCACCCCGAGCCGGATGGCCCCCACCCGAAGCGGGTAGGCGAAGATCGCGCGGATCCCGGCCTCGAGCGCCCCGGCGGCGAAGGGGGGCCACCGCTGCGGCCCGACGTGCGCGAGGTCGGCGACCAGGACGGGCCTGCCGCTGCCGGAGGCGTCGACGCACGGCCCCACCCCTAGGGTGAACTGGAGGTCCTCCATGACCGTCGCCGGTCCGTCGGAGGCGGCCACCACACCCACCGGGCCGGCGTCGGTCATGAGCACCATCCCGACCCCGCTCACCGGCAGGGCCGCCGCGCAGGCGTCCACCAGCCGTTGCGGGAGGTCGGCGCCTGACCCCTGGCCCGACCCGGTCAGGTCGTCGAGGATCTTCGCCACGCGTGAGGACGGCATCGGCGCCGCCTACTCGGCGGGTGACCCGGCCCGGGCGCGCTCGGCCATGACGTCGTCCAGCACCGTCTCCGACGACGGGGGCATCGCCCCGGGGGCGTGGTCGACGAGCAGTCCCGCCATGACGTCCACCCGGACGGCATGGGCCCTGGCGTGGCTCCGGAGGATCGTCCAGGCCGACGGCGCGTCGCAGCCGTGGACGGCCATCAGCAGCCCCTTGGCCTGCTCGATCCTCACCCGTCCCGCGTCGGACAGGGGCAGCGGCTCCGTCGCGGCGACGGCGGGGAGGGGGCCGACGACGAGGAACATGTCCTCCAGGCCGTGCAGCGCCAGCACCCGGGTCACCGCCTGCGGGGGGTCGAAGAGCCGCAACCGGTCCAGCAGCCGCGCGTGCGCCTCCACGAGCGGGCGGAGACCGGCGGTGTCCATGGACGTCACGCCGGCCAGGTCGACCTCGAGGACGAGCGGGTCCAGCTCCCACGCCCGCCGCAGGTCCGCCGCCAGCGGTGGCGCCGACGACGCGTCGAGGTCGCCCGTCCATACCAACCTGATCCAGGGCTGCTGCGCGCTCGGTTCGTCGGTGACGAGGGTCAGTCGTCGGCTCTCGGCCATCGCGCGCTCCGTCCGGTGGAGTCTCTCGACATCAGCTACCGGGTCCGGGGCAACGGGACCAGGACGGCCCTGTGCTGAAAGTACGGTTCCGACGGTCACCCCCGCAAGCCCTGCGGCACCTGTCCCCCTTCCGTCCCCGACCGGGGGGTCGAGGGCCAGACCCGGTGGCAGAGGTTCGCCACCATGTCCGCGCGCGTGGCCACCGCCATGTGACGGGCGCCCGGGATCTCGTAGGCCCGTCCCGAGGACGCCGCCGCGGCCAGCGCGTCGGCGAATGATCGCGAGGCGATGGGGTCGTGGCTGCCCCGCAGCACCTCGACGGGGGCCGTGACCTCGGCCACGCGGTCCAGGATGCGGTAGGCCAGCATGTGGGTGAGCGACTGCCGGTACGTCCGCGGCCGGGCCCGGAAGAACTCCCGCGTGGTCAGGGCCTTCAGGGGGAACGGCTCCCGCACCGAGTCCCGCGCCAGCCGCCAGCCCTGGTCGAACGCGGTCGGCAGCGCCGGGTCCACCACAGGGCCGACGAGCGCCACGCCCCTGGTCCGCCCCGGCCGGCGCACCGCCATCTCGGTCACCACCTGCGCGCCCATGGAGTGCCCCAGCAGGACGGGTCGGTCCAGGCCGACGAGGTCCACCACCCGCTCCATCGCCTCCGCCTGCCCGGGGATGGTCAGCGCGGGGCCGAGGTGCGCGCTGGTCCCGAAGCCCGGCAGGTCGGGCGTGACGACGCGGTAGGACCCGGACAGCAGCCGGATCAGCGGCCGGAAGTACTTCCCGGACACCCCGAGGCCGTGCACGAGCAGGATGCCGGGCCCGTCGGACGGACCGTGGACGGTGAACGACGGGGTGGGCACAGCACTCCAGGCAGACGGGGACGGGCGGTGGCACGCAGGACCCCCGCGGCCGTCACGGCCACGGGGGGTCCTGGGTCAGCGGGGGACGGTCAGCGGATGGTGCCGCCGGAGCGGTTGTCGTGGTCGGCGTCCTTGCGGCGCTTGAGGCCCGCGAGCCCGACCAGGCCGAGCAGACCGGCGAGGCCCCACAGGCCCTCGTCGCCGTCGTCGTCGCTCTCGGCGGTGGTGGTGGCCGTGGCCGGGGCCTCGACCGGGGCGTCGGTGGCCGCGGAGGCCGCGGTGAGGGGCACGAGGACCAGGGTGGCGGCGAGCACGGTGGAAGCGATCTGGATGCGCATGAGGTTTCCTTCGGTCGGGGGTAGAGGATGCTTCTGCGCCGGGTCCAGGGCTGCACGTGATCACTACCCGGGGCGGAGAGGGCCAAACGTCCCCCCCGCCCCCCGGCCGCCGTCGCGGGCGCCACCCCCCGGGGGTCGCGACGCGATGCGCTCCCCGCGATGAGTCCGGCGGCCGCGGGCGGTCTGACTCCCATGACCGCCAACCTGAACCCGTACCTGTCCTTCCACGACGGCGCCCACGACGCCATGCGGGCCTATCAGAAGATCTTCGGGGGCACCCTCACCCGCAGCACGTTCGCCGAGCTCGGCCTGACCCCGGACCCCGCCGAGGCCGACAAGACCATGCACGCGCAGCTGGTCACCGACGGCGGCTGGGTGATCATGGCCTCGGACACCCCCGCGGCCATGGCCCGGCCGGGCGACCACGGCGCGTCCGGCGGCCCGGAGCGGGCGCACCGCTGCCACTCGGTGTCGCTGTCGGGCGGGCCCGAGGACGCCGAGCAGCTGCACCGCTGCTGGGACGGCCTGGCCGAGGGGGCGCAGGTCCACGAGCAGCTGGCCGTCGCGCCCTGGGGCGACGAGTTCGGCATGCTCACCGACCGCTTCGGGGTGGGGTGGATGGTCAACATCGCCGGGGCGCCCCCCGCCGGCGGGGGGTGACCTGGCCCAGGTCGACGCCCCTCCCCGTCGAGGCCCGACCGGGCCCTAGGTCCCAGGTCCGGGCCTCCGAACGGTGGCAGCGTGGGGGGCACGGTCGGACTCACACCCCCGGCCGCCCTGGAGGATCACGTGCGGACCGACGACCGGCTGGCCGACCCCACCACCACCCCCGCACCGGACCCCTGGCGGGGCTTCCGGGGACAGGCGTGGCGGGACGGCATCGACACCCGCGCCTTCGTCCAGGACAACTGCACCCCCTACGAGGGTGACGCGTCGTTCCTGAGCGGTCCGACCGAGCGGACCCGGGGCGTGTGGGCCCGCCTCACCGCCTTGTTCCCCGCCGAGCGCGAGCGCGGGGTGCTCGACGTGGACGCCCTCACCCCGTCGACCATCACCTCCCACGCCCCGGGGTACATCGACCGGGACGCCGAGCTGGTCGTCGGCCTGCAGACCGACGCCCCGCTCAAGCGCGCGATCATGCCCAACGGCGGCTGGCGCATCGTGGAGAAGAGCCTCGAGACCTACGGCTACGCGGTCGACCCCCAGCTGCGCACCATCTTCACGACCTACCGCAAGACCCACAACGACGGGGTGTTCGACGCCTACACCGCCGACGTCCTGGCGGCCCGTCGCTCGCACCTGATCACGGGGCTGCCCGACTCCTACGGCCGGGGCCGCATCATCGGCGACTACCGGAGGGTGGCGCTGTACGGCGTCGACCGGCTCGTCGCGGACAAGACCCTGGTCAAGGCCTCGTTGGACGCGCTGCCGTCCTCGGCCGACGTCATCCGCGACCGGGAGGAGCTGGCCGAGCAGATCAAGGCGCTGCACGAGCTGCGCACCATGGCCGCGACCTACGGCGTCGACGTGTCGCGCCCCGCCGCGACCGGGCACGAGGCCGTCCAGTGGCTGTACCTCGCGTACCTGGGCGCGGTGAAGGAGCAGAACGGCGCCGCCATGTCGCTGGGGCGCACGTCGACGTTCCTGGACTGCTACCTGCAGCGCGACCTCGCCGAGGGCCGGATCGACGAGCAGCGGGCGCAGGAGCTGATCGACGACCTCGTCATCAAGCTGCGCATCGTCCGGTTCCTG
The DNA here is from genome assembly GCF_051216895.1 of Aquipuribacter aurantiacus. Classification (NCBI taxonomy): domain Bacteria; kingdom Bacillati; phylum Actinomycetota; class Actinomycetes; order Micrococcales; family Intrasporangiaceae; genus Aquipuribacter; species Aquipuribacter aurantiacus. Next base: position 27,134 of record NZ_JBPKAO010000008.1, read on the forward strand.
CGCACGCCGGAGTACGACGCCCTGTTCTCGGGCGACCCGACGTGGGTCACGGAGTCCATCGGCGGGATGGGAGCGGACGGGCGCACGCTGGTGACCCGTTCGTCGTTCCGGTTCCTGCAGACCCTGCTGAACCTGGGCCCGGCGCCCGAGCCGAACCTGACCGTGCTCTGGTCGCCGAGCCTGCCCAAGGGCTTCAAGGACTTCGCCGCGCACGTGTCCATCGCCACCAGCAGCATCCAGTACGAGTCCGACGACCTGATGCGCGACCGCACCGGCGACGACACCGCGATCGCGTGCTGCGTGTCGGCGATGGCCGTCGGCAAGCAGATGCAGTTCTTCGGCGCGCGCGTCAACCTGGCCAAGACGCTGCTGTACGCCATCAACGGCGGCCGCGACGAGGTCTCCGGGGTGCAGGTGACGCCGGCCACGGCGCCGGTGAGCGGGGAGTACCTGGACTACGAGGACGTGCTGGCCCGCCTGGACACCCAGATGGACTGGCTCGCCAAGACCTACGTCGACGCCCTCAACGTCATCCACTACATGCACGACAAGTACGCCTACGAGCGCCTGGAGATGGCGCTGCACGACCACCCCGTGCAGCGGACGATGGCGATGGGGATCGCCGGGCTGGCCGTGACCACCGACAGCCTGTCGGCCATCCGCGACGCCCGCGTCAAGGTGGTCCGCGACGACACCGGCCTGGTCGTCGACTACGAGCTCGAGGGGACCTACCCGGCCTTCGGCAACAACGACGAGCGGGTCGACGAGATCGCGGTCCGGCTGGTGGAGCAGTTCATGGCCAAGGTCCGCCGGCACCCGACCTACCGCGACGCGGTGCACACCCAGTCGGTGCTGACCATCACGTCCAACGTCGTGTACGGCAAGGCCACGGGCAGCACCCCGGACGGCCGGCGGGACGGCGAGCCGTTCTCCCCCGGCGCCAACCCCATGACCGGGCGGGACCGCCACGGGTTCGTGGCCTCGGCGCTGTCGGTGGCGCGGCTGCCCTACGACTCCGCCCGGGACGGCATCTCGCTGACCAGCAACCTGGTGCCGAGCGTGCTGGGCAAGACGCCCACCGAGCAGGTCGACAACCTGACGGGCCTGCTGGACGGGTACTTCGACGCCGGCGGGTTCCACGTCAACGTCAACGTGCTCGACCGAGCGACCCTGCTCGACGCTATGGAGCACCCGGAGAACTACCCCCAGCTGACCATCCGGGTGTCCGGCTACGCGGTCAACTTCGTCCGCCTCACCCGCGAGCAGCAGCTGGACGTGGTCCACCGCACCTTCCACGGCGCCCTGTGACGGCCGGGGGGCGGACGACGCTGCTGCCGATCAGCCCGGTGCGGGAGCTCCACGGGGGCTCCCGCGCGGACCTGGAGGCCGAGCTGGCCGAGGAGGGCGACCCGGAGATCGGGTACTACCACTCCTACGAGATCACCGGGGCGGTCAACGGGCCGGGCATCCGGTTCACGTTGTTCCTGTCCGGCTGCCCGCTGCGCTGCCAGTACTGCCAGAACCCCGACATGTGGACGATGCGCAACGGCCGTCCGGTCACCGTGGGGCGGATGCTGGACGAGATCGGGAAGTACGCTCGGTTCGTCACCACGGCCCACGGCGGGATCACCGTCAGCGGCGGCGAGCCGCTGCTGCAGATCCGCTTCCTGGAGACCCTGCTGCGTCGCTGCAAGGAGGAGTTCGGCCTGCACACCGCCGTCGACACCTCCGGGTTCCTGGGCGACCGGGCGAGCGAGGCGTTCCTCGACGACGTCGACCTGGTGCTGCTGGACATCAAGTCCGGCAACCCGGAGACGTACCGGCTGCTGACCGGGGCCGAGCTGGAGCCCACCCTGCGCTTCGCGCGGCGGCTGTCGGAGCGGGGCAGCCGCACCTGGGTGCGCTACGTGCTGGTGCCCGGGCTCACGGACGACGAGGCCGACGTGGAGGCGGTGGCGGCGTTCACCGGGACGATGCAGGGCGTGGAGCGGGTCGAGGTGCTCCCGTTCCACAACCTGGGGGCGGCCAAGTGGGCCGAGCTGCGGCTGCGCTACCAGCTGGGCGACGTGCGGCCCCCCTCGGACGAGCTCGTCGCGCGGGTCGAGGGGCAGTTCCGCGCCCACGGCCTCACGGTGCTCTGAGAGGGCGACGGGTTCAGGCGGTCGTCACCCACACCGTGGTCCGGCGACCGTCGTCGCGGACCAACGCGTCCTGCGGCACCCCGAGGACGGCCCTTACCAGCACGACGTCACCCGCCGATCCCGCCAGGTTGAGGACGGTGAGGACGTACAGGGTGAGGAACCAGTCGGCGGGGGCGAGGAGGATCGCGACGAGCAGCACGAGGCCCCACACGACGGCCGGGGCGAGCGCGACCCTGATGTAGGTCGACCGGCTGAGGTAGGCGTCGCTGCCGGTGCTCAGGTACGGGAACCGGACGGCGAAGCTCGGACCGGAGTCCGACAGCAGCCGCAACGCGGCGCCGTGCGTCAGCTCGTGCAGCACCATGTAGACGCCGCAGGCGACCAGCGTGACCACCCACGTCATCGCGGTGCCCCAGCCGGTGGCGAAGGAGAGGTCGGCGACAGCGGCCACCCCCACCATGACGCCCACGACGAGCAGGAAGACCGCCTGGGTGGCGACCGCCGCCCGGCCCCGCCTCAGGTCCAGCGAGCGGTGCAGGCGGTACCCGGACGGTGGGACGGCGGGTCGGACGGTGACGTGGGGCGCCTTCATGACCCGAGTCTTCGCCGCCACGGCCGGCCGCGCGAGGGACCTAGGTCCCCGCGCCGGGGGCCGGTCCGTCGGGGGCGGGCCTCCTGGCACGCCCGCGACCGCCCCCCGGGGATGAGGCGCCGCCCGGCGGTGGTTGACGCCGGCATGGACCTGACGCCGCACGACGTGGACGTGGTGGTCGTGGGCGCCGGGCAGGCGGGCCTCGCGAGTGCCTACCACCTGCGCCGGCGTGGCCTGGAGCCCGACCGCGGGTACGTCGTCCTCGACGCCAACCCCGGTCCGGGCGGAGCCTGGCGGCACCGCTGGCCCTCCCTCACCCTGGGCGACGCGCACGGCATCCACGACCTGCCGGGTCTCCCGCTGGGCACCCCCGACCCGACGGTGCCCGCCTCGCAGGTGGTGGCCGACTACTACGGCAGGTACGAGTCCACGTTCGACCTGCCGGTCCGGCGCCCGGTGAGGGTCACGTCGGTCACCTCGCCCGACGGCCCCGACGGTCGTCTCGCTGTCGACACCGACCACGGCCGGTGGCGCGCCCGCGCCCTCGTCAGCGCCACCGGCACCTGGGACCGCCCGTACTGGCCCCACTACCCCGGGCGCGAGCGGTTCGCCGGGCGTCAGCTGCACACCCGCGACTTCCGTGCCGCGGAGGAGTTCCGCGGCCGGCACGTCGTCGTGGTCGGCGCCGGCACGTCCGCGGTGCAGTTCCTGCTGCAGCTGGCCGACGCCGGCGCGAGCACGACGTGGGTCACCCGACGTCCGCCTCGCTTCGTCGACCGGCCGTTCGACGCCGAGTGGGGGCGCGACGTGGAACGACGGGTCCGCGAGCGCGTCGAGTCCGGCCTGCCGCCGCTGAGCGTGGTGTCGGCCACCGGCCTGCCCGCCACCGAGGAGTACCGGCGCGGCATCGCCGCCGGGGTGCTGGTGGCGCAGCCCATGTTCACCCGGGTCACCGAGCACGGGGTGGTCATGCCCGACGGGTCCGAGCAGCCGGCGGACGTCATCCTGTGGGCCACCGGGTTCCGGCCTGCGGTCGACCACCTGACCTCGTTGCGGCTGCGCGAGCCCGGCGGCGGCATCACCCTGGACGGCACGACGGTGGTCAAGGACCCCCGCGTCCAGCTGGCCGGCTACGGGCCGGGCGCGTCGACGCTCGGCGCCACCCGGACCGGTCGGGCGGCCGCGCTCGCCGCGCTGCGCTCGGTCGGGGACCGCGCCGCGGCCTGAGTCCCGAGCTGTGGGGGACGCCCGGCCCGGGCCCGCAGCCTCACGAGCAGGCCCACGAAATCGGTCGACTGTTCGAGTCGACCACCTGACCAAGATCAGCGGTGCTCGCCCCGGGCGCGACCCGGCAGGGTTCGGAACCACAGCGGCACGGCTCCACCACCGGGGCGGGCACGTCAGGGCCGGGCGCATCAGGGCCGGGCGCATCAGGGCCGGGCGCATCAGGGCCGGGGGCGTCCGGGCCGGGCGGCGACGCCCGCGTCGGAGCGCCAGTCCAGGACCGCGATCACCAGCGCCAGCAGCACCACCGTCACGGCCCCGGCGAGCGCGACCGCCACGGCGGTGCCGGCGTCGCGACCGGCGAGCACCAGGTAGAACAGCCCCGGCAGCAGCGCCGTGCCGATGGCCCCGCCGACCCGCTGCCCGGTCTGCAGGGTGCCGCTGGCCACGCCGCCCGCGGCGACGGGCACGTTCGCCAGCGTCATCGTCGTGTTGGGCGAGATGACGAACCCCCCGCCCAGCCCGGCCAGCAGCAGGGCCGGGGCCACCCACCAGCCGGCCGCACCGTCGGGGGCCAGCAGCAGCACGACCGCGGCGGCGCTCATGCCCAGCGCCACCACGGTGAGCCCGTAGACGGTCAGCACCCGGCCGTAGCGCGGCACCAGCCGACCGGCCACCACCGCGGTCACCACCGACCCGACCGAGAACGCCGTGACCGACAGCCCCGACTGCAGCGGGGTGTAGCCCAGGCTGTCCTGGAAGTACAGGGCGAAGACGATGAAGATCCCGCTGAACCCCATGAAGTACACCGTGGCCAGGCCGACGCCGGCGGCGTAGCCCGGTGTGCTGCGCAGCAGCCGCGGGTCCAGCAGGGGCGCCCCGCCGCGGGCGACGACCCGGTGCTCCCAGCGCACGAACAACCAGGCGAGCACCGCGGCCGCCGGGAACAGCCACCAGTAGCGCTGCAGACCGCCCGCCTCGGCCGACACCAGCGGGAACAGCGCGCAGAACGTCGCCAGGCCGAGCAGGCCCGTTCCCACCAGGTCGAGCTGCACGCGGCCGGTCTGGGAGTCCCGGGGCAGCAGGCGCAGCGCGAGGACCAGGGCCAGCAGACCGATGGGCACGTTGACGTAGAAGATCCAGCGCCAGCCGTCCGCGCCGGGGGCCAGCGCGAGGATGCCGCCACCGACCAGGGGCCCCACGGCCGTGGCCAGCCCCACCGTGCCGCCGAAGAACCCGAACGCGCGGCCCCGCTCCGGGCCGCGGAACAGCTGCTGGATGAGCCCGGTGTTCTGCGGGGTCAGCACCCCGCCGGCCAGGCCCTGCAGCAGCCGGGCGGCGATCAGCCACTCGATGGTCGGCGCGAGCCCGGCGAGCACGCTGCACGCGACGAACGCGGTCAGGCCCACGACGAACATCCGGCGTCGACCCCACGCGTCGCCCAGCCGTCCGCCGGTGACCAGGGCGAGCGCGAACGTCAGCGAGTACCCGGACACCACCCACTGCACCATCGACGCCGACGTGTCCAGGTCGCGTCGCAGCGACGGCAGCGCTACCGCGACGATGGTCACGTCCAGGAGCACGATGAACCCGGCGGCCAGGGTGACGGTGAGCGCGCGCCACCGCCGGGGGTCCGTGCCACCGGCCTCGGTCACAGGTGCCTGCCTCGAGGCCGCTGACGTCACGCCCCAGGATCGGCGGGGACACCGCGGGGGCACAACTCGGCGACCGGCCGGGGGGCGGTGGGTGCCGCCGAGGGCCGGACCGGTTGTCCGACCCGGGTCCTAGCCTGGCCAGGTGCACCTGCAGCTGACCGGAGCCGTGTGGTTCTGGCGCGGACCGGCCCCGTTCCACTTCGTCACCGTGCCCGCGGACGTGAGCGCCACGATCAAGGCCGCCTCGGGCCTGGTGACCTACGGCTGGGGCATGATCCCGGCCGAGGTCAGCATCGGGTCGACCACCTGGACCACGTCGCTGTGGCCCAAGGACGGCGGCTACGTGGTGCCGCTGAAGGACGTCGTGCGCCGGGCGGAGGGCATCGAGGTCGACGACACCGTCACGGTGCACCTGAGCATCGCCGTCTGAGCCGGCGCGGGCCGTCTGTGGCGAAGGTATTCCGACACGCCGGGACGCTGGCAGACTCGCCCGGGTGCAGTTGTCTGGGGCCACGGGCGCCGAGGGGTCGAGCGTCCGGCCCTACGAGGTGCCGGCCGTGGTCCTCGACCCCGCTCGGCTCGCCGCGGTGCGGGGCACCGGGCTGCTGGACGCCACCGACGTCGGCCCCCTGGACCACCTGACCACGCTGGCCTCGACGCTGCTGGGCGCCCCGCTCGCGTTCCTGACCATCGTCGACGACGAGCGCTCCTACTGGGCCTCGTGCGTCGGGGTCACCGACGGGACCCGGCAGAACACGGTCGAGGAGTCGTTCTGCCAGTACGTGGTCGTCGACGCCGCCCCGTTCGTCGTCAGCGACGCCAGCACCCACCCCCGCACCAGGGACAACCCGTCGGTGCACAGCATGGGCGTCCGGGCCTGGGCCGGGTACCCCGTGACGCACCCCGACGGGCACACCCTGGGCAGCTTCTGCGTGGTCGACACCGTGACCAGGAGCTGGTCGGACTCGCAGCTGAACACGCTGCAGGTCCTGGCGGAGGCCGCGTCGGCGCACGTGGCGGTGATGAGCGAGGCCCTCGCCCAGCAGCAGGCGCGCGCCGAGCGTGACGTCGTGGCGGCCGCCGAGCACGGCCTGGCCCGGATGGCCGGCGTCGCGCTGCTCCTGGGTTCGGTCGAGTCCGCCGGCGAGCTGGCCCGGATCGTGCTCAACCAGGGCCTGCCCGCGCTGGGCGCCTCCGGCGGGGTGATGCTGGTCCGCGCCGACCACGGGAGCGAGGTGCGCGTGGTCGACGGCGCCGGCGAGGTCGTCGGGACCGGGGCCCTGTCCGACGACACCCGCCTGCCCGGCCTGCACACCGCCCGCACCGGCGAACCGGTCGTCCTGTCCCGCCCGCAGGCCCGCGAGGCCTTCGCGCCGTCGATGGGCGAGCTGTACGAGCGCACCGGCGGGGGCGCCTGGGCGTTCACGCCGATGCGCGTCGGCGCCCGCGTGATCGGCGCCGTCGGTGCCGCCGTGGCCGACGTCGAGCACTTCCCGACCTCCGGGCTGCAGGTGCTGGACGGCTTCTCGGCGCTGTGCGCGCAGACCCTGGACCGGCTGCAGCGGCAGGAGCAGCAGCGCACCACCAACCGTGCGCTGGCCCACATGTCGGAGACCCTCCAGCGCAGCCTGCTGTCCCAGCCCGTCGACCCGCCGGGGCTGACCATCGCCGTCCGCTACGAGCCGGCGTCGCACGCCGCCCAGGTCGGTGGCGACTGGTACGACACCTTCGTCGCAGCCAACGGCCGGACCACGCTGGCCATCGGTGACATCAGCGGGCACGACTCCATGGCGGCGGCCGCGATGGGGCAGGTCCGCAACCTGGTCCGCGGGCTGTCGTTCAACAGCGGCGACGGTCCGGCCGAGCTGCTCAGCTGCCTGGACGTGGCCCTGCGCGGGCTCGACCTGGACACCCTGGCCACCGCGGCGCTGGCCCACGTCGACGACCACCCCGGCGGCCGCCAGCTGCGGTGGTCGAACGCCGGTCACCTGCCGCCCCTGCTGCGCGGTCCCGACGGCACCGTCCAGGTCCTCGGCGGGACCGTCGACCTCATGCTGGGCGTCGACCCCAGCACCAGTCGGTGCACCCACGCCGTCGACGTGACGCCCGGCTCGACCCTGCTGCTGTACACCGACGGTCTCGTCGAGCGGCGCGGTGAGTCCCTTGAGGACGGCATCGAGCGGCTCCGGGCGCTCTTCGCCGCCGTGGGCGAGCGGCACCCCGACGACGTCTGCGACGCGCTCCTGGGCGCCGACCGGGCCGACAGCCGCCGGGACGACACCGCGCTGCTGACCGTCCGCTTCGACTAGGCGACGACCCGACGGCGTCGCGGCCGCGGTTCGACAGCGGGTCGCGGACGCGGCTCGTGGGCCCCACGGGGGTCAGCGGCCGGGCCAGTGCCACGGCGGCTCGTCGAGGCGGCCCTGGCCCGCCACGACGGTGCGGCCGGTGTCCTTGACCAGCTCGACGTCGGTGGCACCCACCGACCCGCCCGCGTCCGCCACGGCCCGGCGCAGGGCCTCGGAGTGCGTGACCACGACGGTCTGGGTCCTCTCGGCCGCCCGCGCCACCAGCCGTCCCAGCGCCGGGACCAGGTCCGGGTGCAGGCTCGTCTCCGGCTCGTTGAGGACGAACAGCCGGGGCGGGCGCGGGGTCAGCAGGGCGGCGACCCAGAGCAGGTACCGCAGGGTGCCGTCGGACAGCTCCCCGGCCGACAGCGGTCGCAGCAGCCCGTGCTGGCGCAACCGCACCCCGAGGTGACCGTCGTCGGTCGGCACCACCTGCACCCGGCTGCCGGGGAACGCCTGCTCGACGGCGTCGGCCACGGCGGCCCCGTGGCCCAGCTCGTCGATGGTCTGCAGCGCCGAGGGCAGGTCGGAGCCGTCGTCGGCCATTACGGGGGTGAAGGTTCCCGGGCACGAGCTGCGGGCCGGGGCGGCCGCGTCGGTGCGGAACGCGTCGTAGAAGCGCCAGGACCGGACCTGCTCGCGCACGGCCAGCACCTCCGGCGCGGTGCGGGCGTCGGCGACCTCGCTGAGGACGCTGTCCTGCGGCGCGAGCCTGCGACCGGAGTCGACCCAGCGGTCGTCGGCGTCACGCCAGTGCACCGCCTGGCCCCGACGTTCGGTCAGCAACGACGCCGGGCGCAGCACCGGCCCCGACCAGACGGCCTCGCGCTTGATCTGCGGGTCGTGGGAGAACAACGTCGGCAGCCCGTCGGGCGCGGGCAGGCCGAAGTCGACGGCGTAGCCGTACTCGTCGCCGGCGAACCCCACGCGCACGGCCACCGGCCCCCGTCTCACCGTCCCCTCGACCGGGTGCTCGCCGCGACGGACGGCCTCGGTCAGGGTCTCCGGACCGGCCCACAGCACCGACGGCAGCCCGCCCTCGCCCGACAGCGCGGCGACCGCCCCGCCCCGGCTGGTCGCCGCCAGCAGGCGCAGCACCCGGTACAGGCTCGTCTTGCCGGTGCCGTTGGCGCCGGTCACCACCGTCAACGGGGCCAGCGGCAGCACCACACGGTGCAGCGACCGGTACCCCTCCACCGCCAGGACCCTCAGCACCCCGGCACCCTAACGAGCACCCCGGACACGACCCTCGGGCCGGCGACCGGGCCGCGAGCAGCCCCAGCCCCAGCCCGTTGGCCTCGGCGTTGGTGCCCACCGGGCGCACGCTGCTTCACCCGTCAGGGATGACGCCGCGCGGGGTCCGCGCTGCGACGGTCGTGGGTCCGCACCACCCCGGGCACAGCCGCCCCGCCGCACCACCCAGGAGGTCATCATGAGCAGCCTCACCCTCGAGCAGCGGCGTACGCCCTGGGACGTCGTCCTGGGACTCGTCCTGGTCCTCGCCGGGTTGGTCGTCCTCGGCAACACCGTCGTCGCGACGGCGTTCTCGGTCGCCGTGCTCGGCTGGTTCACCCTGCTCACCGGCGCCGTGCTGCTGGTGTCGGCGCTGTTCCGGATCGGCAAGGAGGGCTTCTGGTCGGTGGCGCTGGGTGGTGGGCTGCTGCTGGTCCTCGGCATCGTCATGCTCCGCAACCCGACCGCCACCGCCCTCACCATCACGCTCGTGGCCGGGTCCATGTTCCTGGCCACCGGGCTCACCCGGATCGTGGTGGCGTTCTCGCACCCGCAGGGAAGGGTCGTGCTCCTGTTCAGCGGGCTGATCTCGGTGGCGCTGGGCGTCATGGTGCTGTTCAACCTGGTGACGGCCACGCTCACCCTGCTCGGGGTCCTGATCGGCGTGCAGGCGGTGGTGGAGGGCGTCACGATCATCGCCCTCGGTCGGCTGCGTCCGGTCCGCGACGCCTCGCCCGGCACCACCGCCGGGAGGGGCGAGCGCGAGGTGTCGTCCTGACGGCCCGGGCACGACCCTGACCGGGACCGAGCGCCGCCTGGCCCGGAGACCGCCGCCACCTTGCGCCGGACCGGCGGCGGAGGGCGGGTCAGACGCCGGTCTCGCAGGGCAGGCGGCCGGCCTTGACGGCGGCGCCGACGGCGGCGTGGTCGGCCTCCACCTGGTCGGCGTAGGCGACGGCCCACCGGGTGACGGCGTCGTCGAAGGTCTCGGCGTTGCCCAGGTAGGCCGCGACGACCGGGCAGGCCGGGCTCTGGGCGTGGGCCCGGGCCAGCAGCGTCCCGCACAGCCCGGCGTACGCCTGGAACAGGGACGCCGACAGGCCCCGGGTGTCGACGGAACCCTTCATGTCGCGCAGCTGACGCCAGTAGAAGTCGAGGGCCCGCCCGCCGGGGACCTCGTCGGCGCTGACGCCGGACCAGCCCAGGAACGGGTCGGACTGGGCCTGCAGCACCCGCTGGGCAGCCACCACCCGCCGCCCGTCGCGACCCACGCCCGGGGTGGTGCGACCGATGGGCAGGTCGTAGGGCTGCTTGCCATAGGTCGCCAGCACCGACGGCTGCGCCTGCTTGACCTGCAGGAACAGCGGCTCGTCGGACGGCCCCTGGCACAGCAGCAGCAGGCACCGGGTGCCCACCGACCCGACCCCGACCACCCGCAGCACGTGGTCGACCGGGCGCATCTGGGACAGCAGCAGCTGGACGTCCTGCCGGGTGCTGCGGCGGTAGCGGGCGTAGTGCTCGGCCATGTCCTCGTGGCTGACCTGCGGCACCCGGCGGGTCAGCGGCGGGTCCTCCCGGATCCGGGTCCGGCCGTCGGCGTCCACCACCCCGAGCCGACCGAGCACCTGCTCCGAGGTGCGCCGGCGCGCGCGGGCGGCGTGCGACTGCAGCAGCTTGCGCCCGTCGCCCTTGGCCCGCTCGACCAACCAGTCCGCCTCGACCTGGAACCAGAACCGCTCGACGACGCTGCGCGAGGCCAGCGCCCGCAGGGTCTCCCGGTAGCTGCGAACCGCGGCGCCGGTGGCCTCCTTGCCCACGGCCTCGGGCAGGCCCGCGTCGCGGCCCGCGACCACGACGCTGCCCGCGAGCCGCTTGACGTCCCACTCCCACGGCGCGGTCCAGGCCTCGTCGAAGTCGTTGAGGTCGAACAGCAGCCGCCGCTCGGGCGAGGCGAACAGCCCGAAGTTGGCGACGTGGGCGTCACCGCAGGCGACCACCCGCCGCCCGGTGTCCGGGCCGGCCGTCAGGTCGTGGGCCATCACGGCGGCGCTGCCGCGGTACATCGCGAACGGCGACTCGAGCATCCGGCCGATGCGCACCCCGACCAGGTCCGGCAGCCGGTCCGCGTTCTGCTGCTCCAGCACCGCCACCGGGTCGCGCTCGGGCAGCCGCAGCGCGGCGTGGTCGGAGCGGCGCAGCGTTCCGCGCAGCGACCGCCCGAGCGTGGCCGCGTCGCGACCGGCCAGGTCGGTGCTGCCCGTGGTCGTGGGGACCGCGCGGGTCATGAGCCCAGCTCCCACACCCCGTGGCCGAACCCGGCCACGCGGAGCCGACCGTCCCCCAGCTCCACGCCCTCGCCCAGCAGGAGCCGCGCGCCCCGGGCGCGCGCCACGTCCAGGTCCAGCGCCACCTCCTGCCGCGTCGGGTTGAGCGCCACCAGGTGCGTCCCGCCCCGCAGGTACACCAGCGGGTGGCCCGCGTGCAGCACCTCGGTGCTCGGGCCGACGCGCAGGGCGGCGACCTCGCGGCGCAGGGCCAGCAGCCGGCGCACCAGGTGCAGCAGCGAGCCCGGGTCCGCGCGCTGGCTCGCGACGTCCGGCCGGTCGGGGCGGTCGTCGACCGGCAGGTACAGCCGCTCCGGCGCGGCGTCGGAGAACCCGGCGTTGGCACCGGTGCCCCACTGCATGGGGGTGCGGGCCCCGGCGCGGTTGTACGTCGGGTGGCAGATGCTGCCCTCGACGTCGGGCAGGCCCGGCAGGTACCGCATCCCGATCTCGTCGCCGTAGTAGATCGACGGCACCGTCCCCCAGGTCAGCAGGAAGGTGAACACCGCCCCGAGCTCGGCCGCGGTGCGGGGCCCGCAGACCAGCCGCGAGAAGTCGTGGTCGGAGGAGGCCAGCAGCAGCGGCCGACCGGGGTCGTGGCTCTGGTGCTCGGTCCACCCCCGCAGGAAGAGGTCCAGGGACCCGCCGCCGTCCGCGTCGAACCAGCAGTCCGTCCCCGGGGACCAGGGCAGGGTGCCCGCGCCCCCGTTGTTGAGCAGCGACGCGTGCAGGGCGTGGATGACCAGCGCGAAGTCGGCGTCGTAGGCCAGCGGCCGACCCGTGCGGGGCTCCATGCCCTCCGGGACGAGCACGGCGTCCGGGTGGGCGGTGTCGAGCCAGGCCCGGACCTCGCGCCAGACCTCGGTGGACGCGGCCTGCGAGACGTCCCCGTCGAAGTCCTTCACCAACGAGAACGCCATGTCGACGCGGAAGCCCGCGACCCCTCGGGAGAGCCAGAAGTCCATGATCTCGACCAGGGCGTCGCGGTTGCGGCGGGGTCCCGGCGCCTCGACCGGGTCCTGCCAGGGCTCCTCGGCGTCCACCCAGCCGAAGTTGAGGGCCGGCTGCTCGTCGTAGAAGTTCTTGAGGTACCAGCCCGGCCGAGGTCCCGGCGAGCGGACCCAGGCGGGGATGCCGGGGTTGTCGTCCTCCCAGTGACGGTCGGGCTCGTCGCTGCGCCAGACGTACCGGTCGCCGTCGGGGCCCGGCCCGTCGGACGCCAGCTCCGCCTGGAACCACGGGTGCTCGACCGACGTGTGACCCACCACCAGGTCCAGCACCACCCGGATGCCGCGCTCCCGGGCCGCCTCGACCAAGGCCACCATGTCCTCGTTCGTGCCGTACCGCGGGGCGATGCGCAGGTAGTCGGCGACGTCGTAGCCCGCGTCGTGGAACGGGGACGCGAAGCAGGGGTTGAACCAGATGACGTCGACGCCGAGCCACTGCAGGTGGTCCAGGTGGGCGATCACCCCGGGCAGGTCGCCGATGCCGTCGCCGTCGGAGTCGGCGAAGGACTGCGGGTAGATCTCGTAGACCACGGCGTCCGACAGCCAGGTGGTCCGGGAGGGGCCGGTCGTACGGGCAGGTCCGGTCGGGTCGGTGGGTGCGGCGTGGTCGGTCATCCCTGATCCTCTCGCGCCACCGCGACGACGACGCACGGGCACGCGACAGTGGTGCCGTGCAGCTGCTCCTCATCGCCGACACCCACCTGCCCCGACGCGCCCGCGACCTGCCGACCCAGGTGTGGGACGCCGTCGAGACCGCCGACGTCGTCGTCCACGCCGGCGACTGGGTCGAGCCCGAGCTGCTGGACCGGCTCGAGGCCCGGGCCGCCCAGCTGGTCGGGGTGTTCGGCAACAACGACGGCGACGAGCTGCGGCGCCGCCTGCCCGAGGTGGCCCGCGTCGACCTGGCCGGGGTGCGTCTGGCGGTGGTCCACGAGACCGGCGCGGCCGGCGGGCGCGAGGCACGCTGCGACGCGCTCCACGGCCCGCGCTCGCCGCAGCCGGCCGACGTGCTGGTGTTCGGGCACAGCCACATCCCCTGGGACACCACCACCGCGTCCGGGCTCCGGCTGCTCAACCCGGGCTCGCCCACCGACCGCCGTCGCCAGCCGTACTGCACCTACGTCGCGGCCGCCGTGGTCGACGGCAGCCTGGCCGACGTCACCCTGCACCGGCTGCCGCCCCGCACCTGACGCGGGACCTACGTCCCTGTCCGCACCGCTCGGCCCGGGGCAGGCTCGGGACGAGCGGGGCGACGACGAGGACCCCGCAGGAGGTGTCCCGTGGACGTCCACCGTTCGCACGTGCACGCCATGGCCGAGGCGGCCCGTCATGCCCCCTCGGTGCACAACACCCAGCCCTGGCGCCTGCTCAGCCGCCCCGACGGGCTGGTGGTCGTGGTGGACGAGACCCGCGCGCTGCCGGAGCTGGACCCCACCGGTCGGCTCCGGACGATCAGCTGCGGCGCGGCCGTCGCCAACGCCGCCCTGGCCTCCCGCGCCCTGGGGTACGGCACCCGGGTGCAGCTGCTGCCCGACGGCCCCCGCGGGGGCACCGTCGCGCGCCTGGTGGTCGTCGCCCCCCGGACACCCACCCCCGCCGAGCTCCGACTGACCCTGCAGATCAGCCGCCGTCGCACCCACCGCGTCGTGCACCCGGACGAGCCCGTGCCCGACGACCTGCTGGGCGACCTGGCGGGCACCGTGGCCGACGAGGGTGCGTCGCTCACCGTCCTCGACCTGCCGTCGCGGCGTGTGCTGGCCGGTCTGCTCGTGCGGGCCTCCCGGCAGCAGGAGCACCGTCCCGACCTGCTGCGCGAGATGCGCGCCTGGGTCCGCGAGCCGGTCCGCGGCCGCCGCGGGGGCCTCACCGACGGGGTCCTCCGCAGCTCGTTGGCCACGGCACCGCGAGGGGTGGGGGCACTGCCCGTCGAGCGGTCCCACGGCCCTAGGGACGTGGGCGCGACGTCGGCGCGGCTGCTGGGCAGCACGGTCGTGGCGCTGTCCACGCTGACCGACACCCGCCGCGACCACGTCGTCACCGGCATCGCGATGCAGCGCATGCTGCTGCACCTGACCGCGCTGGACCTGGTGGCCGCGTTCGCCGACCAGGCGACCGAGGTGCCCGACACCCGGGACCAGCTGTCGGCCCTGCTGGCCCGCCCCGGCCAGGTGCAGCTGGTGCTCCAGCTGGGACGCGCCCTGGTCGACGTACGCGTCCCACCGCGGCGACCGCTGCACGACGTGCTCGACGGCCCACCACCCGCCCCCCGCACCGTCATCGACCTGACCGAGACCCACGAGAGGACGTCCTCATGACCGGCAACGCCCCGCCCCGCACCCGCCGTGTGGTGGTCGCCTACGACGGCTCCGAGCCGTCGACCCACGCCCTCGACGAGGCGGTCCAGCACGCCGCCGCCGCGGGTGTCCCGCTCCTGGTGGTGACGGTCGCCGAACCGATGGCCTTCGCCCCCGACCTGGTCGACGAGCTGGGCGAGACGGCACGGCTGCGCGCCGACGACGCCGAGAGCACGGCCCGCCGCAGCATGCCCGAGGAGGCGGTGCAGCGCCACGTCGCCTCGGGCTCGGCCGCCGACGTCCTGCTGCAGGTCGCGCGCCCCGACGACCTGCTGGTGGTCGGCTCGCGCGGGCACGGGCCCGGTGGCCGGCTGCTGCTGGGCTCGACCAGCACCGCGGTCGCGGCCCACGCCCCCTGCCCGGTGCTGGTCGTGCCCGGACCGGGGACGCCCGACGGGCCCGTCGTGGTCGGCCTGGACGGCTCGCCAGCCGCGGCCCGTGTGCTGGCGGCGGCCCGGGGCGAGGCCGCCCGGCTGGGCTGCGGCCTCACGGTGGTGGGGGCCGTCCCGCCGCTGCCGAGCGCCGTGGCCGACACCCCCCGCGTCGGGGAGGCCGAGCAGGCTCGGGCGCACGAGGCCCGGGCCCGGCTGGCCGCGCTGGTGGCCTCCGCCGACGTGGACCGGCTCCCGTCGGTCGACGTCCGGGTCGAGGCGGACACCGCGGCCGAGGTGCTGACCCGCCACGCCCGGGGCGCACGGATGCTGGTGGTGGGGACCCGTGGTCACGGCGCGCTGCGCCGCCTGCTGCTCGGCTCGGTCAGCCGCGCGGTGCTGCACCACGCCCCCTGCCCGGTGCTCGTGGTCCGACCGGTCCCGGCCGGCGGGCTCGACCTGGACACCGACGACCTGGTGACGGAGCACGTGACGGTTCGCTGAGCCGTCCGGCCGGGCCCGACCCGCGCGGACCGGTACCTTGATGCGATGACGTCGCAGCAGGTCCCGGCGGCGCCGTCGGTCCAGGTGGAGGTCCTGCTCCTGCGCAGCGGTCGCGACGGTGGCGTCGCCTACCGGACCGTGCGTCGTCGGCTCGACGGCGACGCGGACCCCGACCTGGTCGCCGCGGCGGCCTGCGACGGCGACCGGGTCCGGGTCCTGCACTCGACGTCGTGGCGGCACGTCGCGGGCGAGGGCGTGGTGCTCACCTACGCCGCGCTGCCGGACCCGGACCTCGCCGCGGACTCCTCCCCGCTCGTCGCCCCGGCGGTCGTCAGCTCCGGGGACCCGCTGCGACCGACGCCCGAGCAGCTGCACCCGCACCACGTCGCCGCCCACGCGGTCCGGCACCTGGCCGAGCTCGCCGGGCGGGACCCCGCGGTGCGCACCGCCGCCGAGGGGGCGTGGGACGAGGCCGAGCGCGAGCTCTGGCGCCGGGTCGTCGCCCTGGCCCCCCTGGTGCCCACCGGCACGCACGAGGCGGTCCACGCGGCCGCGAGGGCCGCCTCGGGACGGGCCGGCCTGCCCCGTCCCGCGTGAGGCCGCGGGCCCGGCCGGACGCCGGGGCGGGTCCTCAGGCCTGCGCCGCGCGGCGGCAGTCGCCGCAGGTGCCCGACAGGGCGACGTGCGTGGCGTCGAGGTCGAAGTCGTGCTCGGCCGAGACCCGCCCGGCCACGTCGTCCAGCAGGGAGGCCGGCAGGTCCCGCACCACCCCGCACGAGCGGCACGAGGCGTGCAGGTGCGGCGAACGGGTCCGCAGCAGGTGGTACGCGGTGCCGCCGTGCCCGACGTGGACGTGCTGCACGACCCCGAGATCGCTCAGGGCCTCCAACGTCCGATACACGCTGGCCCGGTGGACCGTCGGCTCGAGCTCGGCCACGGCCCGGACGACGTCCTCGGCCGAGCGGTGCCCCTCCCGGCCCGCCAGGGCCCGGACCACGGCCCGACGCGGCCCGGTCATCCGCTCGCCGCGGCCCCGCAGGATGCCGGCCACCTCGGTCTCGACGTCCCACGGCTCGACGTCCGCCGTCTCGTTCCGCTCGCCCATCCGCACAGTGTGCCCACACCCCCGACGGGCGGCAGGCAGTCACGCCTGGTAGTAATGCGACCATGTCGCAACGAGGCCCCAGGGGTGTCGCCGTCGTCCTGTCCGCCGTCCTCGTCGCCGGCTGCAGCGCCACCGACCCGGACGCCCCCGCCGGCGGCGGCAGCGCCGCCCCCGGCGCCGGGGGCACGGGGATCGTCATCGGCGTGGGCAGCGAGCCCGACCACCTGAACCCGGTCCTCGGCTACGCCCCCGACGGCGCGTCACGGGTCTTCGACTCACTGCTGGTGCGCGAGGCCGACCTGTCGCTGTCGCCGTCCCTGGCCACCTCGCTCCCCGAGCGGTCCGCGGACGGCCTGACCTACACCGTGCCGCTGCGCGACGACGTCGTGTTCCACGACGGCGAGCCGCTGACCGCCGAGGACGTGGTCTTCACCTACGAGACGGTGCTGGACGAGGCCGTCGCGAGCCCGCTGGCGGGCGACCTGGAGGCCCTCGCCGAGGTGGTGGCGCTCGACGACACCACCGTGCAGTTCCGGCTCGAGCAGCCGTACGCCCCGTTCCCGGAGCGGTTGACCCTCGGCGTCGTGCCCGAGCACGTGCTGGCCGGCACCACCGACTGGGAGGCCGCCGCGTTCAACCGCGAGCCCGTCGGCTCCGGGCCCTACCGGTTGGTGTCGTGGACCTCGGGCGACTCGATCGTCCTCGAGGCCAACGAGGACCACTGGGACGGCGCCCCGGAGGTGACCCCGGTGACGTTCGCGACCACGGGCGACGACCAGGCCCGCGCCGCGAGGATGTCGGCCGGGGAGCTCGACGCCGCCGTGCTGCCCGCCCGGCTGGCCGAGCAGTTCGAGGGCACGGACGGGTTGCAGGTGCAGCGCCGCGCCACGGCGGACTACCGCGGCGTGATGCTGCCCCAGGAGCACCCGGTCAGCGGCGACCTCGCGATCCGGCGGGCGCTGGACCTGGCCGTCGACCGCGAGGCCATGGTGGCCGGCGTCCTGGCCGGGGCGGGCGAGCCCGCCTACGGGCCGGTGGCCCCCTCGCTGACGGACTACTACGAGCCGGCCGCCGAGCGCGAGCACGACCCGGCCGCGGCCGTGCAGCTGCTCGAGGAGGCCGGCTGGGTGCTGGACGACGGCGTCCGCAGCCGCGACGGCGTACGGGCGGAGATGACCGTGATGTACCCCGCCGGCGACACCGTGCGCGAGCAGCTGGCCCTGGCCGTGGCCACCGACGCCCGCGCGATCGGTGTGGACGTGACGGTCGACGGGTTGTCGTGGGAGGCCATCGAGCCCCGGATGGGCACCGACGCGCTCGTCATGGGCTACGGCAGCCCCTACGACCCCGACTTCATCAGCTACCAGCTGTTCCACTCCTCCTACGCCGGGCAGGGGTTCTTCAACCCCGGCTCCTACGACAACCCCGCCGTCGACCGGGCGCTCGACGACGGCCGCACCGCGGTCGAGGAGGCGGACCGCAGGGAGGCCTACTCCCGGCTGCAGACCGAGCTGGCCGCCGACCCGCCGTGGTTGTTCCTCACCTACCTGGAGCACGTCTACGTGGTCTCCGACGGCTGGCAGGGCAGCGACGTCGAGCAGGTCGAGCCCCACGACCACGGCTTCGTCGCCGGTCCCTGGTGGAACCTCCAGGACTGGTCCGCGCGGTCATGAGACCCCGCTGGCGCGCGGTCGGCGTGCTCGTCGCCCGACGTCTGGCCCTCGCGGTCCCCGTCCTGCTCGTGGTGTCGGTCGGGTTGTTCGGGCTCGTCGCGGCATCACCCTTCGACCCCGTCCGGGCCTACCTGGGCGACCGCGCGATGGTCACGTCGCAGGAGACCCGCAACGCCCTGGCCGGACGGCTGGGCACCGACGCCGGGTTCGGCGAGCGCTGGCTCACCTGGGTGCAGGCCACCGCGACGGGCGACCTGGGGACCTCGCTGGTGTTCCGCCAGCCCGTGGCCGACGTGGTGTCCGACCGGCTCGGCTGGTCGCTGCTGCTGTCGGGCACCGGGCTCGGCATCGGCCTGGTGCTGGCCCTGGTGCTGGGCACGCTGGCCGCGGTCCGACCCGACGGCCCGCTCGACCGGATCATCTCGACGACCGCCGCGACGGTCGAGTCGGTGCCGGCGTTCTTCCTCGGCCTGCTGGCGCTGTGGCTGTTCGCCGTGGTGCTGGGCGTCGCCCCGGCCGGCGGGCTGACCGACCCCGGGCAGCCCGCCACCGCCGATCAGGTGCTGCGACACCTCTGGCTGCCCGCCGGGGTGCTGGCGGTGCTGTCCACGCCGTGGCTGGTGCTGTTCGCCCGGCAGTCGCTGCGCCAGGCCTTGGCCGACGACTACGTCGCGGGTGCGCTGGCCCGGGGGGTGAGCCCCCGCCGCGTCCTGCTCACCCACGCCGCGCCCGCCGCGGCGCCGGGGTTCCTGGCGCTGCTCGGGGCCCGCCTGCCCGAGCTGGTCACCGGAGCCGTGCTCATCGAGACGGTGTTCTCCTGGCCCGGGGTCGGCGCCGCGTCGGTGCGTGCGGCGCTGGCCGTCGACGTGTCGCTGCTGGCGGCGCTGACGGTGCTGGGCACGGCCGCCGTGCTGCTGGGCACGCTGCTGGCCGACGCGCTGGCCGCGCTCGTCGACCCCCGGGTGGCCACCGATGGCTGAGGCGACGACCACCCGCGACGACGCGCTGCCGGCCGACCTGGCGACCACCCGCGCCCCCCGCCCCGCCCGCGGCCCCGCCCACGCCCCCGGCCGGCTCCGGTCGCTGCCGGGTTGGGTGCCTGTCGTCGGTCTCGGGCTGCTGGTCACCGCGGCCGTCGTCGGCCCGGCCCTCGCCGGTGCCGACCCGCGCGACGTCGACCTGTCGGCCGTCCTGGAGCCGCCCTCGCGCGAGCACCCGCTGGGCACCGACTCCTCCGGCCGTGACGTGCTGCAGCGGTCGCTGTCCGGGCTGCGCGTCTCGCTGGTCGTCGGTCTGGTCGCCGCGCTGGCCGCCGGTCTGGTCGGCACCGTGGTCGGCGTGCTCGCCGGGACGCTCGGCGGGTGGGTGGACCGCGTGACGATGCGCGTGGTCGACGCGATCGCCGCCGTGCCGCACCTGCTGCTCGGGATCTTCGTCGTGGCGCTGTTCCGGCCCTCGCTGGGGGCGGTGGTCGCGAGCGTCGCCCTGACCCACTGGGTGTCCACGGCCCGCGTGGTCCGGGCCGTCGTGCTGTCGGTGCGGGAGCGGGACTACGTCGACGCCGCGGTGCTGGCCGGGGCGAGCCGGTGGTCGTTGGCCCGGCGCCACCACGTCCCGGCCGTCGCGCCGCACGCCCTGCTGGCCTGGTCGTTGATGGTGCCCCACGCGATCATGCACGAGTCGGCCCTCAGCTTCCTGGGGCTGGGCCTGCCGCCGCACCTGCCCAGCCTGGGCACGATGATCGCCGGCGGTCAGGGCGCGCTGCTGGCCGGGCAGTGGTGGCCCGCACTGGTCCCCGGCGCCTTCGTGGTCGCGCTGGGGCTGGCCACGATCGGGGCCACCGGACGGCTGCGTCGCCGCTGGTCCTCCCGACTGCCGAGCGAGGAGCGCTGGTGAACGCACCGCCGACCGACCCGACGACGACCGGCCCGACCACCGTCAGGGGCCTCACGGTGACCTTCCCCGGTCTGCCGACCGT
Organism: Aquipuribacter aurantiacus; assembly: GCF_051216895.1. Lineage (NCBI taxonomy): Bacteria > Bacillati > Actinomycetota > Actinomycetes > Micrococcales > Intrasporangiaceae > Aquipuribacter > Aquipuribacter aurantiacus. The sequence continues at coordinate 47,643 of NZ_JBPKAO010000008.1, forward strand.
CCACGGCGTCGACCTCGACCTGGCGCCCGGCCGGCTCACCGCGGTGGTGGGCGAGAGCGGCGCCGGCAAGTCCGTCGTCGTCGCGGCCCTGCTCGGGCTGCTCCCCCGCTCGGCCACGGTGCACGGCACCCTGGGCCTGCCCGGCGACGACCGGACCGGGCCGCTCGAGGTGGACCTGGCCGACCGGAGCACCCTGGCCCGGCACGTCCGCGGTCGTCGGGTGTCGCTGGTGCCGCAGAGCCCCACGACCTGGATCACCCCGGTCCGCACCCTCGGCTCGCAGCTGGACGAGGCGGCCCGGGCGGTGCGGGGACCCCGGGTCGGGCGCCCCGTCGTGGCCGAGGCCGTCGGTCGGGCCGTCGCCCGGGCGCACCTGCCCGCGGACCTGCTCGACCGCTACCCGCACGAGGTGTCGGGCGGGCAGCTGCAGCGAGCCGCGCTGGCCCTCGCGCTGGTGGGCGGGGCCCGGGTGCTGCTGGCCGACGAGCCGACGACCGGCCTGGACCCGGAGCTCGCCGAGGTGGCGCTGACCCAGCTGCGGGCCGAGGCCGACACCGGGGCCGCCGTCCTCGTGGTGACGCATGACCTGGAGGCGGCCGAGCGCGTCGCCGACGAGGTGGTGGTGCTGTACGCGGGCCGGGTCGTGGAGCGCGCGAGGGCCGACGAGCTGTTCGCCGCGCCCGCCCACCCCTACGCCGCAGGACTCCTGGACTCCCTGCCCGGACGGGCCTTCGTCCCGGTCGCGGGCGACCCTCCCGGCCCGGGCGAGCACGTCACCGGCTGCGTGTTCCGGCCCCGCTGCCCCCGCGCCGTCGACCGGTGCGACGGGGCGCCGGGGCTGGTCCCGGCCGCCGGCGCGGAGCGGGGTCGTCTCGTCGCCTGCCACCGACCGCTCGTCGGCGCCGGCTCGTGAGCGTCCACGCGCGAGGTCTCGGCGCCCGCTACGGCCGCGGCCCGCTGGTGCTGCAGGACGTCGACCTGGACGTCGCCCCCGGCGAGACCGTGGGCGTCTGCGGCCCGAGCGGGTCCGGCAAGAGCACCCTGGCGCGGGTGCTGTCGCTGCTGCACGAACCGTCCGCCGGGTCGCTGACCGTGGCCGGGACCGCCGTGACGCGCTGGGGGGCGGCCGCCCCGGCGGCCCTGCGTCGCCGCACCGGCATGGTGTTCCAGTCCCCCCGCGCCGCCGTCGACCCGCGTCAGGACCTGCGGGCCGTCATCGCCGAGCCGCTGCTGCTGGCCCCCCGGTCCGAGCGGGTGCCCGACGTGGACGCCCGGGTGGACGAGCTCGCCGCGTCCGTGGGACTCGCGTCGGGGCTGCTCGGTCGACGCCCCCACCAGGTGAGCGACGGCCAGCTCCAGCGGGCCTGCCTGGCCCGGGCGGTCGCGACCGGCCCGGCGGTCCTGGTGTGCGACGAGATGACGGCGATGCTCGACGCCTCGAGCACGGCCCGCCTGGTCCACGAGGTCACGGCCTGGCAGGCGCGCAGCGGCGCGGCGGTCGTGGCCGTGTCGCACGACGCCGCGCTGCTGCGCCGCTGGTCGGACCGGCTGCTCGTGCTCCGGGAGGGGCGGGTGGTTCAGCCGGACGCCGCCCGGGCCCGCCGGTAGGCCGCGGCCCCGCCGACGAGCACGACGGCCAGCACCACGACCCCGACCACGACCGCCCGGCCGGGCCGCCCCGTCGACGGGTCGGAGGCGGGGTCGGCGGCGATGGTGGTGGGGGCGGACGACGCGTCGGTGGAGACCGTCGCCGGCCCGGCGGTCGTCGGCCCGGCGGTCGTCGGCCCGGCGGTCGTCGGCCCGGCGGTCGTCGGCTGCGGCACCTCGGGCGCCTCGGGCACCTCGGGCACCGCGGTCGGCTGGGCCGCGACCGACGGCTCGAGCACCGCGGGCGGCTCCAGGACGAAGCGCGTCGTGTGCTCGACGGGGTGACCGTCGACGCTGACCACCCGGGCGACCACCTGCCACTCGCCCCCGGTCGACACGACGTCGACCAGCCCGACGGTGGCCGCCAGGTCGACGATGACGTCGGTGCCCACGGCCGTGGACTCGGCCACCACCGGGTCACCGCCCGGCGGCACGACCGCGGTGTCGACGAACTGCGGGGCGATCGCCTCGTCGTAGGTCATGACCACGGCGTCCGGCAGGGCCTGCACGACCGCCCCCTCCTCGGGGTCCGAGCCCAGGAACCGGGCGTGCGCCGAGGCCGGCGACGCGGTCGCGACGGCCGTCGCGGTCGCCACCAGCGCGACCAGCAGCGCGCCTGCGACGGCACCCGGGCGCGGGGTGCGCCTGGCCGTGGTCGGGATGGCCGTGGACGGGATGGCCGGGCTGGTCGGGGTCGTGCCTGCCGTGGTCCTCATGGCTGTCTCCTCGCCTCGTCGGTGCTCAGGTCCTCGTCTCCCCGGCGCCCGGGGCTCGCGGGCCGCGACCGGGTGGCCACCACCCCGACCGCGCCCAGCCCGGCCCCGCCGACCGCGATCGTGAGCAGCACGCCGAGCGGCCCGGCCCCGGCCTGCCGCTCCTCGCCGCCGTCGCCGATCACCGCGGCGGTGAGCACCATGCTCGGCGCGGGGGTCTCCGAGCCGGGGTCGGTGTCGACCCAGGCGTAGGCGGCGTCCTGCTCGCACCGCTGGACGACGGGCAGGTGCACGGTGTCACCGGGTCGCCCGAGCACCTGCGCGCGGACGGTGAGCTCGACCCGGTCGCCGTCGGGCACCGTGGGGCCGTCCCAGCGCACCGAGGTCGGGGACACGGCCGCCGTCCACCCGTCGGGGGCGTCGGCCTCCAGGTAGGTGACGCCCGCCGCCGCCGTCAGGTCCAGCCCGGTCGTCCCCTGGCCGCCGTCGCAGCCGTGGTCGAGCTCGAAGGTCAGGCTGGTCGTCCCGTCGCCGTCCGGCACGGCCGAGACCAGGCTCACGTGGGCCGAGGCGGGCGCGGCGGCCCCCGACCAGGCGATCGCGGCCAGGACCGTCACCGACAGCGTCCCGGCGGCCCGACGTCGGGTGGACCGCTGCGGTGCGCGGGCGCTCATGAGATCTCCACGGGGACGACGAGGACGGGGTTGTCGAAGGTCGAGGTCCGCACGGACACCTCGACCTGCCAGGTGCCGGGCAGCGGGGCGTCGACCGTGGCCAGGTACGCCCCCGAGCCGGTCCGTGACACCGGCCGCTGCAGGGGACCGACGCCCACCTCGGGCAGGGTGAGGGAGACGGTCGGGACGTCGACCGGCTCGAACGGGTTGCCCTCGCCGTCGGTGAGCTCCAGCTCCAGGGCGTTCACCCCGACCGCGCCCGGGGTCAGCGTCAGGGTGAGCTCGCCGTCGGGCAGCGGCTCGACCACGACGAGCGCCTCGGTCGGGCCGGGTGGTGGGGCGCCCGGGCCCGCGCCGGCCGGCGAGCTGATGACCAGCAGCCCGGTGACCGCGACGGCCACCGCGACACCGCTCGCCTCGACGGCCAGGGTGCGGCGGATGCGGGGACGGGCACGGTCCGGGTCACGTCGGACGGCGGGCAGCAGGCGCCACCGGTTCCACCCCGCCAGCGCCAGCACGAGCGCGACGACGGCGAGCTTGGCCAGGAGCACGCGGCCGTGGTCGGTGGTGAGCAGCCCCGCGGGCGCACCGGTCACCCGCCAGGCCAGGACCAGCCCCGACCCGGTCAGCACCGCGACGGTCCAGGCGGCCAGGGCCGAGAACCGCGACAGCGCGGTCACGAACGGGGTCCCGCCCTCGGCGCGGGCCACCAGCACGAGCCCCACGAGCCCTCCGGCCCAGGACGCCGCGGTGACGACGTGCGCGAGGTCGGCGGACAGGACCAGCCACGCGGGCCCGGCGCTGCGGGTGTGCCCGACGGCGACCATCGACCCGAGCGCGACCCCGGCCCCGGCCAGGGCCGTCCCGGCGGCCGCGCGCGGGGCGGGGCGACCGGAGGTCGCACGGGCGGCCACGGGTAGCACGGTGGCGGTCAGCAGCCCCCCGACGAGCACCGCGGCGACCGTCCCCCAGCCCGCGACGTCGGCCCCGGTCCAGCGGTCGGGCGACAGCAGGTCCCCCACCGTCCCCCCGCCCTGCCGCACCGTCGTCGCCGGCACGAGCAGGACGTGCCCGAGGACGGCGCAGCCCCACGCCACCCGCGCGGTGGGCAGCAGCGCCCGTGGCGGGGTCGACCCGCGCAGCACGAGCACGACGAAGCCGACGAGCCCCGCCCCCAGCAGCAGACCGCCGTAGGCCAGGGCCTGCAGCAGCACCAGGAGCGCGACGACGCCGGGGGCGGTACGGGTCGAGGTGTCGGCGACGAACCCGGCGCTCGGCGCGCCGACGGAGAAGGTCGACCCGCCGGTGACGGGGTGGGAGTCGGAGGAGACGACCCGGAAGGTCAGGACGTAGGTGCCGTCGGCCAGCTCGTCCTCGACGTCGACCACGACCTCGGCGTCGACGACCCGGGCCTGCACGGGCACCGGCTCGCCGGTGCTGTCCAGCAGGCTGACCGCGTCGTCCCGCAGGCCGACCGGCTCGTCGAAGGTCAGGGTCAGCGTGCGCGGCGCCTGCGCCAGGACGGTGCCGTCGGCCGGGTCCGTGCTCAGCAGCTGCGCGTGGGCCGACGCCGGGGCGGCCAGGACGAGCGCGAGCAGCGCCACCAGCACGGCGACGACCGCGCCGCGGTGCAGCGGCAGACGCGGCCGGTACCGCCCGGCCCGGGGGCGGACCCCGGGCCGGGCGGCGGGAAGCACCGAGCAGGCCCCTCGCGGGGCGGCGGTCACGCCCGGGCGCGGCTGCGCGAGAGCGCGACCCCGCCCATGACGGCGCCGGCGCCACCCAGGACCAGGGCGGCGGCGAGGAGACCGGTCGACGCGCCGGTGGACCCGTCGGACGCGACGGCCTCGGTGTCGTCGGAGGACGAGGCCAGCTCGACCTCGGCGTCCTCAGCCGCGACGGCCCCCTCGACCTCCCCGGCCTCCGCCCCGTCGGTCAGGGTGAGGGTCGGTGCCGGGTGGTCCAGCTCGGCCTCGGGGTCCTCGGACAGCTGCACCCAGGCGGCCGTACCGACCTCGCAGGTCTGCACCGTGGGGAACGCGAGCGTCTCCCCCGGGGCGTCGGGCAGCTTGAGCGACAGCTCGAAGGTGTCGCGCAGGTCCGACGGCAGCGGGGTGTCCGTCGTGTAGACGACCTCACCGACCCGCTCGGTGTACTGCCCGCCGTGACCGTCGTCCACGGGCTCGTCGAGGTCGACCATGACCTTCTCGACCTCCCACGACGGGTTGACGGTCGGGGTGACGGACAGGATCTGCTCGGGGACCTGGATGGTCACGGTGTGGGTCGAGGAGTCCTCGCAGCCGTGGGGCACCGAGACGGTGACGACCGTGTAGGAGCCGGGTTCCAGGCTGGTGGCGGACACGCCGACGTGGGCGGACGCGCTCGGCGCGGTGGCCAGGGCCACGGCCCCGACCAGCAGGGCGGCCAGCCCGGCACGGGCGGTGCGGGCGGGGACGGTGCGGGCGGGGACGGTGCGGGAGCTGGGGGGCATGGCTGGGTTCCTCGTCTGGGGGTGGTGCGGATGGGTGGGTGGACGCACGCGTCGGCGTCACCCGGGGCCCATCGGCCGCCCGACCGGCGCAGCCCTGGCGGGCTGCGGGTCGGGTGCCTCAGACGGGGACCGGGGACGCCAGGGGCGTCACCGGTGGGCCGCGCAGGGGGTCGGACCGGCTGAGCACGACCCGGCGCGGGCGCGGCAGCCGCGCCGGGACCACGACGGGACGCTCGGCCTGCGCCGGCACGACGTCGGGCAGGACGAGCGGTCGGGTCTCAGCAGGGCGCGGACGGTCCAGAGCAGCTGCTCCCCGCGGCCCAGCACGGCGGCGGCCACGACGGTCGCGACCAGGTGGGCGAGCAGCATGCCCGGGTCGGTCCAGAGCGCCTCGTGCCCGCCCGCCGGGCGGCACCCGGCGATGGTGGTGGACGCGAACAGCGCCGAGGATCCGGCCGTGGCGCAGTGACCGCCCGGCGTCCACGACAGCGCGTGGTGCACGACGACCTGGCCCGCCCCGAGGGCGGCCACGAGCCGCACCGGGGTCAGGCGAGTCGCCGTGATCCCGGCGACGCCGGCCGAGACGAGCAGCAGGGCCAGCACCGCGGCGCGCCAGGAGGCGACCTGCCCGCCCGCGAGCAGGTGGCCCCCGGTCGACAGACCGACCACGAGGGCGACGACCAGGACGGCGCGCACGGCGCGCCACGCTCCGGTCGTCGGGGAGGTCACGTCCGGATCCTAGGGGGGCATGTGGTGCCGGGGGCAAGGGCTTCTGACGACGGGTCGTCAGAAGTCTCACCCCCTGGTGCGCCCCAGCTGGTACCCGTCGCGGGAGGAGAACTCGGCGGTGAGCGCGAACGTGTCGCTGCGCACGAGGGTGCGGCGGTACTCGAAGGGCTGCTCCAGCACGCGGCCGGTGCGCTCGATGAGGAAGGCCGCGGCGGGCTCGTCGACGCCGAGGAGGGCAGCCTGCTCGGTGTCGACCAGGACGGCCCGGATGTCCTCGGTGCCCCCGGCGACGACCACCCCGCACCGGACCCGCAGCTCGTCGTACAGGGCGGTGTGGGTGAGGTCGGCCTGCAGCAGCGCCTCGGTCCGGTCGGCGGGCAGCCAGACCTGGTCCAGCGCGAGCGGCGTGTCGTCGGCCAGCCGGAGCCGCTCGAGGTAGGTGAGCCGGCTGTCCTCCGGCAGGCCGAGCCGGGGTGCCGTGCCGGGGTCGAGGCGCACCTCGAGCGTGCGCACGACGCTGCGCTGGGTCCGCCCGCTGCTCTCGACGGACTGGAACAGGCTGTAGAGCGCCCCGAGCGGCTGGTGCAGCACGCCGTCGGCCGCCACCCGGGGCGCACGGCCGCGCTCGGCGAGCACCACACCCTCCTGACGGAGCCGGCGCAACGCCTCGCGCACCGTGTGCCGGCTGATCCCGTACTCCGCCGCCAGGGCGTGCTCGCCGGGGAACACGTCGGGGAACTCGTCGGCCTCGATGCGCACGCGCAGGTCCGCCTCGACCCGGGACCACAGCGGGCCGACGCCGGGCAGCGACCTCACGGCGGCGGCGACGGCGTCGGTTCGTGCGGTCCTGGGCACGCTCGTCCTCCTGAGGTCCACCCGCCCACGGTAACCGGGGCGACAGGCGGGGAATGAAATGTACGTACACCTAGGTTACGGTGTCAGACAGCAACCACCCGTCCCACGGAGGAGCCACCCCATGACCGTCGAGACCGACCTCACCGACCTGGCCGCCGCGCACGCCGACGGCGCCACCGTCGTCGACGTCCGCGAGCCCGACGAGTACGCCGGCGGGCACGTCCCCGGCGCCCTCAACATCCCCCTGTCCCAGGTCCCGGCCCGCACGGGCGAGGTCCCGACCGACCGACGGGTGTACGTGGTCTGCGCCAGCGGCAACCGCAGCAAGAGCGCGACCGACACCCTGCGGTCCGTCGGTGTGGACGCGGTGTCGGTCCGCGGCGGCACCAGGGGCTGGGTCCAGGACGGCCGCACCGTCACGAGCGGCGCCCGGCCGTGAGCGCCGCCCCGTCCGCCACCACCACCGGCCCCACCTCTACCCCGTCCACCACCCCCCGACCCTCAGGAGCTCCCGTGCTCGACGTCATCACCATCGAGACCCCGTCCCTGGGGGACCGCAGCTACCTCGCCACCGACGGCACGGTCGCGGTGGTCGTGGACCCGCAGCGCGACACCGACCGCGTGACGGCGCTGCTGGCCGAGCGCGGCCTGCGGCTGACCCACGTACTGGAGACCCACATCCACAACGACTACGTCACCGGCGGCTACGCCCTCGCCCAGGAGACCGGCGCGGCGTACTGCGTCAACGCCGAGGACGCGGTGGCCTACGAGCGCACCCCCGTGACCGACGGGGACGAGATCCGCACCGGTGACCTGGTGGTGCGGGCGATGGCCACCCCCGGTCACACGTTCACGCACCTGTCGTTCGCGGTGTCCCTCGCCCGGCCGCAGGGCGACGAGGGCCACGAGGGCGACGACGGGACTGTGGTGTTCACCGGCGGGTCCCTGCTGTACGGCTCGACCGGCCGCCCCGACCTGCTCGGCCAGGAGCACGCGGAGACCCTGGCCCGGCACCAGCACGCCTCGGCCCACCGCCTGGTGGACGAGCTGCCCGACGCCACGGCCATCTACCCGACCCACGGCTTCGGCAGCTTCTGCGCCGCGACGCCCACCTCGGGCGACTCCGCGACCATCGGCAGCCAGCGCACCGACAACCCCGCCCTGGTCCAGGGCGTCGACGAGTGGGTCGAGAACACCCTCGCCGCGCTGACCGCGCACCCCGCCTACTACGCGCACATGGGTCCGGCCAACGCCGCCGGTCCCGCCCCGGTCGACCTGTCGCACCCGGTCCCGGCCGACGCGGCCGACCTGCGCCGTCGGGTCGAGGCCGGGGAGTGGGTGGTGGACCTGCGCGAGCGCACCGCCTACGCCGCCGGTCACGTCCGGGGGACGTTCAGCTTCGGGCAGGACGGGTCGTTCATCACCTACCTGGGCTGGCTGATCCCGTGGGGGACGCCGGTGACGCTGCTCGCGGCCACCGTCGAGGACGTGGCGGAGGCCCAGCGCGACCTCGCGCGCATCGGCATCGACCGTCCCGCCGCGGCCGCCACCGGAACCGTGCAGGACTGGGCCGGTGACGACGGGCTCGCCACGTTCGAGCGCGTGACGTTCCCCGACCTCGCGGCCCGTCGTCGTGACGCGGCCGACGGCGGGGGCCCGCTGGTCCTGGACGTCCGTCGAGACGACGAGCGGGCCGACGGCTGGGTGGCCGGCTCGCAGCACGTGCCGCTGCACGCCCTGCTGGGCCGCCTGGACGAGGTGCCCGCGGACCAGCCGGTCTGGGTGCACTGCGCCGCCGGGTACCGCGCCTCGATCGCCGCAGGCGTGCTCGACCGCGCCGGGCGCGACGTGGTGCTGATCGACGACAGCTACGACAACGCCGGGACCGCCGGCCTCGACATCGAGAACGACACGACCGACACGAAGGACGAGACCGACGCATGAGCACCCCCACCACCACCCGCACGACCGACGCCCTCGCACTCAAGGAGGCCGTGGCCGCCGGCCGGGTCCGGGTCCTGGACGTCCGCACCCCCGCCGAGTTCGAGACCATGCACATCCCCGGCGCCTACAACGTGCCGCTGGACACCCTGCGCGAGCACCGCGAGGAGCTGAGCAACCACCTGGACGAGGACGTGGTCCTGGTCTGCCGCTCCGGGGTGCGCGCGACCCAGGCCGAGCAGTCCCTGGCCGGGGTCGGCCTGCCCAACCTGCGTGTCCTGGAGGGTGGGGTCCTGGCCTGGGAGCAGGCCGGTGGCGAGGTGCGGCGCGGCGCGCAGCGGTGGGAGCTGGAGCGGCAGGTGCGCCTGGTCGCCGGCTCGCTGGTGCTGACCTCGGTCATCACCTCGCTGTTCGTCCGCCGCGCCCAGCTGCTCGCCGGGGGCGTGGGCGCCGGTCTGACGTTCGCCGCGCTGTCCAACAGCTGCCTGATGGGCTCCGTCCTCATGAAGCTGCCCTACAACCGCTCGCGGACCTACGACGTCCGTGACGTGATGGGGCAGCTCGCCGCCCCGGCCCGGGCCTGAGCGACGTGCTGACCGAGCTGGCCACCGGCAACCTGTGGCTGGTGCTGCTGCTGGCGGTCGCGGTCGGGGTGTCGCTGGGCCTGCTCGGCGGCGGCGGCTCGATCCTGGCCGTCCCGCTGCTGGTCTACGTCGCCGGGCTGGACAGCAAGGAGGCCATCGCCACCTCGCTGCTGGTCGTCGGCGTCACCAGCCTCGCGGCGCTGATCCCGCACGCCCGGGCCGGTCGCGTCCGCTGGCGCACCGGTCTGGTGTTCGGCACCGCGGCCATGGTGGGCGCCTACGTCGGCGGCCGGCTGGCGGAGTTCATCCCCGGCACGGTCCTGCTCATCGCGTTCTCGCTCATGATGCTGGCCACCGCGGTCGCCATGATCCGCGGCCGCCGCGCCGTGGCCGAGCGGGAGGGCGGCATGCGCGTCGGCCTGGTCCTGCTGGAGGGCGGCGTCGGCCTGGTCCTGCTGGAGGGCGGCGTCGGCCTGGTCCTGCTGGAGGGCGGCGTCGGCCTGGTCCTGCTGGAGGGCGGTGTCGTCGGTCTGGTCACGGGCATGGTCGGCGCGGGCGGCGGGTTCCTCGTCGTCCCGGCCCTGGTCCTGCTCGGCGGGCTGCCGATGAGCGCCGCCGTCGGCACGTCGCTCCTGGTGATCGCCATGAAGTCGTTCGCCGGCCTCGGCGGGTACCTCGCCAGCGTCCAGATCGACTGGGCCCTCGCCGCTGCCGTCACCGCCGCCGCGGTCCTCGGCTCGGTCGTCGGCGGCACCCTGACCGGGCGGATCCCCGCCGACACCCTCCGACGGGGCTTCGGCTGGTTCGTGGTCGTCATGGGCGTCTTCGTCCTCGCCCAGCAGGCCGGGGACGTGCTCGGCTCGAACCTCGCCGGCAGCATCGGCATCGCCGCGGCTGTGGGCGCGGTGACGGTCACGCGCGCCCTGCTGCCGCGTCGCCGCGACACCCCGCCGACACCCTCCGACGGGGCTTCGGCTGGTTCGTGGTCGTCATGGGCGTCTTCGTCCTCGCCCAGCAGGCGGGGGACGTGCTCGGCTCGAACCTCGCCGGCAGCATCGGCATCGCCGCGGCCGTGGGCGCGGTGACGGTCACGCTCGCCCTGCTGCCGCGTCGCCGCGACACCCCGACGCCTCCGGGCCCGACCAGGGGCACCCCCGAGAAGGGGACGTCGCCCGGGCCCCAGGAGCACCGCGCACCCACGTGACGCGCAGTGACGGGACGCTCGCGGTGCATGACCGCCCGCGCAGCGGGCACCCGTCTCCCGCAGGGCGACGACCGCACGGCACCAGCAGGTGCCCCGGGACGCGTCGACACGCACGACGGCGCAGGAGGTGCCCGGTGGGACAGGGCAACAGGGGCACCGACCGGGAACGGCCGACGGCCCGCCGCAACCGCCCGTGGCGGTCCAGGTCGTCACGGTGGCTGCTGCTCCCCCCGGACCCGACCGTCGTCCGCCGGGCGAGGGGGCTCGTCGAGGACGTCTGCCGTGCGGCGGACCTCGACGAGGAGACCTGCCGGACAGCGGTGCTCCTGGCCAGCGAGACGGTCACCAACGCGGTCGTCCACGCCCGGGGCGACGCCACGCTCGAGGTGAGCGCCGGGGAGGGCCTCGTCCTGGTCGAGGTCGGCGACGAGGACGACCGACGTCCCGGACCGGTCGACGGCGACCCGCAGGCGCAGGACGGACGCGGGCTGGAGATCGTCCGCATGCTGTCCCGGCGGTGGGGGGTACGGGACGACCCTCCGGGCAAGGTCGTCTGGTTCGAGGTCGGGACGCCCCTCAGCGCGTAGCGCCTGCACGCTCAGGCCGCGGCGGTGGTGAGGCTGCGGAGCGCGCTGCCCCCGTCCGCCCAGGCCCGCTGCGCGCGCTGCCCGACGAGCTCGTCCAGGCCGAGGCAGACCGCCGCCCCCCACAGCACGTCCTGGTGCCGGTCGGGGTCGTCCTCGACGAGGCTGCCGCACAGGTCGTGCGCGGCGACCTGCTCGTGCACGGCGTCGGCCTCCACGTGCTCGTCGAAGAACACGACCGCGGCCTCGTCCACGCCGAGGCGCCGCAGGCCCTGGGCCCAGCGCGCCGACGGCAGGGACGACGTCATCTCGAACGCGGCCAGGTGCCCGCACAGCGCCCCGACCAGGCGCCGGTGCAACCCGAACATCGAGATCGCGTTCACCGACGCGAGCGACGGCGCGGCCACCACGTCGAGGTAGGCGTTGGGCGTGTCGTCCAGGCCCAGCTCGCGCATCGTGGTGGCGAACAGCGTCGCGTGCATGCGCTCCGCCCGGCCACCGCCGTACTCGTCGGTCTGGATGTCGACCAGGGCCGCCTTGGCCCGCCCCCGCAGGCGCGGGATCCCCCAGGTGTGCGGGTCGGCCTCCTTGAGCTGGTAGACGGAGCGCTGCACGAGCAGCTCGGCCACCTGCTCCCGGGTCGCCCGGCGCGCCACGTGCACCGCGGTGCTGCCCGGTCCGGGCCGCGCGGCGTCGGCGGTGAGCTCGAACAGCGCCTCGGCCACCGGTCGGTCCGGCTGCGGGGCCGGCCACCGTCGCCGCAGGTCGGCCTCGAAGGCCGCCTCGAGCACCGCCCGGGCCGCGAGCAGGTCCGGGGACCACTCCCAGTCCTCGTCGACGCCGGCCAGGCCGTAGTGCAGCTCGTACACCAGGTAGAGGGCGAGCTGGACGTCCTCGCCCAGGACGCTGTCGGTCGGGCCGGCGCCATTCGGGTCGAGGCCGGTCAGGGCGTCGGCGGCCAGCCCGGGCAGCTCGGGCACGGGGTGCGCCGGGGTGCGCAGCGCGTCGATCAGTGCGGCCGACAGCGGCCCGCGGGGTGTCACGTCCATGCCCTCCCACTTCCCCGCCGACGGGGGCTCAAACGTCGCAGGATTGCCCGGGACCGGACCGGGTAGGGAGTCCTCGTGAGCACCCCACCCCCCACCCGCGTCCGGCTCTGCCCGGACGGCCCGATGCTGCTGAGCGGCGACGTCACCGTCCTCACCGAGGACGGACGCGAGGTGGAGGCGCAGCGCCGGACCGTCGCGGTGTGCCGCTGCGGGCGCTCGGCCCGGGCGCCGTGGTGCGACGGGTCCCACAAGCTCCTGACGCGCCGGTCCCCCTCCACGCCGGCGGGCTGAGCCGGGACGCATGGACGCCGGGGTTCGGGGGTAGGCACCCGTGAGTCCGGCGCGCCGCCGGGCCGGGACGACCAGGAGCCGGGATGCCACCCTCCGACCAGCGACCGATGGTCCGCGCGACCGACCGCGGCTGGGGGGTCGTCGACCCCCCGCCCGGTACCGCACCGGCGGGGTGGACCGACCGGGTGCACGACGTGGTCGTGGTGGGTGCCGGCATCACCGGGCTGACCACCGCGGTGATGCTCCGTCGGGCGGGTGTGGACGTCCTGGTCGTCGAGGCCAGGCAGGCGGGCGCCGGGACCACGGGCGGCACCACGGGCAAGGTCACCGTGATGCAGGGCCAGCACGTCCAGCAGGTCCGCTCCCGCCACGGTGCGGCCGGGGCCGCCGACTACCTGGCCCGCAGCCTCGCCGCCCAGCGGTGGGTCGACGTCGAGACCCGTGGGCTGGAGGGTGTCGTCGAGAGACGCCCCGCCGTGACGTACGCGACGACCGGCTCCGGGCGCAAGCGGCTGGAGCGCGAGGTGGCCGCGCTGGCCTGCGGCGAGGTGTCGCCGACCTGGCACGACACCGTGGCCGAGCTGCCGTACGAGGTGACGGGCGCCATCCGGCTGGAGGACCAGCTGCAGCTGCAGCCCGTCCGGTACCTGCAGCACCTGCAGGACGAGCTGACCCGGCCGGCACGGGCCGGTGAGGGTCGGGCGCAGGTCGTGACCGGCTGGCGCGTCACGGGGGTGAAGGACGGGCGCCCCGTGCAGCTGGCGGTCTCCCGCGGCGACGACGAGCGCGTGCTGCGGGCCGCCCGTGTGGTGGTGGCGACGCTGCTGCCGTTCCTGGACCGTGGTCTGCTGTTCGCCCGGTCGGAGCCGATGCGGTCCTGGTGCCTGACCGCGGAGCTCGACGGGCCCGTGCCGTCCGGCATGTACCTCGGCGTCGACCGACCGACGCGGTCCCTGCGCAGCGGTCCGGGTCCCGGCCGGCTCCTGGTCGGCGGCAACGGTCACACCACCGGCCGCGGCGGCCCCACGTCCGAGCGGCTGGCCGACCTGGACGCCTGGACGCGGCGGCACTTCACCGTGCGTCGGGTGGCGTCGGGATGGGCCGCGCAGGACTACTCCACCGCGGACAGGCTGCCGTTCGTGGGGCCGCTGCGGCCCGGCCGAGACCGGGTGCTGGCGGCCTCCGGCTTCGCCAAGTGGGGCATGACGGGAGGCACGGCGGCCGCGATGCAGCTGAGCCACGCCCTGGCCGGGGGGCCGCAGGACTGGCCCTGGAGCCCGTGGCGCGGGGACGTCGTCCGGCAGGCGGCGGGTTCGGTGCCCATGAACGCCGGGGTGGCCTGGCAGATGAAGAAGGGCTGGGTCCGGGGCGTGGGCCGCAGCGCCGACAGCTCGGTCCCGGTCGACGGCCAGGGCGCCGTGCGACGCTCGGGCGCGCGGCTGTGCGGGATCAGCTCGGTCGACGGGGTGACGACCAGCCGTTCCGCGATCTGCACCCACCTGGGGGGTGTCGTGGCCTGGAACGACGCCGAACGGTCCTGGGACTGCCCCCTGCACGGGTCCCGGTTCGGTCCTGAGGGGGACGTCCTCGACGGTCCCGCGGTGCAGGACCTCTCGTGAGCGCCCGACCGGTCCGAGACGGTGGCGCCGCGCCCGGCGGCACCGCCGGCACGCGCGCGCCTGTCCCGTCCCCCCGCGCGCGCACGCCCGTCAGGCCCGGCCGGCCGTGGTGGAGCCGTCGGTGTGGCGTCGCGGCCACAGGGCCGTGACCAGGCCGATGAGCACCGACCCGCCGTGCAGCCAGTTGTCGGCCGTGTTCAGGTTGAGCAGGTTGCCGTCCTCCTGGCCGGCCACCACGAGGCCGTAGACCAGGGTGGCGCCGTACCCGACGGCGAGCAGCCAGCCGTACAGGCGGGCGCTGCGGTCCTCGCGGCCGAGCAGGAGGCCGCCCACCCCGATCACCAGGTGGACCACGTTGTGCAGCGGGTTGACCGCGAACCCGAGCAGGGTCTGGTCGGGGTCGTGCTCGGTCCAGCCGTCGAACCCCGTGACGAGGAAGCCGGCGAGGCCCGTGAGGGTGAAGGCCGCACCCACCGCCAGTGCCAGCCACTGGGGGACGGTGCGTGCCGTGCGGTGGTCGGTGCGGTTCCGGTCGACGTTCGCGTTGGTAGCCATACGGGCTCCTACCCACGCCCCGCAGCTCCACGCCCCCGTCCGTCGCTCATCGGTGCGGGCTCGTCGACCTCCAGCTGGACGCGCAGCCGTCGCAGCGCCCGGCTGAGCAACCGCGACACCTGCATCTGGGTGATGCCGATCTCGGCGCCGATCTGCGTCTGCGTCATGTCGGCGAAGAACCGCATGGCCAGGATGGCCCGGTCCCGGGGCGGGAGCCCGGCGAGCAGGGCCTGCAGGGCCATCCGGTCCGGGGTGGCCGCCAGCTCGTCGTCGGTGTCCGGGACCAGGTCGGCCCAGCTGCCCTGCTCCCCGTCCGGCGGCGCGTCCAGCGACAGGGCGTGGTAGCCGTTGCCGGAGACCATCGCCTCCAGCACGTCGTCGATGGACGCCTCGAGGTGCCGGGCGAGGTCCTTGACCGTCGGGGCGCACCCCAGCTGCTGGGTCAGCTCCTCGGTGGCCCGGGCGATTCGGGGTCGCAGCTCCTGGAGCCGCCGCGACGGCCGGACGACCCACCGCGTGTCGCGGAAGTAGCGCTTGAGCTCACCGGTGATGGTCGGGGTGGCGTAGGCCATGAACTCCGGACCCCGGTCGCAGTCGTAGCCCCGCACGGCCTTGACGAGCCCCAGCGCGGCCACCTGGAACAGGTCGTCCAGGGCGACCCCGCGGTCCCGGTAGCGCAGGGCGAGCGCACGCGCGGCCGGCAGGTGCAGCCTCACGACCTCGTCGGTGAGGTCCTGCCGCTGGGTCGGGTCGACCGCCGCCGCCAGGCGGCGCAGCAGGTCGGCCGCCGGCGGGTCGGGTCGGTGCGTCCTGCCGTCGCGGCGCGTGGGCCGCGTGTCGCGCCCCTCCTCAAGGGTGGGGTACGTGGTCCCGGTCATCACAGCCTCCGGCTCGGAAGGACGGCACCGGGGCCGGGGCACCACGCGGCGCGTCGCGGCCGCCCCTGATGTATACCTCGCCCCGCCCCCGGTGTCGACACCTCACGACCGGGTCCGGGCCCGTGGCCCACCGACGGGCCCGGACGCACGAACCGCCCACGACCAGCAGGTCGCGGGCGGTCCGTGGTCAGGCGGGTCAGCTGTTGCTGCTGACCTCGTCCTTGACGGCGTCCTGAGCGGCGTGGGCCGCGTCCTTGGTGCGGTCGGCCAGCTGTCCGCCGACCTCCTGCGCCTTGGCCCGGGCCTGCTCGGCCACGGGGCCGAGCTTCTCCTGCTCGACGCGGGTGGCCGGGACGGCGAGGCCGGCCAGGAACCCGACGGCGATGGCCCCGATGGCCAGGCCGAGCGGGTTGGACTCGGCGAGGCCCTTGGCGCGCTGAGCGCCGTCGCCCACCTTGTGGGCGGTGTCGCCCACCTTGTCGCTGGCGCCGTGCGCGCGGTCCTTGACGGACCCCGCTGCGTCGTGGCTCGTGCCGGAGACGGTCTGTCCCATGCCTGTCACCTTCTCCTTGATGCGGTCGGTCAGGTCGTGGACCTTGTCCTTGCTGCGCGCGGGGACGTCGGCCTTGTAGGCCAGCGCCTCGGCCCGCTCGCCCATCCGGGCGCGGGTCTCTTCTATGTCCTCGCGGAGCTGGTCGGGTGCTTCGCCCATGCGACGTCCTCCTTGATGGTCTCGATGGTCTCGGTGGGGACGGGCGACGCCGCCTCCTTGAGCTTCTTCTTGCCCTGCAACGCCAGCACGGCGGCCACGACGGACCACAGCACCAGCACGATCAGCACCGCGAGCCAGAGCTCGAGGAACGCGTCCAGGACCACGATGAGCAGGGTGGTCAGGGTCATCAGGGCCAGCAGCCCCACCACACCGGCGGCGACGAGCATGCCGACGCCCTTGCCGACGCGCTCGCCGGTCTCCTTGGCCTTGGCGGTGGTCTCGACCTTGGCCAGCTCGATCTCCTGCTTGACCAGGGTCGACATGTCGGTCGCCAGACCGCTCAGCAGGTCGCCGAACGACTCCTCGTGCAGCTCCTCGCGCGTGTGGCCGGACGCCCCGACCGGGCCGTGGTGACCCGGGTCAGCGGTCGACATCGGAGGGGCGGTAGAAGCCGGTGGACTCCGGGTCGTTGCCCGGGGTCGGGTCACCCAGGGGCGAGGGGTTGCTGTCCGGCACCGGGGACACGTCCGGGACCGGCGGCACGGCCGGCGGGACGTCCTGACCGGGCTCGGGCGCGATGGACGCGTGCGTGCCGTAGTCGGTCGTGCTGGTCCGGAAGTCGTTGCCCAGGGGGTCGGCCCCCAGGTCGTCGGTGTAGCCGGTGCCACCCGTGGCGGCGTAACCGGTGCCCGCGCCGGCCGCGCCGACGAAGTCGGCGCCGGTGCGCAGGTCGACGTCACGCTCGGCGCCGAGGGCCTCGTAGCTGGAGCCGTAGCCCAGCGACTCCGACGACTGACGACGGGCGTCGGTGCCGGCGCGGACGACGCGCGAGGCGGCGAACCCGAGCAGGACCCCGCCGGCGGCGACGGCCCAGGGCTGACGACGGGCGTAGGTCTCGACGTCGCCCAGCATGCGGTTGGCGTCGGCCTCGCGCAGGTACTTCGCGGCGTCCTCGGTCCACCCGGCGACGCGGTCGGCGATCTGGGCGAACGTGTCGTCGCCGCGCTCCCGCATCTGGTCGCCGACGGCGTGCAGGCTGTCCGCCTTGTCCTGCAGCTGCTCCCCGGCCTGGGTGCTGCGGCCGTCGACCTGGTCCTTGGCCTTCTCCTGGGCCTGCGAACCGACCTCGCGGGCCGTGTCCTTCGCGGACTCTGTGGTGTCGTGCACCGTCTGGTTCACGGGGACTACCTCCATGGTCGAGCGTTCTGTTGCGGTCGAGAGCCCAGTACCCGGCGAACCGGACACCATGCACGGCATCGGTCCTGCCGTTCCTCGTGCCCGTCTCGCCCCGCCCGGTGTACCGGCCAGCGACACGACACGCGGCCCCGACGGCGAGGACCCCGGATCGGCGCCCGTTCGGTCGCTGGTCGGTCCGCCTCCGGCAGGAACGGCGCCAGCGAGCAGCCCCGGCCACCCCGCCACCTTTGCTACGGTATTCCGGTAAACCGAACTTCCTACGACTTATCGGAGGCCGGGTGGGCGACGACCGTCTGCGGGCGCTGGAACGGCGGGTGGCCGCGCTCGAGCAACGGCTCGCCGACGCAGCCGACAGCGGCGACGCAACCCCCACCGACACCCGGTGGGCCGACACCTTCTGGGCGCTCGAGGGTGTCCGCGCCCGCAGCGGTGCCGCCTCCCACGTGCTGTGGACGGGCGACGTCACCCTGCCCACCGGTGCCGTGGCGCAGTGGCAGCAGACCGCCGACACCGACGACCTGCTGGGCCGCGACTGGGACGGGCCGGCCGCGGTGGTCGGTGCGCTCGGGCACCCCGTCCGGCTCAGGCTGCTCCAGGAGCTGCTGCGCGGCGTCGCGAGCGCGGCCGACCTGACCGAGGCCGCCGGCACGGGCAGCACCGGGCAGACCTACCACCACCTGCGCCAGCTCGTGGCGTCCGGGTGGGTCCGGCAGACCGGGCGGGGGCACCACGAGGTCCCCGCCGAACGGGTGGTCCCCCTCCTCGTGGTGATCGGAGCGTGCACGCGATGAACCGCCGGCTCACCGCCGTCCTGACCGCCCTGGCCGCGGCCACCGCCCTCACCGTCGTCGCCGCCGTGACGCTGGCACCCCGGCCGGCCCGGCTCGACGCCGCGCGCACCGGTGACGCCGCCGTCGTCGAGCGGGCGGTCGAGGCCGTCGGCAGCGAGCGGCTCAACGCCGTGTCGGTCGCCGTGGTCAGGCCCGACGGGGAGGGCGGGCGCACCGTCACCACCGGCGCGGCCGGACGCACCCGCGGCGACGGCACCCCGGTCACCGAGACCACCGCGTTCGAGACCGGTTCGGTGATGAAGCCGCTCACCGGGCACCTGCTGGCGGACCTGGTCGCCTCCGGCGACGCCGACCTCGACCGCCCCGTCGGCGACCTGGTGCCCGGCACCCCGCTGGCGGGCACCGGTGCGGGCACCCTGGGCGAGCTGGCCACGCACCGCTCCGGGCTGCCGCGTCTGGTCATGTCCCCGACCGAGCTCGCCCGGGGCCTGCTCGTCCCGTTCGGTGCGGACCCCTACACCGGCACGGCCGACAGCCTGCTCGCGCGGGCCGGCGAGGACGGCGTCCCCGGCCGTGGCGACCCGCTGTACTCCAACTACGGCGCGGCCGTCCTCGGGCACGCGCTGGCCGCGTCCCAGGGCACCGGCTACGGGGCCCTGCTCACCGAGCGCGTGCTGGGCCCGCTGGGGATGACCGCGACGGTCGTCCTGGACGAGGGGGACGACCTGCCGCAGGGGCGCGCGGCCGGGGGCGCCGCCTCGGGCGTGCCGCGCTCCCCGTGGCTGGCCGAGGCCTGGCAGCCCGCCGGCATCGGCACCTGGTCCACCGCCCAGGACCTGGCCCGCCTGCTGGTCGGAGTGCTGGACGGGACCGCCCCCGGGGTCGCGGCCGTCGAGCCGCTCGCCGACCTGGACGGCGACCGGGTCGGGCTGTTCTGGATCACCAGCGAGCACGGGGGCCGCACCCTCACCTGGCACGACGGGGCCACGGGCGGGTCGACGGCGTTCGTGGGCGTCGACCGGGACAGCGGCGTGGGCCTGGTGCTGCTCAGCGACACCGACACGGCCACCACGGCCGGGGCCCTGGACCTGCTGGCCGAGCTGGCCGCCGAGGCCGAGGCGGGCCGGTGACGGTCGTCCTGGACCTCGTCGCGGTGGTCGTGCCCGTGCTGGTGTGCCTGGTGTTCCCCGCCGCCCTGGTCTGGCAGGTGAGCGGCGACCTGCGCCGGCGCGCCGCCGGCCGTCCGGCCCCGACCAGGACGGCCGGGGTGTCCGGCGCGGCCCAGGCGGTCCTGTTCCTCACCGTCGGCACCCTGAACGCCCCGTGGGGCACCGTGCCCGTGCCGCTGTGGTGGCTCGCGGTGTGGCTGCTCGCCCTCGGTGTCGTGGTCCTCGCCCTGCGGTGGCGACGGTTGGCCCCGAACGGTCCGAGGCCGCGGCGGGAGCTCCTCGGGGCCTCCGTCTGGGTGCTGCTGGCCGGGGCGCTGCTCGCGGTGGTCTGAGCGCTCTCAGGCGTCCATCTCGGCGAGCATGGTCCGCATCCGGTCGATCTCGATGTTCTGGTCGGACTCGATGTGACCGGCGAGCTGGAAGACCATCATCTCCTCGCCGCCGCCCTCGGCGAACAGCTCCTGCACCATCGTGATGGCGCCCTCGTGGTGGCGGGTCATGAGCTCGATGAACAGGCGGTCGAACTCCTCGCCGGTGGCCGCCTCGAGCGCGGCCATCTCGTCCTCCGTGGCCATCCCCGGCATCAGGTCGCCGTCCATCATCATCATGCCGTCGGAGTGGCCGCCCTGGGCGCCGAAGACGGGGTCCCAGGCGGGGACCTCCTCGCCCTTGTCCTCCAGCCAGTCCTGCATCTGCTCGATCTCGCCGACCTGGGTGATGTCCATCCGCTCGACGAACAGCTGCAGGCTCTCGTTCTCCGAGCGCTCCTGCACCATGCTCGTCATCACGATGGCCTGCGCGTGGTGGCCGATCATGTCCTGCATGAAGGCGACGTCGACCTCGGTGTGCGGGGCGGGCGCCACGCTCGGCATGACGGTCGCGTCCAGCTTGACGCTGTCCTCGCCCGGAGCCCCGGGCTGCACGACGTTGGGGGCGCGCTGGGTGCTGGGGGCGGCCACGGCGTCGTCGCCGTCGGAGCAGGCGGCGAGGCCCAGGCAAGCGACGGCGAGGGTCGCGGTGACCACGGTACGGAGGGGGCGGGGCGACATCCGGGCTCGAGGTCCATTCGTGGGGTGACGGGCGATCTGCCCGTGCGGGGGCTGGTCAGGGGGCCCCATCGTGCACACAGAACCCTCCCGAACGGAAGGTCTGCTGCGCGCCCGCCCGGGGCAGCACCACCCCCGGCACGCGGGTCAGGGGCGGAAGAGGACCTTGACCATGCCGTCGTCCTTGGCCTGGAAGTCGGCGTAGGCCTGGGGCGCGTCGGCCAGCGGGAGACGGTGGGTGGCGAAGTCGTCGACGCCCAGGGGGTCCTCGTCGGTGAGCAGCGGCAGGATGTCGTCCACCCAGCGGTGGACGTTGGCCTGCCCCATCCTCACGGTGAGCTGCTTGTCGAACATCGTGAACAGCGGCATCGGGTCGGCCGCACCGGCGTACACGCCGGACACCGACAGCGTCCCGCCGCGACGGACGAGGTCGATGGCCAGGTCGAGGGCGTGCATCCGGTCGACGCCGGCCTTGCGCATGACCTTCTCGGCGAGCGCGTCCGGCAGCAGCCGCGACGCCTTCTGCACCGCGCCGGCCGCCGGGGACCCGTGCGCCTCGAGGCCGACGGCGTCGATCACGGCGTGGGGGCCGCGACCGTCGGTCAGGTCCTTCACCTGCTCGACGACGTCCTCACCGAGCACCAGGGCGGGGATGCCGCGACCGAGGGCCCGCTCGACGCGCTCGGGCACCACGTCGATGCCGATGACCTCGACCCCGCGGTGCAGGGCGATCCGGGCCGCCATGTCGCCGATCGGCCCCAGACCCACGACGACCAGGCTGTCGCCCGGCTGCACACCGGCGTACTCGACCCCCTGCCACGCCGTCGGCAGGACGTCGGACAGGTAGACGAACCGGTCGTCGGACGGCCCGTCCGGGACGGGGATGGGCAGCTGGTCGGCGAAGGGCACCCGCAGGTACTCCGCCTGCCCGCCGGGGACCTGGCCGTAGAGCTTGGTGTAGCCGAACAGCGAGCCCCCGGTGCCGTGCTCGCGGTTCTGGGTGGTCTCGCACTGGGAGTGCAGACCGGCCGTGCACGTGAAGCAGGTCCCGCAGGACACGTTGAACGGGACGACCACGCGCTGGCCGACCTTCAGGTGCCGGACCCCGGGTCCGACCTCCTCGACGACACCCATGGGCTCGTGGCCCAGGACGTCACCGGGCTCCAGGAACGCACCGAGCGGCTCGTACAGGTGCAGGTCCGACCCGCAGAGGCCGGTGCTGGTGATGCGGACGACCGCGTCGGTGGGGTCCTGCAGGACGGGGTCCGGGACCTCCTCGACGCGGACGTCGCGGGTGCCGTGCCAGGTGAGTGCCTTCATACCGGGCTCCTACCCTCGCCTCGACACACGAAACCGCCCCTGGGACGATGCGGTGTGTCCACCGAGGAGATGCAGACGACCCACGGCCCGTCCGCCGGTCAGACCGCCGGTCAGACCGCCGGTCAGACCGCCGAGGAGCTCGCCAGCGCGCTCGCCGAGCAGCAGCTGCGGGTCGAGGCCATCACCGGCGACGGCGACGTCGGCGGGCTGGGGACGATCCTCGGCGAGATCGACATCGCCCACGAGGAGCTGCGGGTCGCCGAGGAGGCCCTCCGCGCCCAGCAGCGGCGCCTGGACGACCTGCTGGCCGAGCGCTCGGACCCGCGGGCGTGGCGTCGGGGCCTGATCGCGTCGCTGCCCGTGGCGGCCCTGGTCACCGACCTGTCGGGTGTGGTCCTGGAGGTCAACGCCGCCGCCTGGGCGCTGCTGGGCCGACCCCGCGACGAGATCCTGCAGCACCCGCTGGGCGACCTGGTGGCCGCCTCCGACCACGACCGGCTCGGCGAGGCGCTGGCCGCGGTGACCTCGGCGCGGTCCACGTCGGCGGTCCGCCTGTCGCTGCTGTCCAAGCAGGGCGGGAGCCGACCCGTGGAGCTGGTGGCCGGTTCCGACACCCCGGACGCCCCGGGCGCCCTCATCACCTGGGTCGCCACCGACGCGTCCGTCGACGACGTCGAGCACCCGGGCGCCGCGATGCGCACGGCGGAGGCGTTCGCCGAGATGTGCCGGTTGCCGCTGCAGGCCGGGGCCGACACCCGTGACGTGCTGGCCCGGGCGGCGCTGCTGGTGGAGAAGGCCCTGCCGCACAGCGACGGGGTCAGCATCACGCTGGGGCCGCCGGCCGAGCCCGAGGCGCAGGCGACCGACAACACCATGGCCCAGGCCGTGGACGGCGCCCAGCTCCAGGCCGGCGAGGGCCCGTGCCTGTCGGCCTACACCAGCGGCACGGTGGTGGTGTGCCAGGACCTCAGGGAGGACCCCCGGTGGCAGCGGCTCGCCCCGCTGGCCGTGCCGCTGGGCGTCGCCGCCGTGCTGGGCTGCCCGATCCGGACGGACAAGCACTCCCTGGGGGTGCTCAACATCTACTCCCGGCGGACCGACGTCTTCGACGAGCGTGACCGCTACGTCGCGGACCTGCTGGTGTCGGCGGTGCTGGCCGTCGTCCAGGAGACCCGCGACCGGCAGGAGCTGACGGCACTCAGCCGCCAGCTGCGGGAGGCGCTGGACTCCCGTGCCGTCATCGACCAGGCCAAGGGCATCCTCATGAGCCGGGGCCGCTACGGCGCGGACACCGCGTTCGCCCAGCTGGTCGCGGCGAGCCGGCGCAGCAACGTCAAGGTCCGTGACGTCGCCCAGCTGGTGGTGGACGACGCGACCCGCGAGGCGGTGGAGACCGGCGAGCCGGGTGGTCCCGCGACCGGCGGTGCGGACCGGGCGGACGGGGCTCAGCCGGGGACGGGCGCCGCGATCGACCGGTAGACGCGCGCGGCCAGGTCCACCGGGACCAGGGCGTCGCGGCGGTCGATGGGCAGCTCGGCCTGGCCCAGCACCAGCAGGCCGCCGGGCCGCAGCGAGGCCAGCAGCCCGTCCAGCACCGTCACCTGCACGGCGTCGTCGAGGTACATCAGGACGTTGCGGCACAGGACCAGGTCGAACGGGGTGGCCGCGTCCTCCGGCGGCGCCTCACGCACGTCGTGGCGCCCGATCGACACGTGCGCGGCCAGGGACCCCGACACCTGCCACCCCGGCCCGGAGGCCTCCAGGTGCGGCTCGAGCAGCTCCGCCGCGTCCGGCGACAGCGGGGTGCGGGGGTAGCGCCCGCCGTGCAGCAGCCGCAGCGCGTGGGCGTCGACGTCGGTGGCCAGCAGCCACCAGGACGGCAGGCGGCCCGCCCCGACCGCCTCGGCCAGGCACGCCGCGACCGTCCAGACCTCCTGACCCTCGCCGCAGCCGGCCACCCAGGCCCGGACCCCACGGTCGCCGGCCCGGCCCGCCAGCGCGGGCAGCGCGGCGCGCAGGGCCTGCCAGACGTGCGCGTCACGGAACCAGCCCGACACCTGGACCAGCAGGTGGTCCAGCAGCGCCTCGGCCTCGTCCTGGTCCTCCGCCACGCGCTCGAGGTACCGGTCCAGGTCGCTGAAGCCGACCACGGCGGCCCGCTGCCCGGCCCGACGCGCGATCCCGGCCAGTCGGTAGCCCGTCAGGTCGTACCCCGTCCGCTCGAGCAGCAGTCGCAGCATCCGCTCCAGCACCGCCGGGTCGACGGCCCGGGGGTCGGTCACGCGTCGGCCATGACGACGTCGGCCACCAGCTCCCGCACCCGGGCACCCAGGCCCGCGGCCGACGCGACGGCGTGGTGGTGGGTGGCGGCCAGGGCGCTGCGCGGCATCCCGGTCACCAGCGCGTCGTCGGGGTCCTGCACGAGGACCTGGCCCCCGGCGTGCTCGACCGCCGCCGCCCCCGCGGCCCCGTCCTGCATCGCCCCCGACAGCACCACGGCCACGACCCTACGCCGGAGGACCTCGGCGGCCGACGCGAACAGCACGTCGACCGAGGGCCTGACCCCGTTGCAGGGCGGGGCGTCGGACTGCCTCACCAGGTCGGTGCCGGCCAGGTCGTCGTGGACGACCTCCAGGTGACGGTCCGGCGGGGCGAGCAGCACCGTCCCGACGTCGAGCCGCTGCACGGCCGCGGCCTGCCGCACCGGCAGGGAGCAGCCGGGGGCCACGATGTCGCAGAGCCGGTGCTGCGGCCGTCGGGGCTGGTGGACCACCGCGAGCACGGCGGCGGGCAGGTCGGCCGGCAGGTCGGCCAGCAGCCGTCGCAGGACCATCAGCCCACCCGCCGACGCACCCACCAGCACCAGGGCGGGGACGGCGCCACCAGCCCGGGCGGGGGCTATCGGTCGGCCCTCGTCCCGGTCCCGCCGTCCTCCTCCAGCTCCTCCCGCAGCCGCCGCAGGGCGCGGCTGAGCAGCCGTGACACCTGCATCTGCGTGACCCCGATCTCGGCCCCGATCTCGGACTGCGTCTTGTCCGCGAAGAACCGCAGCGCCAGGATCCGGCGCTCGCGCTCCGGCAGCCGGGCCAGCATGCCCTCCAGCGCCAGCCGGTCCGGCGTCGCGCTCAGGGCGGTGTCCTCGTCGGCGACCGTGTCCGCCCACGACCCGCTCTCGCCGTCGGGCGGCGCGTCCAACGACGACGTGGCGTAGCCGTTGCCGGACACCATCGCCTCGACGACCTCGTCCTGGTCCACCTCGAGGGCCGCCGCGAGCTCCTTGACCGTCGGGGCCCGACCGGTGTCCTGGGACAGGGACTGGGTGACCTGGGCCATCCGCGAGCGGAGCTCCTGGAGCCGCCGCGGCGGCCGGACGGCCCAGCCGGTGTCGCGGAAGTACCGCTTGATCTCCCCGGTCATGGTGGGCGCCGCGTAGGCGAGGAAGTCCTTCCCGCGCTCGGCGTCGTAGCCGTGCACGGCCTTGACCAGGCCGAGCGACGCCACCTGCACCAGGTCCTCGGCGGGCACGCCCCGCTCGCGGTAGCGCATCGCCAGCGAGCGGGCGACGGGCAGGTTGAGCAGGACGACCTCGTCGACGAGGCGCTGCCGTTCCGTCGGGTCGGTCTCCCGGCTCAGCCGGGCGAGCAGGTCGGCGGTCGCGTCGGCCGTGGCCTGCCGCTCCCCGCTGCGGGCCTCGGCGGCGGTCGGTCGAGCGGCGGGGGCGCCTTCGAGCACCCCGGTCACGCGTGCACGGCGGGAGCCACGGCCCCGGCGTGCCGGACGTCGACGACGTCGGCCGGGTCGACCGCCTCGCCGCCGGAGGGCTCCCCGAGCCTCCCGCGGGCCCGGTCGTGGACCCGGGAGGTGGCGTCGGCCAGCAGCTCGGGGTCGAACACCGCGTGGGCGCGGTCCCGCCCGGCCAGGCCGTAGGCCTCCAACCGGAACGGGTCCTGCAGCAGGGCGGCGACCCCGTCGCGGGTGTGGACCCGGTCGCGGGGCTCCACGAGCAGCCCGGTCACGCGGTCCACCACGAGCTCGTCGGCCCCGCCGACGGCGGCCGCGACCAGCGGGCGCGCCTCGAACATGGCGGCGAGCACGCCGAGCCCGCGGCCGGGGGTGCTGGACACGTCCACGACGAGGTCGGCCGTGGCGCACAGCGTCGACGCGGGCGCCAGCGCGACCTTGCAGCGCGTCCCGAGCCGCCGCACCACCGGCAGCTCGCGGAGCCGTTCCTTGACGGCGGCCGCAGCGGTCTCGTCCATGCCCGTGCTCCGCGCCACGAGCAGCCGCGCACCGGCGTGGTGCAGCACGGCCTCCGCGACCGGTCGCAGGCTGCCGACGTCGCCGGGGTCCCCCACCGACAGCACCAGCGGGTCCTCACCGGACGGCGACCGGGGCGCCTCGCCCTGCGGCAGGCGGGTGAGCGCCGGGCCGACCGCGTGCAGCCGGTCGGGCAGCACCCCGCGACGGACGGCGACGTCCCGGGCCCAGGTGGACTCGACGACGACGTGGTCGGCCGCGGCCAGCGCGGCCCAGCCCAGCCGGGCCATGACGGTGCCGTCCGCACGGTCGTCACCCGGGAACGAGGGCAGCTGGTCCACGTGGGCGACGACCGGGGTGCCGGTCTCGCCGCGGGCCGTCACCGCCACCGCGGTGGCGCGCCAGCCGACCGCGTGGACGATGCCGTCGGCCGCCACGCGGGCGAGCTCGCGGGCCAGCAGCCCCGCGGAGGCGATGCCGTCCGCACGCTGGTCCCGCACCCGGACCGGCACGTCGAGGACGACGTCGGGACGCAGGTGGTCGTCGCCGTCCGCGGCGGTCACGCCGGGGTCGAAGGCGGACACGAGGCGCACGTCGGCACCTCGGGCCCGCAGCCGGGAACGCAGGGCGGCGGCCTCGGCGAGCATGAACGCGGCGACGCCGCGGGACCGGCGGTCCGTGGGACCGATGAGGATGGTCGTTCGCATGATCCAGCTCCCAAAGATGGCTGGACGAAGGCACCGTTTGCTTGAGCGCCTGCGACAGACCCGGGGGTCGGTCGCGTCCGCCATGTGTATCCCCACATCCGGGGCATGTCTAACCGGACGGCGGGTACCGGACGACATGCCGTCGACAGGGTTGAGATCGGCGCCGGGAGGGGACTCGACGGGGATGACCCAGCAGCCTGACCACCCGACCGGGCACCAGGACGGCTCCACCTCGGCGGAGCAGCCACCGTCCGAGGTCCTCACGGGCTACCCGCCCGAGGCGGCCCCGGCCGCGGACGACGGCACCGAGGCCGTGGCCGTCCCCGGTGAGCAGACCGACCCGGATCGTCGGCTCGACGTGTTCCCCGAGGACGACCGGCCCGCCACCGCCGACTGACCGCGCCGCCCCTGCTCGTCGTCCCTGCGACGTCCCGCGCCGGCGCCGGGCGTGCGGCCTCAGCGCCGGGCGTGCGGCCTCAGCGCCGGGCGTGCGGCATCAGCGCGCCGTCGGGGACGACGCCCAGGCGACCGGCCTGGAAGTCCTCGACGGCCTGGACCAGCTCGCGTCGGGTGTTCATGACGAACGGCCCGTGCTGCGCGACCGGCTCGCGGATCGGCCGGCCGCCCATCACCAGGACGTCCAGGACCGGCTCGTGGGCGTCCTGGCCGCGGTCGGCGTCCACACGCAGCACCCCGCCCGGACCCATCACCGCCAGCTGTCCCTTGCGCACCGCGTCGCCACCACGGCCGACCCGGCCGCGCCCGGACAGCACGTAGACGAGGGCGTTGAAGTCCGTGCGCCACGGCAGCTCGAGCCGGGCCCCCGCCGTCACCGTCGCGTGCACGAGCGTGATGGGGGTGAACGTCGACCCGGGCCCGCTGTGCCCGTCCACCTGGCCCGCGATGAGGCGCAGCAGCGCACCGCCGTCGGGGCTCGCCAGCAGCGTGACGTCGTCGCCCTCGAGCGACTGGTACGCCGGCGGTCGCATCTTGTGCGCCGCGGGCAGGTTGACCCAGAGCTGGAAGCCGTGGAACAGCCCGCCCGACACCACCAGGGACTCCGGTGGGGTCTCGATGTGCAGGATGCCCCCGCCGGCCGTCATCCACTGGGTCGCGCCGTCGGCGATGAGGCCGCCGCCACCGTGGGAGTCCTGGTGCTGCATCGCCCCGTCGAGCATGTACGTGACGGTCTCGAACCCGCGGTGCGGGTGCCAGGGCGTGCCCTTGGGCTCACCGGGGCTGTACTCGACCTCGCCCATCTGGTCCAGGTGGATGAAGGGGTCCAGGTCCTGCGGGGAGACACCGGCGAACGCACGACGCACGGGGAAGCCCTCGCCCTCGTAGCCCTGGGGGGCGGTCGTGACGGAGCGGGTGGCCCGTACGGTCGCGTCCGGCGGGACGGCCACCCTCGGCAGGGTCACGGTGTCTGCGGTCACTGCGGGCATGTCGTCCTCCTAGGTTGTTCAGTATTGAACTACCTGGGCCGGCCCGCGTCCACCCCGCGACCACGCGCCACCCGTGCGCACGCACGAACCCCGCCCCCCAGGAGCGGGGACGGGGTCCGACGGGTGCGGGGCGGCTCAGAGCGGCGCGGTGCTGCCCGTGTCGACGTCGCCGCGCCACGAACCGGTGGCGGTGCCGCGCTCCTCGATGAACTGCTTGAAGCCCTGCAGGTCCTTCTTGGCCTGGCTCTCGACGATGCCGAGCGCGTCACCGGCCTTCTCGACGAGGCCCTCGGGCTGCCAGTCCATGGCCAGCGTGACCTCGGTGCGGGTGTCGTCCAGCCGGACGAACGTGACCCGGCCGGCGTGGGTTGGGCCGTCGGTGCTGCGCCAGGACACGCCCTGGTCGGGACGCTGCACCAGCACCTCGGCGTCGAACTCGCGGCTCACGCCGGCGATCTTCATCACCCAGTGGGTCCGCCTGTCGTCCAGCTGCGTGATCGTCTCGACCCCGCTCATGAACCGCGGGAAGTCCTCGAACTGCGTCCACTGGTCGTACGCGGTCTGCAGGGGGACGTCGACCTCGATGACGCTGGTGATGGTGTCCATTGCTGGGTCCTCTCGTCCGGAGCACGTGCTGCGAGCAGGTGACGGGAGCGCCTTCGGGAGCGCTCCCCCCTTCTGGCTACCCGCAGCCCCACCCGGCAAACCTCGGGCGGTCAGGCGTCGAGCGCGTGCACCGCCAACCGGGCGAGGCCCTCCCAGGCCAGCTCCACCGTGGTGGCGTCGTGGGCGAACCGGAGCCGGACGTCACGGTGGCCACCGGGCACGGACACCCGGACCACCAGACCGCGGCGGTCCAGCCGCACGGGTACCGCGGACCTCGCCCCCCGACCGCCCGGCCCGGCGGTCACCAGGCGCTCCAGGCGGGCGCAGAGGTCACGGTCGTGCTGCAGCGCGAGCAGCAGGTCCGCCTCCCAGGAGGCCAGCGGGTCCGGCGCCGCGTCGCGGTACTCCTCCTCGTCGACCGGGACCGGCTCCCCGTCCGCCGGGTGCCACACGATCTCGACCGGGTCCAGGCGCACCCGCAACCCCGCCCGGGCGCCACCCCCGGGCGCCACCCGCAGCCAGCCGGCGAGCGCCAGCCGACCGCGCACCCGGTCGGGGCCGGCCAGCGGCGCGACGTCGGTCAGGCCGACGCAGACCCCGAGGTCGCCGTCCTGCCGCCGCGCGGCGGACAGCCGACGGTGCAGGGAGGTGCCGTCCGGCACGTCCCACGCGAGCCCCCCGCCGGGCAGCGCGGTCAGCCCCTCGACCACGGCGCAGGACCCGTCGTCCCAGACGACGTCGACCGACCCGGCGGCCTCGACGGCCGAGCGGGCCCGCGCGGCATGAGCGGGTGCTCGGGTGGTGGCCGACCGTGGGCGTGAGGCTGTCATGGTTTCGAGGTTAGGCTACCCTTAGCGATAAGCACAATGGCATCAGCCGCAATTCGCGGTGAGCCGGCCCCGAGGAGGAACGTGCGCACCAACGGCCCGAAGATCAAGCTCTCCCGCGCCCTGGGACTGGCCCTGACGCCCAAGTCGCTCCCCTACCTGGAGCGTCGCCCGTACCCGCCGGGGGAGCACGGCCGCAACCGGCGCAAGGAGAGCGACTACCGGCTGCGCCTGATGGAGAAGCAGCGGCTGCGCGCGCAGTACGCGGTGAGCGAGGCCCAGCTGCGGCGGGTCTTCGCGAAGGCCTCGAGGTCGGGCGCCAAGACCGGAGAGGTCCTGGTCGAGGAGCTGGAGCGTCGCCTCGACGCCGTGGTGCTGCGGTCGGGGATGGCCCGGACGATCCACCAGGCGCGCCAGTTCGTCGGGCACGGGCACATCCAGGTCAACGGCCGTCGCGTCGACCGACCGTCCTACCGGGTGTCCGTGCACGACGTGGTCCGGGTGGACCCCCGCCGCCGCCACCTCCCGCCCTTCGTCGTCGCGGCGGCCGGCGCCCACGCCCTGGAGCGGGTACCCAGCCACCTGGACGTGGTGCTCCCGGCCCTCACGGTCGGGATCCAGGACGACCCCCGACGTGCGGACCTCCCGGTGGTGTGCGACGAGCAGCTGGTCGTCGAGTTCTACTCCCGCTGACCAGCCGGTCGCGGGGTCTCAGCCGGGCGTGACCTCGACCGTCACCCGACGGTTGTCGTCGGCCTCGGCCTCCTCGGCCTGGGTGGCCCCCGCAGCCACCACCTCGACCCGCTCGGCGGGGACCCCCCGCCGACCGAGCAGGTCGACCACCCGCAGCGCCCGCTCCAGCGACAGCTGCTTCTCCAGGTCGCGGTCGTTGCTGGGCTCGGCGTGGCCGATGACCCTCACGGTGGCGGCGGGGTCGCCGAGCAGGTCGTCGGCGACCCCGTCGAGCGCGTCTGCCGCCCCCGGCGACGGCGTGTCCGCCCCGCTGTCGAACCTCAGCTCGACCACGGCGGCGCCGGCTGCCGTGGAACCGTCGTCCGTGGCGTCGTCCGCGGCGACGGGCTCCGACGACGTCGTCGGGCTCACGACGGGCCCGGCGACCGCTGCGGCGTCCCCGTCGTCGCGCGCCGACGGGGCCAGGGCGAGCTGACCCGCCACCAGCAGGATCAGCAGGCTCGCGGCCACGCCGACGACCGGACCGGGCTCCCGACGCCTGGGGGCGTGGTAGCGGATGCCGTGCTCGTAGCCCTTCGTCCCGGCGGACGTCACGTGGGCGACCTCGACAGCTGCGCCCTGAGCCGGGCGATCTCCGCGTCCTTCTCGACCAGGTCCAGCTCGATCCGGCCCTGGACGAGGGACAGGGCCTCGTCGCGGGTCAGCCGGGCGGTGAAGAACCGCCGCCCCCACCACAACCAGCCGACGAGCACGCCCGCGGCGAACGCGGCGATCGTCAGCACGACCGGCAGCACGGCGGCTTCCACAGCATCTCCTTCGTCGAGGTCACTGACGGTGATGATGACGGCCGCACGGCCAGATCGCCAGCAGATGACCGGAACGCTCCGCCGCCCCTGGGGGACGCCCCACCGCAGGTCACCGGGCGTGTGTGCACGACCACGGTGCGTCCCCGGGATTGGTGGTGCGGCTTCTCGGGTACCCCGAGCGCGGTTCCGGTACGCCACGTACCGTCACCACGAGCGTCGCGGGCGTCCCGTCCACGACTCACCGTGACACCGACCTGCTGACGTGACGGAGCGCCCCATGACCGCCGAGCCCACCCTCCGGCCCTCCCGCCGCCCCCGCCGGGCCCTCGTCGTGCTGGCCGCCGCCGCCCTGGCCCTGGTGACCGTGCCGGGGGCCGCGGCGAACGCCACCGCCACCGGGGACCCGGCCTACCTGCGGCCCGCCCACCTGGTGCCCGAGCTGGGCGCCATGGACGTGCGACTCGCCCCGTTCGCCGACGAGGGCGAGGGCGTGGCCGCCGAGGACCGCCCCCTGCTGGAGACCACCGCCGCCTACGGGGCCGTCGGTGAGTACGGCGCCATGACCCCCGGCCGGTACGCGGTCACGCTGCGCCCGGCAGGCACGCCCGTGTCGGAGCCGCCGCTGCTGAGCCTGACGGTGGACCTCGAGGCCGGTCAGGCGTACACCGCGGCCGGGCTGGGCACGAAGGACGACCCCCGCCTGGAGCTGCTCGACGACGACCTGACACCTCCCGGGGACGGGCAGAGCCGGGTCCGGCTGCTGGCGGCCTCGGCCGCGGCCCCCGTCGTGGACGTCGAGGCCGTCGACGGGCCGGTCCTCGGCACGGACGTCGCGCTCGGGACCCCCACGGGCTACGAGAGCGCGCCGGTCGGGCCGTGGACGGTCCAGGCCACCGGTGACGGCGCCAGCGGCACCACGGACCTGGTCCTGGACAGCGGCAGCGTCTACACGCTGCTGGTGCTGGACGGCGAGGGCGACGAGCTGGTCGTCCGCCCGGTCGTCGACGCCGTCGGGGCCGGCACGACCCCGCAGGGCGGGGCGGCCACCGGGTTCGGCGGCGGCGTCCCCGACGACGCCCGGACCCCGTTGTGGATCGGCGCCGGCGTGCTCCTGGTGCTCGGCGCCAGCGCGCTGACGGCGAGCGCGCTCGTGCGCTCACGGCCGTGGGCGCGCACCACCGCCCGCCACGTCGCGGGGTGAGCGACGTGGGGGGCCTCGAGGCAGGACCCGGGCCCGGCCGAGCCCGGCACCGGACCCGACCGCGCCACCCCACCGGCCGTGGGGTCGTGGTGGTCCTCGCCGTCGCGGCCGTCGTCCTGGCCGCGGGCGGGCTCGCGTCGCTGGTCGCCGGCGACCGGTCCGCGACGGCAGTCCCCCGTTCCGGGTCCGGCACCGAGCGCGCGACCACCGCCGGCCCGACCGCTGCGTCGATTCCCGCGTCAGCCGCGCCGACCGCGCCCCTCGGGACCGGCCCGGCGACCGGCCCGTCCGCCGCCTCCGCGGCGACGCCGGCGACGGGTCCCGCGGTCCCGGGACCCCAGGGGGTGGTCGCCGCGAACGGCGCCCCCGCCCCCGTCTCGCTGCGCGTGCCGACGATCGACGTCGACCTGTCCTCGCTGGTCCGCCTGGGCGTCGCGGGGGACGGCACGATCGAGGTCCCCGAGGACCCCGACGACGCCGGCTGGCTGACCGCGAGCGCGTCACCGGGGCGCACCGGACCCGCCGTCATCGCCGGCCACGTGGACACCCGGGACGGCCCGGCCGTGTTCGCCCGGCTCGGCGAGCTGGCCCCCGGCGACGAGGTGGTGGTCGGGCTCGAGGACGGGACGGCCGTGACCTACGCCGTGACCGGGTCCGAGACGTACCCCAAGACCGAGTTCCCCACCGAGCGCGTCTACGGCCCCGCCCCGGCGCCGGTGCTCCGGCTCATCACCTGCGGGGGTGACTTCGACCGCTCGGTGTCCAGCTACGAGGACAACGTGGTGGTGTACGCGGTGCTCGTCGGCTGAGTCGCTCCGGTCTCACCCGGTCCTCACGACGCCCCCACCCCGCGGTCCGACGGTCCCGGCCGCGGTGCGCGGCTGAGACCCTGACCCGGTGAGCGACACCCCCACCGTCCTGGTCCCCCACCCGCTGCGGGCGCTGTGGTCCCGCTACCGCGCGTACCGGCCCCGGCTGGTGCTGGCCGTGGTGATGTCGGTGGTCAACAAGGTGCTCGACGTCATGCCCGAGCTGATCATCGGCGCCGCGATCGACGTGGTCGTGCGTGGTGAGGACTCCCTGGTCGCGACCGTGCTCGGCGTCGACGACCGGTTCGCCCAGCTGGGGTGGCTCGCCCTGCTGAACGTCGTGGTGTGGGTGGGCGAGTCCCTGAGCGACTACGCCGCGTCGGTGCTGTGGCGGGGGCTCGCGCAGGCCGTCGAGCACGACCTGCGGGTCGAGGCCTACGGCCACGTGCAGTCGCTGGACGTCGGCTGGCACGAGGCCCGGACGACGGGCGGCACGCTCGCGGTGCTCAACGACGACGTCAACCAGCTCGAGCGGTTCCTGGACGTCGGGGCGCCGACGATCATCGCGACGACGGTCAACATCGTCCTGGTGGGCGCCGTGTTCGCGGTCAGCTCGTTGCAGCTGACCCTGCTGGCCTTCGCCCCCATCCCCGTCATCGTCATCGGGTCGCTGTGGTTCCAGCGCCGCCTCGAGCCGCTGTACGCGCGGGTCCGGGAGTCGGTCTCGGTCCTCAACGGGACGTTGGCGGCCAACCTGGGCGGTCTGCCCACCATCAAGGCGTTCACCGCCGAGCAGCGCGAGCTCGACCGGGTGACGACGGCGTCCTCGGAGTACCGCGCGGCCAACACCCGGGCCATCCGGTCCTCGGCCGCGTTCGTCCCGCTGATCCGGATGGCGATCCTGGCCGGCTTCACCACGACGCTGCTGCTGGGCGGCTGGGCGGCGCTGAACGACGAGATCGAGATCGGCCTGTACTCGGTGCTGGTGTTCATGACCCAGCGGCTGCTGTGGCCGCTGACCGACGTCGGCGAGACCCTCGACCTGTACCAGCGGGGCATGGCCTCGGCCCGGCGCGTGCTCGCCCTGCTGCACGAGCGCGCCCACGTGGTCCCCGGCGCCGGTGTGCTGCCCGGGCCGGCGTCGGGCGGGGTCGAGCTGCGCGGCGTGACGGCCGGCTACGACGACGGGCCGGACGTGCTGCGCGGCGTGGACCTGGTCCTCCCGCCCGGTGAGGTGCACGCCGTGGTGGGGGCCACCGGGGCGGGCAAGTCGACCCTGCTGCGCCTCGTGCTCCGGTTCCAGGACCCGCGCGCCGGTCAGGTGCGCCTCGACGGCGTCGACGTGCGGGAGCTCGGCTGGGAGGCCCTGCGCGGGGCGATCGGCTACGTCAGCCAGGACGTGTTCATGTTCCGCGGCAGCGTGCGCGACAACATCGCCTACGGCCGCCCCGACGCCACCGACGCCCAGGTGCACGACGCCGCCCGCGCGGCCGAGGCGCACGACTTCGTCGTCGGGCTGGCCGACGGCTACCAGACCCTCGTCGGCGAGCGTGGGGTCACCCTGTCGGGCGGTCAGCGGCAGCGCCTGGCGCTGGCCCGCGCGATCCTGCGCGACCCGGCGCTGCTGGTGCTGGACGAGGCGACGTCCGCGGTCGACAACGAGACCGAGGCGGCCATCCAGCGCTCGCTGGCCCGGGTCACGGCCGGTCGCAGCGCCCTGATGGTCGCCCACCGGTTGTCCACCGTCCGCGACGCCGACAAGATCTGGGTGCTGGAGGGGGGCCAGGTCGTGGAGTCCGGCACGCACGACGCGCTGGTCGCCGCCGGGGGCTCGTACGCGGCGATGTGGTCGGTTCAGACGGGCGCCGGGCACGCCCGCGTGACGACCGGGACCCTCTCGACGACCGGGACCACCTCGACGGCAGGAGCGACGCCATGACCTACTCGATCATCGCCCGCGACCCCGAGACCGGGCAGATGGGCGTCGCGACGCAGTCCCAGGCGTTCGCCGTCGGCAGCAGCGTGTCCTGGGCCGCACCGGGCGCCGGCGTGGTGGCGACCCAGTCGATGGGTGAGCCGATGTACGGCGACCTCGGCCTGGACGCCCTGCGGGCCGGTCTCACCGCGGACGAGGCGCTGACCGCGCTGCGCAGCGTCGACCCGCACCCCGAGCGCCGCCAGGTCGGCATGGTCGACGCGGCGGGCCGGTTCGCGGTCTACACCGGGGAGGCGTGCGTCGCCGCGGCCGGGCACCTGGTCGGGGACTGCTCCGTGTCGCTGGCCAACATCGTCCGCGGGCCGCAGGTCTGGGAGGCCATGGTCGAGTCCTTCGAGGCCTCCACCGGCTGGCTGCCGCGCCGGCTGCTGGGGGCGCTGCGCGCGGCGGAGGACGCCGGCGGGGACGAGCGGGGCCAGCGCTCCGCCGCGGTCGTCGTCGTCCGGTCGCAGCGCAGCGGACGCCCCTGGCAGGACCAGGTGGTCGACCTGCGCGTGGACGACGCCCCCGACGCGGTGTCCGCGCTGTCGCGGCTGGTCGAGCACACCGACGTCTACCACCGCACGGTCGAGGCGTTCGAGCTGGCGCTGGACGGGCAGGGGGCGGCGGCCGTGGCGGCGCTGCCGGAGCAGGTGCCGACCCCCGCCGGTGAGCCCGACCTCACGCTGTGGCGGGCGGTCGTCCTGGCGGCCGCCGGCCGGGCCGAGGAGGCCCGGGACCTGGGGGTGGGGCTGGCGGCGGCCAGGCCCGACTTCGTCGAGGTCGCCCGGCGCTTCGTCCCCGCCGGGCTCGTGGACGCCGAGCTGCTCGACGTCGTGCTGCTCGACGTCCCGCCGCCGGACGGGCAGCCCGGGCAGACCCCGCCGTCGGCTACCGTTCCCTCCGGCGAAGGGGAGTAGCCCTCACGCCACCGGTCGACGCGCCCCGGTCCCGAGCCGTGAGAGAAGCCCCCGTGTTCGGTCTGCCCCCGTTCGACCTGGCGGTCGCGCTCAGCGCGTTCGTGCCGCTGCTGCTGCTCGAGCTGCCCGACAAGACGTTCATCGCCACCCTGGTGCTGTCGAGCCGGTTCCGGCCGCTGGCCGCCTGGGTGGGGGTGGGTCTGGCGTTCGGCGTGCAGACCGCGATCGCCGTGACCGCCGGCGGGCTGCTGTCGCGGCTGCCCGAGGCGCTCGTGGCCGGCGCGGCCGCGGTGCTGTTCGCCGCCGGCGCGGTGGTCCTCTACCGCGACAGCCGCTCCGGCGCCGCGCTGGACACCGACGGCGGGACCGCGACGGACGAGCGTCGGACCCCCTTCCTGCGGGCGGCCGGGACCAGCTTCGTCGTGCTGTTCATCGCGGAGTGGGGCGACCTGTCGCAGCTGTTCACCGCGGGGCTGGCGGCCCGCAGCGCCGACCCGGTGTCGATCCTCGTGGGCGCCTGGGCCGCGCTCCTGCTGGTGGCGGGGCTCGCCGCCACCATCGGCGCCTCGCTCGCGAGCCGGCTGCCGCTGCGGGCGGTGCGGCTGACCGGGGCCGGCGTGTGCGTCGTGCTGGCCGTGCTCGCCGGGCTCCAGGCGGTGGGGGTGCCGGTCCCGCTGTGAGCCCGACCGGCGCGCGTCAGGCGTGCCCGACCGGCTCGTGGTCGCGGTGCCCGACCGGCTCCAGCTGGAACGTCGAGTGCGCGAGGTCGAAGTGGTCCTCCACGCACCGGGACAGCTGGTCGAGCACCTCACCCACCGCGCCCCGCTCGACGCAGGCCGCGTCCACCACGACGTGCGCCGACAGCGCGGGCGACCCGCTGGTGATGGTCCAGGCGTGCAGGTCGTGCACGTCGACGACGGCGGGCACCTCGAGCAGGTGCCGGCGGACCTCGTCCAGGTCCAGGCCGCGGGGGGTGGCCTCCAGGAGGACGTGGACCACCTCGCCCAGCAGCGACCAGGCGCGCGGCAGAACGAGGGCCGCGACCAGCAGCGACGCCACGACGTCGGCCCTCGTCCAGCCCGTGGCCCAGATGGTGAGGGCCGCGACGACCACGAGGACCGACCCCAGGAGGTCGGCCAGCACCTCCAGGTAGGCGCCGCGCAGGTTGAGGCTCTCCTGGTGGGCGGGGCGGAGCACGAGCAGCGCCACCACGTTGGCCAGGCCACCCACGACCGCGGTGCCCAGCATGAGCCCGGTGGCGACCTCGGGCGGGGTGTCCCAGCGCCGGACGGCCTCGCTCACCACCCACACCGCGACGCCGAGCAGCAGCAGGCCGTTGACCAGGGCGGCCAGCACCTCGGCGCGCTGCCAGCCGTAGGACCGGGTCGCGGTGGCCGGGCGGGCGGCGAGCACCGCGGCCCCGAGCGCGACGGCGAGCCCGAGCGAGTCCACGAGCATGTGCCCGGCGTCGGCCAGCAGCGCCAGCGACCCCGACAGCACCCCCCCGACCACCTGGACCACGGCCACCGAGGCGGTGACGACCAGCGCGACGACCAGCCGGCCGCGGTTGCGGCCGGTCGCCGTCACGCCGTGGTCGTGGGGGTGCACCGGCGCAGCATATGCATGTATGCGCATGTCTGTCCACGTGCTGCGGGGCCCCGACGGTCGTGCGTCGTCGGGGCCCCTGGACGAGCGGCGGTCAGGTGGTGCCGAGCCGGCGCACCGCCTCGTCGTGCAGCCGGACGACCTCGGCCCGGACCTGCCGGCGCGAGGTCAGCGGGTCGTGCCAGGGGATCCGGACGAGCCGCTCCTCGCCGTCGACCACCGCGACGTAGGTGCCCGCCTCGGCGTCCAGGTGCGTCAACCACGCCTGGGTCGCCGAGCGCACGCCGCCGCAGCCGCGCACGATCGTCAACGTGTCCTCGGCGTGGTCCTCCCGCATGTGCCGGACGACGTCCGCGACCGCGTCGGGGTCGAGGAAGGAGTCCTCGCCGTCGGCGCCCGGGACGTCCGCCTCACCACGGCCGCGTCCGGCGCCGGAGGCCCGGACGGTCGCACCGCCGAGCCCGAGCAGACCGAGCCCGAGCAGCAGCGGGAGCAGGACGCCCGCGCCCGTGCGGGCCAGCCGGTCCGAGCCCGCCGTCGAGCCGGAGACCCCGGGGCCGCCGGCCGCCCCGCCGCCACCGTCGCCGTCCCCGTCGCCCCCGTCCTCGTCGTCCCCGTCGTCCGCAGCGGGCGCGACGACCGTCAGGTCACCTTCCGCCCGGACGCCGGACTCCCCGACGAGCACCAGGGTGTGCGCCCCGAGCGCCGTCCCGGCCGGGACGACGACGGTGGTCTCGAGGGTGCCGTCGGTGTCGCTGCTGACGGAGAGCAGCCGGTGCGGGTCCGAGAACAGCCACACCTCGACCTGCTCCTGCGGGTCGAACCCGGTCGCGCTCACCGTGACCGTGCCGCCGGGCTCGACCGACGACGCCGACAGCTCGGCGCGCAGGACCTCCAGACCGGGGCAGGCGCCGGGTGCGTAGGGCACACCGTCGGCGTCGCGCCCGTCGGTGCACGTCGGGTCGCCGGGCGCGGGGGGCGGGGTCGCCCCCTCCTCGACCAGCAGCGTCACCGACACCGGGTCCAGCGCCTCGCCCGCGTCGTAGAACCCGCCGAACGCGGGGGCACCGGCCTCGGTGAGCGTGGCCGGCAGGTCCGACAGCTCGACCACGCCGTCCACGGGGGTCAGGGACTCCCCCGTCAGGTCGAGGTCGGCGAGGGCCACGTCGTCGGCCACCACGTCGGCCCCCCCGAGGGACCGGCTGCGGACGTCGGCGACCAGGGACGCCTCGCCGTCGGCCACCACGACCGACAGGTCGGAGACGACCAGACCGAGCAGGGGTTCCCCGTCGACGACGTGACCGCTGAAGGACACCGACCCGTCGGTGGTGGCCACCAGGCTCTCGGCCGTCGCCTCGCCGCCGGTGACGGGGAAGCGGAACGTGCCGCTCCCGTTGCGGGTGGCGGGGTCGGCGACGTCGATCGTCCCCCGGGCGACGGACCCGGTGACGTAGGTGCGGAACGACTCCTTGACGCCCCAGTCCACGGCGCCCCCGACGATCTCGAGGTCGTCGCCCGCTTCGGGCGGCGGGGCGTGGACCGTGACGACCGCGCTGCCGCGACGGTCGTCGCCGGCGCCGGTCACGGCCACCAGGACCGGGCCCGGCGGCTGGTCGGCCGGGACGGTGAAGGTGAGGGCGTAGGCCCCCACCCCGTCGGCGACGGCCCCGGACGGCGAGACGAGCAGGTCCCCGAGCTCCACGCGCACCACCTCGCCGGCGTCCAGGCCGGTGGCGGTGACGCCCAGCGACGTGCCGGCCGTGACCTCGTCCCGGTCGGGTACGACCTCGAACGTGGCCGGACCGGGACCGACGGGCGGCTCGTCGCTCAGGGGCAGCGCGACGAACGCGTCCTGGGTCCGGTCGCCGCTGCGGTCGACGGGGGCGTTGTCGGTCGGGTCGAGGGACGAGAACGCCGCGACGAAGCACCCGGCCTCGGCGCAGTCGACCTCGACGCCCTCGTTGCTGAACCGGGTCTCGACGTCCTCCAGGGTCACCTCGAGGGTGCCGTCCTCGGCCGTGACGACGCGCTGGGCGCCGCTGAACGGCGAGGGGTGCGCGTCGCCGGACGTGCCCTGCGGCGTGAGGGCCACGTACAGCGCCCGCTCCGGCGCGAAGCCGGTGCCGCTCACGTCGAGGTCGTCGCCGTCGGCCACCGCCGTGCCCTCGGGCAGCGTCAGGACCGGGGTCGTCGGCTCCGGCTCCGGCTCCGGCTCCGGCTCGGGCTCCGGCTCGGGCTCGGGCTCCGGCTCGGCGAAGGTGATCGGGGTGGCGGTCTCCTGCGCCGCGTTGAGCACGCCACCCGCGGGGTAGGTGTAGACGCCGAGGACGCCCTGCACCTGCGCGGGCCGCTCGACCTCCAGCGTCACCTCGAACGTGCCGTCGGACTCGAGCAGCACCAGACCCGGCAGCTGACCCACCGCGTCGATCGTGGCCTGCGGCATCACCCAGGCCTGCTCCAGCACCCGACGCGACGCACCCGTCGCGCCCTGGCTCGGACGCCACTGCGCGTCGAAGTCACCGACCACGACATAGGCCCCCGCGGGGGAGCCCACCGGCACCGGCGGCCGCGTCGCCGCGTTCGCGGCCGGGTCGAACCCGCTGCCGCGCACGGTCAACGGACCGCCCTCGACCGGCAGCACCGACACCGGCTCACCGGCTGCGTCCACCAGCTCCACCACCGGCTCCCACTCCCCCGGCTCGGGCGTCGGCTCCGGCTCCGGCTCCGGCTCCGGCGTCGGCGTCGGCTCGGGCTCCGGTTCCGGCTCGGGCGCCGGCGCCACGGTGCCGCGGACGGACACCGGGTCCAACGCGGACCCGGCCTCGTAGAAGTCGGCGAACGCCGGGACGGCCTCCGCGGTGAGGGTGGCCGCCAGGCCGGTCAGCTCGAGGACGCCGTCGGGGTCGGGCTCGATGTCGGCCGTCGTCACGTCGACGTCGGCGAAGGCCACGTCGGGGTAGCTGACGGGCTCGCCGGAGGCCAGCCCGCGGCTGACGACGTCGGCGCGCAGCACGCCACCGTCGGCGGCCACCTCGAGCCGCACGTCGCTGATGGCCACGTCCAGCAGCGGACCGGCACCCATGTCGTGACCGGTGAACCGCACCCCACCGGCGACGGAGACGGTCAGGCCGTCGACGTCGGACGTGCCCCTGCCCTCGGCGAAGCGGTAGGTGCCGTCGGGCAGGGTCGTGGCCGGGGCGTCGAGGGTGACGGCCCCCTTGGCGATCGGTCCCTGGATGTACTGCCGGAACGACTGCTTGACGCCCCAGTCCAGCGAGACGTCGGACACGGGAGCGGTGGCGTACGTCCCGGCGACCTCGGCGGCGGCCGGGGACGCCAGCACCGCCGGGGTGCCCAGGGCCAGGACGGGCCCCAGCAGGGCCGCGACGAGCACGGCACCCCGCCGTCGGGACCGGGTGGTGCCGGATGCTGCGCTGCGCACGGGTGATCTCCTCGTGGTGCGGTTCTCGGGTCGTGGGTGGGGGGTCATCGGAGTGCCTGCGCCGGTTCGTCGCGGCGGCGCCGTGTCACCAGCAGGACGGTCGTGCCGAGCGCCAGCAGGACGGCGGCGGCGCCCCCGACCGCCGCGACGGAGGCCCCGGTGCGGGCCAGGGCACCCGGGGCGCCGGACCCGGCGACGGGTTCGTCGCCGGCCTGGCCGCCGGACGCGGCGGACCCGGCGCCTGCCTGGTCCTGCTCACCCGCGGCGGCGCCGCCGGAGTCGTCGCCCGACCCGTCCTCGGTCGTGGCCCCGGACGCCCACGTCACGGGGATCCTGACGTCCTGGCTCCGGTCGCCCGCCCGGGTGTGGTCGGCGCGGACGAACAGCGCGCAGCCGCTGGGCGCGGAGGCCGGGTCCAGGCAGTCGGCGAACTGGTCGGCGGCGGAGACCTGGATCGTGACGTCGAACGTGCCGCCGGGCCCGTAGGGCGTGGCCAGCCCCTCGCCGTAGGCCGGCGGGTTGGAGGACACCCAGGCCGACGAGGACGCCGACCCGCTGGTGTCGATGCCGCCGATGCACGGCGTGGCGAGCGCACCCGCGCCCCGGTCCACGCACAGCGCGACGTAGACGCCCTTGGTCGGGTCGAACCCCGAGCCGGACACGGTGACCCGCTGACCGTCGGGGTCGAGGTCCTGGGTGGCCGAGGCCGTGGCGGACGGGCCGGCGGAGGCCGAGGCCGGGGCGGCCGTCGCCCCCACGGTGGTGACGAGGGCGAGCGCACCGAGCAGCAGCGCGATCAGCAGCGAAGGGGGACGGGACCGCACGGTCACGGGTTCTCCTGGTGGGTCGGAGGTGGTTTGATGAGGCTTACCTAAGCAGATTAAGAAGGAGAACTGAACCTATGTCGTCGGTGCCCTTGTCGGAGACGCTCAGATCAGCCAGCACGGCGGCGCACGAAGGCGCGCGGTCCCAGGGGTTCATGCAGGCCCTCTTCGACGGGGCGGTCCCGATGAGCTCGTACGCCCGCTACCTGGTGCAGCTGCAGCCGGTCTACGCGGCGCTGGAGCACGGCCGCGGGCAGGTCGACGACGACCGGCTGACGTCGCTGCTCGACCCCGCGCTCGACCGCTCGACGGCGATCACGGCCGACCTGGACGTGCTGCGGGCCGCCGGGGCGCAGGTGCCGTCGGCACCGTCCGACGTCGCCCTGGTCTACGCCGCCCGCATCACCCGGTGCGCGCTGGAGTGGCCGGTGGGGTTCCTGGCCCACCACTACACCCGCTACCTGGGCGACCTCAGCGGTGGCCTGGCGATCGGGGGTGTCGTCCGGCGCACCTACGGCCTGGCGGCGGACCGGGGGGCATCCTTCTACGTCTTCGAGGGGGTGCACCCCGGCCGGTTCAAGCAGGCCTACCGCGCCTGCCTGGACGGCCTGCGGCTGGACGACGGCGAGGTGGCCGCCATGGCCGAGGAGGTGCTGGCGGCCTACGAGCACAACGTGGCCCTGGTCGAGGACCTGACCA
Organism: Aquipuribacter aurantiacus; assembly: GCF_051216895.1. Classification (NCBI taxonomy): domain Bacteria; kingdom Bacillati; phylum Actinomycetota; class Actinomycetes; order Micrococcales; family Intrasporangiaceae; genus Aquipuribacter; species Aquipuribacter aurantiacus. The sequence continues at coordinate 90,508 of NZ_JBPKAO010000008.1, forward strand.
CGACCGGCACCACGACCGGCACCACGGGCACGTCGACCTCCGTCCCGTCCCAGCCGGCGGTCGCCCCCGTCCCGGCGCGGGCATGACGGGCCGCTCCCGGACGCCCCGCGCGGCGACGCTGGCGGCCTGCCTGCTGCTGCTCAGCGGGTGCGCCCAGGCCGGGGCGTCCGCACCGGGCACCGCCGCGTCGGGCGCCGCGGCGGGCGCCACCTCGAGCGACGGTGCCGCCGCGGGCTCGGCCGGACCCGACGCCTCGGCGGGGTCGCCCGTCACCCCGACGGTCGTCGAGGCCTGCCCCGCCGCGCCGGCGGCCCCGGACGACGCCCCCGGCCCGTCGTCGACGACGGCAGCAGCGGCCACGGCCTCGGCCTCGGCCAGGACCGACGGCGGTCTCGCCGCCGGCCCGGCGACCGTCCCGGCGGATCCCGACATCGAGGTCCTGGCCGACCCGGGTCCGGCGACCCTGCCCGTGCAGGTCCGCTCCTGCGACGGCGAGCTGGTCACGGTCGAGGCCACCGACCGGATCCTCGCCGTCGACCTGCACGGCACCCTGGCCGAGATCGTGTTCAGCCTCGGACTGGGCGACCAGGTCGTCGGCCGTGACACCTCGACCGGCTTCGAGCAGGCCGCGCACCTGCCGGTGGTCACACCCGGCGGGCACGACCTCAACGCCGAGGCCGTCCTCGCCCTCGACCCCACGGTCGTGCTGACCGACACGAGCATCGGCCCGCCCGAGGTGCAGCAGCAGCTGCGCGACGCCGGCGTCGCCGTGGTGTTCCTCGAGCCCGCGCGCACCGTGGCGGGCGTCGGCGAGCAGGTCCGGACCGTGGCCCGCGTGCTGGGGGTCCAGGCCGCGGGCGAGCAGGTGGCGGGCGACCTGGACGACGCGCTGACACAGGTGCTGGCCGACGTCCCCGACGACGGACCCGCCCCTCGCGTGGCGTTCCTCTACGTCCGCGGCACGGCCGGGGTCTACCTGCTGGCCGGGCCGGGCTCCGGGGCCGACGAGCTGATCCGGGCCGTGGGCGGGGTCGACGTGGGCACCGACATCGGCCTGGACCGGGCGTTCGTCCCGCTGACCAGCGAGGCGCTGGTCGGCGCCGAGCCCGACGTGCTGCTCGTCATGACCGGGGGCCTGGAGTCCGTCGGCGGCGTCGACGGGCTGCTGCAGCTGCCCGGCATGGCGCAGACCCCGGCCGGCGAGGCGCGACGCGTGGTGTCCGTCGACGACACCGAGGTCCTCACGTTCGGCCCACGGCTGCCGCGCCTGGTCGAGCGGTTGTCGCAGGCCCTCCACCGGTGACGGCACCGACCCGGACCCCGGTCGACGTGGCGGCACCGCCGCCACCGGGGCGAGGCGCCCGGCGTCTCGGCGCCGCCGCCGTCCTGCCGGCGCTGGGTGTCGTGCTCGCGGTCGTCACCGTGGTCGCCGTGGGGCGAGGCCAGCTGGCCATCGCCCCCGCCGAGGTCCTGGGCCTGCTGGCCCGGTGGGCCGGCCTGACCACCGGCCCCGTGCCGACCCACCCGCAGGCCGAGGCCGTGCTGCTGCAGGTGCGCCTGCCCCGGGTCGCGCTGGCCGTGCTGGTCGGCGGCGCGCTCGCCGCGGCGGGCGCCGTCATGCAGGGCGTGTTCGGCAACCCGTTGGCGGAGCCCGCGGTGGTGGGGGTGTCCGCGGGGGCCGCCGTGGGCGCCAGCACGGTCATCGTGACCGGGACGGCAGCCCTGGGCGGCTGGTCGGTCGCGGCCGGGGCGTTCGTCGGCGGTCTGCTGACGACCCTGCTCGTCTACTGGTTCTCCCGCTCGGGCCAGCGCACCGAGGTGGTCACGCTCGTGCTCACCGGCATCGCGGTGAACGCGGTCGCCGGGGCCGCCATCGCGTTCCTCACCTTCGTGGCCGACCCGCAGGCCCGCGAGCAGCTGGTGTTCTGGCAGCTGGGCAGCCTCAACGGCGCACGCTGGCAGTCGGTGCTGGCCGTGCTGCCCCTGGTCGTCGTGGGGCTCGTGGCCTCCGGCTACGTCGCCCACCGCCTGGACCTGCTGTCGCTGGGCGAGCGTCCCGCCCGCCACCTGGGGGTCGACGTCGAGCGGCTGCGGCTGGGCTGCATCGTCGTCGTCGCGCTGCTGGTCGGCGCCGCCGTCGCGTTCGCCGGGATCGTGGGCTTCGTCGGTCTGGTCGTCCCGCACCTGGTGCGCATGGTGTGCGGGCCGGGCCACCGGCTCCTGGTCCCCGCCAGCGCCCTGACCGGGGCGGTCGTGCTGGTGCTGGCCGACCTGGCCGCCCGGACGCTGGTGCCCAACGCCGACCTGCCGCTGGGCATGCTGACCGCGCTGGTCGGCGGGCCGTTCTTCTTCTGGCTGCTGCACCGGACCCGCTCGCGCCAGGGGGGGTGGGCGTGACCGCCCTGCTGGCCCGCGGCGTGGGTGTCGAGCTGGGCGGCCGACCGGTCCTGACCGACGTCGACCTGACGGCCCTGCCCGGCCGGGTGCTGGGCCTGGTCGGGCCCAACGGCGCCGGCAAGTCCAGCCTGCTGGGGGCGCTGGCCGGTGACGTGCCCGTCGCCGCCGGCACGGTCCACCTGGGTGAGGCCCCCCTGGGCCGGTTGTCACCGCGCGAGCAGGCCCGGCTGCGGGCCGTGCTGCCGCAGCGGACCGCGGTCAGCTTCTCGTTCACCGTGGGCGAGGTCGTGGCGATGGGTCGGGCCCCGTGGGCCGGCACCGCCGACGAGGACCGGGACGACGACGCGGTGGCCGAGGCGATGGTCGCGACCGACGTGGCCCACCTGGTGCACCGGTCGTTCAGCACGTTGTCCGGGGGCGAGCAGGCCCGGGTGGCGGCCGCGCGCGTGCTGGCGCAGGCGACGCCCGTCGTGCTGATGGACGAGCCGACCGCGGCCCTGGACCTGCGTCACGTCGCGATGCTGCTGGGCACGGCCCGCGAGCGGGCCCGGGCCGGCGGGACGGTCGTGGTGGTGCTGCACGACCTGACCGCCGCCGCCCAGTGGTGCGACGACGTGGTGCTGCTGGACCGCGGCCGGGTGGCCGCGGTCGGACGGCCGGAGGAGGTGATGGTCGAGGGGTTGCTGGGCGAGGTCTACGGCTGCGCCGTCGACGTCGTCCCCCATCCGCGCACGGGCTCGCCGGTGGTGCTGCCCCGGTAGCGCAGCAGCACGTGGCTGAGCACGACACCCACCACGACGCTACGCACCTGGTCCCCCGCGGGAGCTCTCGATCGCCCGCCGCCGGGCGAGGCGGTGCTCGCGCCGGATCTGCGCCTCGGCGAACCGCCGGTGCTCCTCGGGCGTGCCCGGCAGCACCGGCGGCACCGGACGCGGGCGGCCGTCGGCGTCGACCGCCACCAGCACCAGGTAGGCGGAGGCGACGTGGGTGGGTGCGACAGAACGGTCCCAGCGGTCCGCCGTGGCCCGGACGCCGACCTCGACCGACGTGCTGCCCGCCCAGTTCACGCTGGCGTCCAGGTGCAGGACGTCGCCGACCCTGACCGGGACCAGGAACGTCATCTCGTCCAGCGACACCGTCACCGTCGCGGACTCGCAGTGCCGGGCCGACACGACCCCGGCGATGGAGTCGACCAGCCGCAGGACGACGCCGCCGTGGACCGTGCCCATGAGGTTGGTGTCGTGGTCGTCCATGATCTGCGACAGCCGCAGCCGGGAGACCTCGGGCGGGCGGCCCACGACGGCGTCGCTCACGAGCCGGCCCGCGCGTCGACCTCGTAGCTGGTGGTCGGCGGGACCCGGTGCTCCTGACGGCTGTCGTCCCCGTTCACGTGATCCTGGCCTCGGCGCGTGACGGCCGGGTCGGGTGCCCGGTGACGTCGCCGACGTCCAGCCACAGCAGCGCCACGTCGTCGCGCAACCGACCCCCGACGTGCGCCCGGACCGCCGCCACGACCGCGGCGAGCAGCTGCTCGCCGCGGGCCCCCGGCAGCGAGGCCAGGGCGGCCGGGACGTCGATGAACGCACCGGTGGGCGACCGGGCCTCGCTCAACCCGTCGCTGTGCAGCAGGAGCCCGGTGACGCCCGCCGGGAGGACGCCCGGGCCCATACCGCCCGCGCCCAGACCGAGGGGCACGTCGACGGGCAGGTCGGCCTCGACGAACCGGCCGGCCCGGACGCACCAGGCCTGCGGGTGCCCGCAGCTGATCCCGTGGACCTCGCCGTCTCGCACCTCCAGCAGCAGCGCGGTGACGAAGTCCTCGGACTCCCCCTCGGTGGCGACGATGCCGTCGAGGGTGGTGGCGACGTCCTCCAGACGAGGCTCGCGCCGGGCCGCGTCCCGGAAGGCGCCCAGGACGTAGTTGGCCATCCGGACCGCGGACAACCCCTTGCCCCGGACGTCGCCGATGACGACACGCACCCCGTGCCGGGTGTCGAGCACCTCGTAGAAGTCGCCACCCACGTGGGCCTCGGCGTCGGCGCCCAGGTAGCGCGAGGCCAGACCCACCCCGCCGACCTGCGCGGGCAGCGGTCGGATGATGGCCTCGGTCACCGCGGTGACGACGCGCGCGGCCTGGGCCAGCGCGACCTCGCCCCGTACGCGCGCGGCGGCGACCAGGGCCGCGACCACGGTGAGGACGGCGATGACCGCCAACCGGGTCAGCTGGGCCCCGGCCTGCCCGTCCTGGGCCTGCAGCCCGAACAGCGCGGCGGCCAGCAGGGTGAGCGACCCGACGAGGGCGACGGTCCGCGGGGTCCCGAACACCGCCGACAGCATGGGGGCCACCACCAGGACGCCCACGAACGCCGTCTTGGGTCCCTCGGCGAGGTCGGCGGCCAGGATGGCCACGACCAGCGCGCACGGCAGGCCTACCGCCAGCCACGGCCTCTCGAGCCGCCACCAGGACCCAGCTCGCACACCACTCCCCACGCCACCGACAGCGACCCGCCCACCGGCCACGTCGTCCGGACCGGAGGTCGATGGTCGCACCTGCCCGCACCGCTCACCAGTTCCTGCGGCGACCGGGTGGGTCCCGGGTGACGGCTCAGCGTTGCCGGACCGCGAACCGCCGCCCGGTCATCTCGGCGACCTCGACCGCGAGGACGTGCTCCTTCCGGCTCTCCAGCCAGACGTCCAGCCGCTCGTCCACCGCGCGCCGGCCCGCCTCGTCCTCCACCTCGACCGCGGGGCCCTTGGCCACCACGCTCCAGGCCCGACCCTCGTCGTCCACCCCGTCCACCTCGACCGCCACGTCCCGGCCGACGGCGGCGAACAGCTTGGTGCCGGCGGCGGTCCGCATCAGGACGCGCTGCCCCAGCACGGCGTGGTTGACCGGGAAGATCTCCGGTGCCGAGTCCACGACCACGGCGAGCCTGGACACCTCGGACGCGGCCAGCAACGCCCAGCAGGTGCCCGACTCGAGCTCTTCCACGCCCCGGGGGTCCGCCATCCCCCCACGGTGCGCCCGCCGGTGGCGTCGCAACAGGGCCGAAGGTCCCGGGCGCCGACCCGGGACGTCGGAGGCGGGTGGGATGGGTGGCGCGGCGGGACCTCAGGCCTCGGCGCGGACCGAGGCCTCCCAGTCGCGCTTGACCAGGCGCCACGCCTCGTCGTTCATGGAACGGCGCCAGTACCCCGACGCCGACAACCGGTCCCGGTCGACGCCACGCTCCAGCAGCAGGTGCCGGCGGACCTCGCGGACCTCTCCCGCCTCGCCGTGGACGAAGGCGTGGACCCGACCCGGCGGGAACGTCAGGTCGCGCACCGCGTCCAGCAGCAGGTGGTCCGCCCCCGGGTCGTCCTCCCGGTGCCGCCAGGTCAGCCGCAGGTCCCCGGGGCAGGTCAGCTCCACCCGGTCGGCGACGCCGTCCACCTCCAGGACCGCGTGCACCGGGGCGCCGACGGGCACGCGCTCCAGCGAGGCGGCGACGGCCGGCAGCGCGGACTCGTCCCCGACCATGAGGTGCCAGTCGGCCTCGGGGTCGGGCCGGTAGGACCCGCCCGGCCCGGTCAGCTGGAGCACGTCACCGGGGCGGGCGGTCGCGGCCCAGGCCCCGGCCACCCCGGGGTCACCGTGCCCGGGCCCGCCGAGGCCGTGGAGCACGAAGTCGATGGTCATCGTCCGCGTCGCGGCGTCCCACGCGCGGACGGTGTAGCGCCGTCGGAGCGGACGGTGCTCCGGGTCGACGGTCGCGCGCACCTGCTCCAGGTCGCACGGCATGACGTACGGCGCCCCCGGGGGCGCGAACGCGAGGTTGACGTAGGAGTCGCTGAACGGGCTCGGCTCGAAGTCCGCGAGCCCGTCCCCGCCGAGCACCACCCGGGTCAGGTGGGGGGTCAGGCGCCGGACGTCCTGGACGACGCCGTGCATGCCGTTCGGGTTCATGTCCCCGAACCTAGCCACCCGGATCGGACGGCCTGGCTCGGGGACGGCTGACCGCGTCAGCGACGCTGCTCCAGCCACCAGAGCTGCCGGTCGGCGCAGCCCTGGGGGTCGCGCAGCGAGCAGGTGGAGCAGACCCGTCTGGTCCCGGTCTCGGGCGGGAAGCGGGCGTAGTACTCGCGCAGCGCGTCGGTCAGGTCTGCGTCGTCCGGGACGACCTCGTCGGGCGACGGCCGTTGGTAGGCGAGGCAGCAGCCGCCCTTCTGACCGAGGTAGACCGGGCCCCACGGTGCGGACGCCGTGCGGACGGTGGGGCTGACCCGCCACGGGGCGCCCGGGGCGGTGAGGGCGGCCCGGAGCCGGTGCACGACGTCCTCGCGCACCGGCAGGTCCGGCTGGAGGGTGGTGCTCATGCCGATGCCGTCGGCCACCTCGGCCCACAGGCTGCGAGCGCCGACCCGGGCGATGCCGCGCAGGGCGTCCACGACGGGACGGACGGAACGGACCAGCGAGTCGACGGTCCGGGTCACGACCTCGGCCTCGTCCGCCACGACCTCGACGCCGTCCCGACCGGCCCACGGGTGGTGGGGGGTGACCAGCACGGTGCAGCCGTCCAGCGACACCCGGTCGACCCAGCCGTCGGGGTGCAGGCGCCACCGCAGCGGCGCGGTGTCGGCGAGGACCCCGGCCCCACCGGCGGCCAGGACGAACCCGACCGCGTCGGCCACGGTCCCCGCCGTCCACGCGACCAGCCACTTGGCCGCCATCTGCGGCGTCCCGCCGTCGTCGCCCAGGATCCGCCGGTGCGCCGCCCGCAGGAACGCCGCGTCGTCACCCAGGACGTGGGGCCCCTCGACCCAGGTGCGCTCGGCCGGGTCCACCGGGGTGGTCTCGTGGACGGCCAGGTGCGCCTCGAGGTGGACGTCGAGCCACTGCTGCGGCGTCTCGGCCTGCAGCAGGAGCACCGAGGGCGCCGGTCCCGGGGTCGTGACGGTCACGCGGCACCACCACCGACGGCACCCACGGCACCCACGGTGGCCCGGCGACCGCGGCGGCCCACCGGCACGACCATGGGGGTGCCGGTCACCGGGTCGGGGACCACGCGGCAGTCGAGGCCGAACACCTGCAGCACGAGCGCCTCGGTCACCACGTCGGCCGGGGGGCCCTCGGCGACGACGCGGCCGTCCTTCATGGCGATGAGGTGGTCGGAGTAGCGGGCCGCCTGGTTGAGGTCGTGCAGCACCAGGACGACGGTCCGCCCCTCGTCGGCGTTCAGGTCGGCCAGCAGGTCGAGCACCTCGACCTGGTGGGCCAGGTCGAGGAACGTGGTCGGCTCGTCCAGCAGCATGAGGTCGGTGCCCTGCGCCAGGGTCATCGCGATCCAGACCCGCTGCCGCTGACCGCCGGACAGCTCGTCGACCGACCGCTCGGCCAGGTCGAGCGTGCCGGTCGCGACCAGCGCGGCGGCCACCGCGGCCTCGTCCTCCGCGCCCCGCTGCCGCAGCCACGACTGGTGGGGGTAGCGACCCCGGGCCACCAGGTCGGCCACCGTGATGCCGTCGGGGGCGGTCGGCGACTGGGGCAGGATGCCCAGCCGCGTCGCGATGTCACGGGTGCGCATCCGGCGGATGTCGGCCCCGTCCAGCACGACACGGCCGCCCGTCGGCTGCAGCAGGCGCGCCAGGCCGCGGAGCAGCGTCGACTTGCCGCAGGCGTTGGCCCCGACCACGCAGGTCACGCGGCCCGTCGGGACCGACACCGACAGCCCGCGGACCACCTCGGTGCCGTCGTAGCCCAGGCGCAGGTCCTCGCACCGGAGCCGGGCGTCCACGACCGCCCCCTGCACCTGTGCCGCGGCGCTGCCGGTGGTCTCCATGACGGTCATCAGCCGGTCCTTCCGACGCGGTTGGCCCGGGCGAGCAGCCACAGCAGGTACGGGGCCCCGACGAGCCCGGTGACGATGCCGACCGGGAGCTCGGTGGGCGAGAAGATCGTGCGCGCGACCAGGTCGGAGGCGAGCACGAGCAGCGCCCCGACCCCGGCGGCGGGGACGAGGGTGAGCGGCGCCCGGACGAGCCTCCGGGCGATCGGCCCGGACACGAACGCGACGAAGGCGATCGGCCCGGCGGTGGCGGTGGCCACCGACGCGCAGCCGACGGCGACGACCACCAGCACGGCCCGGGACCGCTCCACCGCCACCCCGATCCCCTGAGCCGTGTCGTCGCCCAGCTGCAGGGCCCGCAGCGGCCGGGCCAGCAGCAGGGCGGCCGGCACCAGGACCACCAGTGCGACGGCGAGGGGCGCGACCTGGTCCCAGCCCCGCCCGTTGAGCGACCCGGTGAGCCAGACCAGGGCCCGGTGGACGTCGGTGATGTCGGCCCGGGTCAGCAGGAACCAGGTGGTCGAGCTGAGCACGGCCGCCACGCCGATGCCCACCAGCACCAGCCGGTACGCGGACAGCCCGTTGCGGTAGGCGAGCAGGTAGATCGCCGTCGTGGTGAGCAGCCCGCCCACGAGGGCCGCGACGGGGAGCGAGACCGTCCCGGTGCTCACGCCCAGCGCGCTGCCCGCGACGACGACCAGGACCGCGGAGGTGCTGGCCCCGGCGGTGACGCCGATGATGTCCGGGCTGGCGAGCGGGTTGCGCGCCAGGCTCTGGAAGATCGCCCCGGACAGCCCGAAGGCCACCCCGACACCCACGGCCGTCACGGCCCGGGGCAGGCGCAGCGTCCCCACGACGAACTCGGCGTCCGGGGTCCCGCGCCCGAGCAGCGCGGGCAGCACGTCCCGCAGCGGGACGGCGAAGTCGCCGGTCGTCAGGGACAGCACGAAGGTCACGAGGCAGCCCAGCAGCAGCGCGACGGACACCACGACGGCGCGGCCCCGGCCTGTCGTGCGGGTGCGCCGGAGCAGCTCCAGCACGGCCGGGTCGGTCGCGGGCACCGGGGCGCCGGCGGGACGTGCGGTCGGCGTGGTCGACGTGGTCGACGTGGTCATGGCCTCACACCTGTGCCAGCGTGCGTCGACGGACCAGGGCGATGAACACCGGGGCGCCGATCAGCGCGGTCAGGATGCCGACCTGCACCTCGCCCGGTCGGGCGACCACCCGTCCGAGCACGTCCGCGGCCAGCAGCAGCGAGGGCGCCAGCACGGCGGACCACGCGAGCACCCAGCGGTAGTCGGGCCCCACGATCGCGCGGGCCACGTGCGGCACGGTCAGCCCGACGAAGCCGATCGGACCCGCGGCGGCGGTCGCGCCCCCCACGAGCAGGACGACCGCGAGGGCGGAGAAGAGGCGCGAGGCGCCGACCCCGGCCCCCAGCGAGCGGGCCACGTCGTCGCCCAGGGCGAGCGCGTTCAGCGACCGGCCCGCGCACAGCGCCATCGCCGTGCCCACGAGCAGGAAGGGCGCCACCTGCGCCACCACCGTCATGTCGCGGCCGGCGACCGACCCGACCGCCCAGAACCGGTACTCATCGAGCGTGGCCACGTCCAGCAGCAGGATCGAGGAGGTGATCGAGTACAGGAACGCGGTGACGGCCGCACCCGCCAGGGCCAGCTTGATCGGGGTCGCCCCGTCCCGCCCGAGGGCACCGAGCGCGTACACCGCGACCGAGGTGACGGCGGCACCCGCCAGGGCGAACCAGACGTAGCCGCTCAGGGAACCGACCCCGAAGACGAAGATCCCCACGACGACGGCCAGCGCCGCGCCGGCGTTCACCCCGAGGATCCCCGGGTCGGCCAGCGGGTTGCGGGTCAGGCCCTGCATCAGCGCACCGGCCAGGCCGAGGCCCGTCCCCACCATGATCGCCACGAGCGTGCGGGGCAGCCGCAGGGACGTGACGATCAGGTGGTCCTCGACCGTGCCGTCGAAGGCCCGGAACGCCTCGACCACGTCCGCCGCCGGGATGGGCTTGGCCCCCACCGCGAGGCTGGCCACGGCGAGCGACGCCAGCACCACCAGCGCGACCAGCAGCCCGACCAGGCGGGCGGGAGCCGACGACAGCAGCCCGCCCCGACGCCGGGAGGGGGCCGCCGCACGCGTCGTCACCGTGGTCGTGGTGTCCACCTGTCTCCCGGGACGGAATAAGCGTGTCTCTGACCTGTTATCTGGTGAGGCTAACCTAACCCCTGGAAGGTGGCGAACGTGCAGGCAACGGGCACAATGGCTCCTGTGAGCCACGACCTGATCGACACGACGGAGATGTACCTGCGGACCGTGCTCGAGATGGAGGAGGACGGCGTCGTCCCGATGCGGGCGCGCATCGTCGAGGCCCTCGGCCACTCGGGCCCGACCGTGTCGCAGACGGTGGCCCGGATGCACCGCGACGGCCTGGTCGACGTCACCGACGACCGCCGGCTGCAGCTGACCGAGGAGGGTCGCCGCATCGCGACCGCGGTCCTGCGCAAGCACCGTCTCGTGGAGCGCCTGCTGGTCGACGTGATCGGCCTGGAGCTCGACCACGCCCACGAGGAGGCCTGCCGCTGGGAGCACGTGGTGTCCGACCGGGTCGAGGACCGGCTGGTCGAGCTGCTGGGCGCCCCGACCACGTCGCCGTTCGGCAACCGTATCCCCGCCCGCGCCGACGGCAGCCACCCCGGCGGCCTCGACGTGGACCAGGTCGCGATCAGCCAGATCACGGCGACCACCCTGGCCACCGTGGTCCGGCTGGGCGAGCCCGCGCAGAGCCCGCACGCCCTGCTGGTGGCCCTGGTCGACGCCGGCGTGGTCGCCGGGGCCGAGGTCGAGGTGTCGGTCACCGACGACGGGGCACGGCTGGTCGGACGCCCCGGGGGCAACCCGGTGCGCCTGGAGGAGCCGACCACCCGGCACGTCCTCGTGCGACCGCTGGGCTGAGCCCCGGCCCGGCCCCTAGGGTTCGCGCCATGGCAGGACGACGCGAGGACCTGGGCGACCAGGCGAAGGACTCCTACGAGGACGTCAAGGACAGCGACGAGGTCGACACCCTGCAACGGGTCGGTCGGTACGGCTACGTCGTCTACGGCCTCGTCCACGTCGTCCTGGGGGCGCTCGCGGTCAGCCTGGCGTTCGGCGGTGGCAGCGAGGAGGACGCGTCGACGACCGGGGCGATGCAGACCCTGGCCGAGCAGCCGTTCGGCATGGTCCTGATCTGGGCCATCGCGGTGGGGATGGCGGCGCTGGTCGTCTGGCAGCTGCTCGAGGCCGTGCTGGACCCCGACGACGAGGGGGCCAAGGGCCGGGTCAAGGGGGGCGGCAAGGCCGTCGCCTACGGGGTCGTCGCCGCCGGTGCCTTCAGCATCGCGCTGTCCGGGGGCTCCGGGGGCTCCGGCGGCAGCACCGAGGAGTCGATGACGCAGCGGCTGCTCGCCCTGCCGCTGGGCCAGGTCCTGGTCGGTGCGGTGGCCGTCGGGATCCTCGTGGTCGCCGCGTACCACGTGCACAAGGGCCTCTCGCGGAAGTTCTTCTCCGACGTGGAGACCGCCGACCTGTCCGCCAAGGGCCGCAAGGTCGTCGAGTGGACCGGTCTGATCGGCTACCCGGCCAAGGGCGTCGCGTTCGGTGCGATCGGGGTGCTGTTCATGCTCGCCGCGATCCGCGGCAGCAGCGAGGAGGCCGGTGGCATGGACGAGGGCCTGGCCGCCCTGCGCGAGGCCCCGTTCGGGACCGCCGTCCTCGTCGCGGTCGGGCTCGGCTTCGCGCTGTTCGGCGTCTACTGCCTCGCCCGCGCCCGCAGCGCCGGCGACTTCACGGGCTTCGCCGGCCGCTGACGGGCCGAGCACCCCGCCTCAGGAGCGGCGCACCACCGCGACGTCGACCGGGCTGCGGTGCAGCAGGGTCTGGCTGGTCGAGCCGAGCAGCAGCCCGCCGAAGCCACCCCGGCCGCGAGAGCCGACGACGACCATGCGGGCGCTGACCGCCTCGCGCAGCAGCACCGGCCCGGGGCGGCCGCGCTCGACCAGCCGGGTCACCCGGACGTCGGGGTACACGTCGGACCAGCCGGCCAGCGTCTCCGACACCATCCGGACCGCGTCCTCCTGCAGCTCCGCCGCCGTCGGGATGGGGGCCTGCAGCTCCGGGGCCCCGATCCACAGCTCGTCCCAGGCCATGACGGCGTGGAGCGGGCAGCCGTGCCGTTGGGCCTCGGCCATGGCGAACCCGACGGCCTCCTGGGCCTCCCCCGAGCCGTCGACCCCGACCACGACCGGGGCGTCGGCGGACATCCCGCGCGTCTCCGCACCGCGGACCACCACCACGGGGCAGACCGCGTGCGCGCTCACCGGCACCGCCACGGCACCGAGCAGCAGCCCGGTCAGCCCGCCGTGCCCGCGGGAACCCACCACGACCAACGACGCGGAGCGGGACGCCTCCCGCAGGCCGCCCGCCGCGGCGCCCAGGTGCAACGACCCGGTCACCGTCACCGACGAGTCGACCGAGCGCGCGTACTCCACCGCCTCGTCGCACGTCCGGCGGGCCTGCGCGGAGTGGCCGGCCTCCGCGCCCTGCGCAGCCAGCTCCTGCCGCAGCACGGCCCCGCTGCCGCCGTAGGCGTGGAGCAGGTGCACGTCCAGGCCCTCGTCCTGCGCGTACGCCACCGCCCAGTCGACCGCTCGGTACGACTCCTGCGAGCCGTCGACACCGACAACGACAGGCCCTCTGGTCCCACTGCCCTTGACCACCACGTCCACTCCCTCGTGCTCGTCCGACCGGGGTCCCATCCTGGCCGCCGGGAGCGCATCCGACCAGGACCTAGGTCACCGTCACCGCGATCGGGCCCGAGCGCCTCAGCGGGGCGGGTTGGCCCGGGCCGGCCACTGCCTCGGGACCGACCGCAGCAACGGCAGCACGCGCGGCGCGACCACGGTCGACAGGACCACCACGCTCGTGGTGCGGGCGACGACGCCGGAGCGGCTGATGGCCAGCAGGGTGTCCTGCAGGCCCTCGTGCGACGCCGCGGCGACGGTGCACATGACGTCACCGGCCCCGGTCACCGCGTACGCCTCGACGATGCCCGGCACGGCGGTCAGGTCGCGGGTGGCCTGCTCCAGGCCGCCCTGCGAGATCTCGAGGGTGATGAACGCGCGGACGCCGAACCCGGCCGCCGCGACGTCGACGTCGGGGCCGTAGCCCGTCACGACGCCCGCGTCCTCCAGCCGCTGCACCCGGGCCTGCACGGTCGCCCGGGCCACGCCGAGCGAACGGGACAGCTCCAGCACGCCGGCCCGTGGCTGCTCCCGCAGCGCCGCGATCAGCGCGACGTCGAGCGCGTCCAGCTCCATCGGTCCCTCCCGGGTAGGCAGATCGTCCAGGTGCGTGCCCGGTCGACGAGCCGGACTGTACGCCTCGTGCACGCCTTCGGGCCTCGCTTGTGCATCACATCGGCCTGACGCTGTCCTGGGGCCAGGAACCGCCGGACGCAGTCCCGCACCCACCGGAGCGAAGGAGCCCCATGACCATCGAGCAGACCCTCACCGACGCCGAGCGCCTCGCGCACCTGGACGCCGACACGCTCAAGCAGCTCGTCGGGCTCGTGGAGTACGACGCCGCGAACGACCCGTTCCCCCTGACCGGCTGGGACGCGATCGTCTGGGCCTGCGGCAACGCCACCCAGGCCGCCGCCTACTACCAGCACGTCTTCGGCATGCGGCTGGTGGCGTACTCGGGCCCCGAGACCGGCAACCGCGACCACCACGCCTACGTCCTCACGACGGGCGCCGTCCGCTTCGTCCTCAAGGGGGCCGTCGACCCCGGCAGCGCCGTCGCGGACCACCACCGGGTGCACGGCGACGGCGTCGTCGACATCTCGCTCGAGGTGCCCGACGTCGACCGCTGCATCGACCACGCCCGGACCCAGGGCGCCCGCGTCGTGGTGGAGCCCCACGACATCACGGACGACCACGGCACCGTGCGCACCGCGACCATCGCCACCTACGGCGACACGGTGCACACACTGGTCGACCGCAGCCGCTACACCGGGCCCTACCTGCCCGGCTACGTCGAGCGCAGCAGCGGCATCGCCGACCCGGCGCCGGAGGTGTTCCAGGCCCTCGACCACGTGGTCGGCAACGTGGAGATCGGCCGGATGGACACCTGGGTCGACTTCTACAACCGCATCCTGGGATTCACCAACATGGCGGAGTTCATCGGCGACGACATCGCGACCGAGTACTCCGCCCTGATGAGCAAGGTCGTCGCCAGCGGCGACCACCGGGTCAAGTTCCCCCTCAACGAGCCGGCCGTGGGCAAGAAGCGCAGCCAGATCGACGAGTACCTGGACTTCTACCGCGGCCCCGGCGCGCAGCACCTGGCGCTGGCCACCGACGACATCCTCGCGGCGGTCGACCGGCTCCGGGGCGCCGGTGTGCAGTTCCTCGCCACGCCCGAGTCCTACTACACCGACCCCGAGCTGCGGGCCCGGATCGGCGAGGTCCGCGTCCCGATCGAGGAGCTGCAGAGCCGCGGCATCCTCGTCGACCGCGACGAGGACGGGTACCTGCTGCAGATCTTCACCAAGCCGCTGGGCGACCGGCCGACGGTGTTCTTCGAGATCATCGAGCGGCACGGCTCGCTGGGCTTCGGCAAGGGCAACTTCCGCGCCCTGTTCGAGGCGATCGAGCGCGAGCAGGAGCTCCGCGGCAACTTCTGAGCCACCCGCCGCCCCCTCCACGCACGACGGCACACCGCGTCGACCAGGTCGACGGGGTGTGCCGTGGTGCCGGGACGGTCTCGACGCCGGGGCGCCGTCGCGTCCAGCGGGGCTCAGCGCTTGAAGGCGTCCTTGACCTTCTCGCCGGCCTGCTTGACGTCGGCCTTGGACTGGTCGTTCTTGCCCTGGCGCTCGAGGTTGTCGTCACCCGTGGCGCCGCCGATGCCCTCCTTGGCCTTGCCGGCCAGCTTGTCGACGGTGTTCTCGGTCTTGTCGGCGTCCGACATGGTGCCTCCAGATGAAGTCGTGGTCCGCGACGCATGGATCTGCGTCTGCGGCGTACAGGACAGGGGTACCCACACCACGCGCTCGCTAACACCGGGGGGTGGGACTCGTCGCAGGGCCGCGGCGTGGGACCGGTAGGACCGGAGGGGTGGTTCGTGATGGCCGTCGAGGTGGACGTCAGGTCGCGCACGGTGCTGGTCACCGGCGGGCACCCGCTGCTCGTCCCGGCGCTCGTGGGTCGGCTGCTGACCGGCGGCCACCGGGTGGTCGTGCCCGCCGCGCCGCTCCTGCCCGGGCTCACGGTGCTGCCGTCGTGGCCCCGCACCGGCGACCCCGCGGCTGCGGCCCCCGAGGTCGTGGAGCACGACCCCGAGGACCCGGACGTGCCCGCCTCGTTGCGCCACGGCGTGGACCTCGTGCTGCACCTGACCACCGGGCCCGTGGGCGACAGCCTGGCGACGCGCAGCACGGCCGTGCTCGACGCGCTGTTCGCGCTGCGGGTCGCCGAGGTCAACGGGGCCCGCCTCGTGGTGGCCTCGGTCGACGGCGACGGCGCGCACACCAGCACGGTGGAGGGCCTGCTGGCCGGCTACCGGTCGGCGCACGACGTGGACGCCGTGCTGGCGCGCGTGACCGACTGCTACGGCCCGGGCCTCGCGGCGGGCACCCCCGGTGCGGTGTCCCGGCTGCTCGAGGTGGCGGTCACCACCGGCACCGTCGTGGTCGACGCCAGGGACCACCGGCGTCACACGCCCTGCTACGTCGAGGACGCGGTCGACGGCCTGCTGGCCCTCGCCGCCCGGGTCGGCCCGGGACCCGCCGAGGGCCCCACGACTGCGGTGCACCTCGGCCCGACGCCGGGCCTGTCCACGCCCGAGCTGGCCGAGCAGGTGTGCCGTGCCACCGGCGCCGACGTACGTGTCGTCGGCCTGGCCGCACTCCGGGACACCTCCTGGCCCACCCTCCTGCCGGGCCCCGGGACCACCGCCCCCGGGACCCGGGCCGAGCCGGACCGGTCGTGGGGGTGGCGACCGCGGGTCGACCTGCCCGAGGGTCTCCGCCGCTGCGTGGCGGCTCTGCCGGCGCTGGCCTGAGAGGCTCGCCGGACCGGGGGACGGTGCGGGACGGCAACGCCCGGCGTCGGAGCCGTGGCGGAGCACCGCATGCACCAGGGCGGACAGGGCGGGGCCACAGGTCGCCCGCGTACGAGGGGTGCCGGCCGACCTGAACGGGACGTACCCGTCCGACCCGGGCTCCCCCGTTCGGACCGATCTCGCGTCGTCGCGGCCAAGCCCGCCCCGACGGGGGATCCGGTGCCTAGCGTTCGAGGCGTGAGGACGACAGGTCTCGGCCCCGACCACGGGGCCCCGGCGGGGGTGGACCCGCTCGGCAGCGCCGCCCGGCTGCGGCAGGCCAGGCTGGACCCCGACGTCCTCGCCGACCGGGTGCTGCACGTCGGCGTCGACGCCGTCGTGCTCACCCTGCTGCTCGCGCTGCCCGCGCTGGTCGCCACGCTCGCGACGCTGCTGGTCGACGTCCCCGTGGCCGTGCCGCTGCTCGCCGTCGTCGCCGCCGTCCTGGTGACCGTGACCGGTGTCGCGGTCACCTGGCCGCACCACGACGGCGGGCGAACCGCCGGCATGCGGTGGGTGCGGCTGCGCGTGGTGGACGCACGGGGCGGTGCGCCCTCGCGGGCAGCCCTCGCCGTGCGGGCGCTGCTCCTGCCGGTCGACGTCGTGGTCGGGCTGCCGCTGGTGCTGCTGCGCGCCGACCGCCGCCGCCTGGGTGACCTGCTCGCGGGCACCCAGGTCGTCCGCGACCTCAGCGCAGCGGCGGCTGCGGCTCCTCGTCCGGGTACTGCGACGAGTCCTCGGGCCCCGTGGCGTCCAGCCGACGTCGCTCGTCCTCGCTGAGCTCCAGCGACGCCGCGGCCACCGAGTCGACGATGGTCGCCGGGCGGGTGCTCCCTGGGATCGGCACCACGGCGCCGGACCGCGAGAGCAGCCACGCCAGCGCCACCCGGTGCGGGCTGACGTCGTGAGCCCGGGCGACGTCGGCGAACTCGACGTACTGCGAGCCGACCTCGCCCGCCCGGTCGGCCCCGCCGAACGGCGACCAGGGCACGAACGCGATCCCGTGGCGGGCGCACGTCTGCACCACCTCCGCGTGACGGCGGAACCGGGGCGAGAACTCGTTCTGCACCGCGACGACCCCGCCGTCGTCGGGTCCGCCCGCGACCTCCAGCGCCACGTCCAGCATCTGCGGGGTCACGTTGGACACGGCCACGTGGCGGACCAGACCGGCCTCGCGCAGCGCCAGCAGGTTGGCGACCTGCTCCGCGTAGGGGCGCCCCGGCTCCGCACGGTGCAGGTAGTAGACGTCGACCACGTCACGGCCGAGGGCGACCAGGCTCGCCTCGCAGGCCCGGCGCAGGCCGTCCGCGCTGGCGTCGCGGACGGCGCCGTCCGCGGTGCGGACGATCCCGGCCTTGCTGGCCACGACCACCGTCGAGGCGTCACCGGACCAGGTCCGCAGCGCCTCGGCCACCAGGGCCTCGTTGTGGCCCATGGCGTCCCAGTCCGGGGCGTAGATGTTGGCGGTGTCGACGTGGGTGACCCCGGCGTCGAGGGCGGCGTGGACGGTCTCCAGCGCACGGTCGCGGTGGTCGAGCATCCCCTCCCACGACAGCGGCATGGCCCCCAGCCCGACGGGGTGCACCCGGAAGTCACCGAGCCGACGCGTCGCCGGTCCGCCGGTGTCCTGGGGGGTGCCGGGCTGGTCGGTCCGCTGGTCGGTGGGCTCGCTCACCCCGGCATCCTGCCAGCCCGGCCGCAGGCCGGGGCGTGGGACGGCGGTAGGCCGGACGGGCTACCCCGGCTACGGAGGTCGGCCCGGGCTACCGATCACCCGTGTGGTCCCCCTGCTGGCGGGGCCGTGCCCACGGACGGGCGGACGACGGGCAGGAGGCCTGGGTGAGCGGGACCGACGCACCACCGGAGGACTGCCGGGAGGCGCTGCAGCACGCTGCCGCGATGTCCGACAGCGCCCTCCTGCTGGTCCGCGACGGCGACCCGCCCAGCGTCGCCTGGCTCAACACCGCCGCCGCCGACCTGCTGGCCCGCGACGCCACGTCGGTCGCCGGGCTGCCGCTGGCCGGCGTGCTCACCTGGTCCGCCGGGGCCCCGCTGCTGCACCAGGTCCGCACCCAGCGGCGGCCGGGGGTCCTGACCGGGGCCGACGGCAGCGCCCACCCCGTCGAGATCACGGCGCACCCCGTCCCGGGCCAGGCCATGTGGGCCGTCACCGCGGTGCCCGAGCACGACGCCGTCGGTCGTGGCCGGGCGCACGCGGCGGCCGCCGAGGCCGCCGAGCGCCGGTTCCTCGCCCTCACCGAGCAGAACCCTGTGCCGACGGTGCTGTCCGACGTCGGCATGCGGCTGGCCCACGTCAACGACGCCTTCGCCCGGCTGACCGGTCTGCCGGTCGACTCGCTGCTGGGCACCGGGTGGCTGCGCCTGGTCGACGCGGACGACCTGGACGCCGTCACCGACTGCGCCCGGCAGGCGTTGGAGGGCACCCACGCCGACGTGGTCGTCGGCTTCGCGACGGTCGGCGGCGGTCGCCGCCTCGTCCACCTGCGCCTCGCCCCCGCCCACACCCCGGGGCACGGGCCCAGCTTCGTCGGCACCGCGGAGGACGTCACCGAGCGCCTGGCCTTCGAGCAGCAGCTGGCCTACCAGGCGCGGCACGACGCACTGACCGGCCTGCCCAACCGGTCCGCCCTGTTCGAGCAGCTGCAGCAGTCCCTCGCCCGCCCCCCGGCCCTGGCCGGGCACGGCGGGACCCCGGTGCCCGCGGCCGGCGCCGGCGGGCCCGACGTGGCCGTGCTGTTCCTCGACCTGGACAACTTCAAGACGATCAACGACTCGCTCGGCCACGACGCCGGGGACTCCATGCTGGTCGAGATCGCCCGCCGGCTGCGCGGGGCGGTGCGCGACGGGGACGTCGTGACCCGGATGGGGGGCGACGAGTTCGTCGTGGTCTGCCACGGCGTCGTCGACGACGCCGAGGCCGAGGTGCTGGCCCGCCGCGTGCTGGACGTCTGCACCAGCCCGCTCACCGTGAACGGCGTGCTGGTGCACCCGTCCGCCAGCATGGGCGTGGCCCGGGCCGGGGTGGGCCACAGCGGCGCCCAGGACCTGCTGCGCGACGCCGACATCGCGATGTACGACGCCAAGGCGCGCGGCAAGAACCGGTTCGCCGTCTGCGACGAGCGCTCGCGCGACGTCGCCCGGGACACCCTCCAGCTGCTGGCGGACCTCCGGGTCGCCATCGACACCGGCCAGGTCACCGTCGCCTACCAGCCGGTCGTTCACCTGGGACCGGTCCCCGACGGCGAGGCCCCGGACCGTCGCCCCCTGCCCGCCGTGGAGGCGCTGGCCCGCTGGGACCACCCCACCCGCGGCCCGGTCCCGCCGGCGGAGTTCGTCGCGCTGGCCGAGGGGCACCAGCTCATCACCTCGCTGACCGCGCACGTGCTGGACGTCGCGTGCGCGCAGATGGCCCGCTGGCGCGACACGCTGGGACCTCTCGCCCCGGCCAGGCTGAACGTCAACCTGTCCGCGCTGCAGCTGGGCGACCCCCGCCTGCTCGGCACCGTCACGCAGGCCCTGGAGCGCCACGGCGTCCCGGCCACGGGCCTCTGCCTGGAGATCACCGAGTCGGCGATCATGGCCGACCCCGTAGCGAGCCGGGACACCCTCACCTCGTTGCGCCGGGCCGGCATCTCGGTGGCGATCGACGACTTCGGGGTCGGCTACTCCTCGCTGGCCTACCTGCAGCACCTGCCCGTGGACCACCTCAAGATCGACCGGTCGTTCGTCGCCGAGCTGGCCACCGGGGGCCAGGGCGTGGTGGCGGCGGCCGTCATCTCCCTGGCCCGTGCCCTGGGTCTGTCGGCGGTCGCCGAGGGGGTCGAGGAGCCCGTGCAGGCGGCCCGGCTGCGACAGCTGGGCTGCGAGCTGGGTCAGGGCTGGCTGTGGGCCCGCGCGCTGACCGGCGACGAGCTGGGCGACTGGGTCCGTGCCCGCTCCGCCCGGGCGGAGCACTCCGCCGCCGAGGACCCCTCGTGAGCGTCTGGCGGGACGCGACGACCCTGCCGGGGGCCGACGACCCCGCCTCCGACGGGGGGCCCTGGGACTCCGGGCGTGGCGTCGTGGTGCTGGAGGAGCTCCTGGGGCGGTTGGACCAGATCCCGACGCAGCGTGCGGTCGCCCACCAGATCGTGCGGATGACGCGGGACGACGACATGTCGGCCCGCCGGCTGGCTGCGGTCCTCGGCGCGGACGCCCCGCTGACCGCCCGGTTGATGCGCCTGGCCAACTCCGCCTACTACGGCCTGTCCGGCCGGGTCCGCACCGTCCCGTTCGCCGTGACGGTGCTCGGGTTCACGACCGTGCGCAGCCTGGCCATGGCGGCCGCGGCGGGCCTGGGTGGTCACGACTCCGTCCCGGCCGGCTTCTGGCACCGCAGCGCGTGCACCGCGGTCGCGGCGGCCGAGCTGGCCCGGCCGCTCCGCGTCAACGCGCCGGACGCGTTCTGCCTGGGGCTGCTGGTCGGCATCGGGCAGGCCCTGCTGCACCGGGTCGACAGGGACGTCTACTCCGAGCTGCTCGGCGCCACGACCGACCGGGTCTCGCTGCTGGAGGCCGAGCGGGCACGCTACGGCGCCTCCCACGTCTCGGTGTCGGCGACCGCGCTGGCGGCGTGGGCGTTCCCGCCGGACATGCCCGCGACGCTGCGGGTGGTGGACCGGTGGCCCTCGAGCCGGCCGACCGAGAACGGCGAGAGCGCCGCGGTGTGCCTGCTCCTGGCGTGCGCGGTCGCGGAGCGGATCGCCGACCCGACGGGCCCCCCGCACGACGTGCGGCACCTCAGCGGCGGGCGGGTCGGTCCCGACGACGTGGCGTCGCTGGTCCGGCGCGTGCCGACGATGGCGGCCGACCTGGTGCGAGCCGTCACCGGCTGAGCCCGGGCGGCGCCGCCCAGCCGCCCAGCCGCCCAGCCGCCCAGCCGCCCAGCCGCCCAGCCGCCCAGCCGCCCAGCCGCTCAGCCGCTCAGCCGCTCAGGACCAGCTGCCACGTGCCGGCGGCGACCCCCGCCACGGTCGCCACCCCGGCCAGCGCGACCCCGCCGAGCACGACCGCGGCGTCCCAGGCCCCGAAGTGGCTGGGCCGGGCCCAGGTCCGCTCCCGGACCAGCCCGAACCCCCGGGCCTCCATGGCGGTGGCCAGCACCGTGGCCCGCCGCACCGCCAGCACGAGCAGGGCGAACAGCCGACCGCCGAACCCGCGGAGCCGACCCAGCACGCCGTCGTCACCCAGCCCGCGCGCCCGTCGGGCCTGCCCCAGCGCCGTCCACTCCTCCGCCAGCACGCCCACCAGGCGCATCGCGGCGAGCGCCGACAGCACGAAGCGGTGGGGCAGCCGCAGGTCCTGGGCCAGGGAGTCGGCCAGGTCGGTGGGGTCGGTCGTCGACAGCAGCACCACTCCCGGCAGCCCGATGGCCAGGATGCGCAGGACGATCGCCACGGCCGACACGGCCGAGCCCTCCGTGACCGTGAACCAGCCGAGCCCCAGCAGGACCGCTCCGGAGTCCACCCCGAGCAGCGCCGTGAACACCCCCGACGGGACGGCCGCGACGACCAGGACCCAGCTGCGGCGCCACAACGCCCGTGCCCCGAGCCCGGTGAACGGCAGGCAGGCCACCACCAGGGCGAGCGCGACGCCCGCCGTGACCACGTCGGTGGTCAGGACCAGCGCGACGGAGATGACGGCGGCCACGGCCAGCTTGGCGCTGGGGTTGGCGCGGGCCAGGGGGGCCGAGGTGTCCACCCCCGCCGGCCCGGACAGCACGTCCGTGGGCAGGCTCATGGCACCCCTCCCGCGGTCCGGGCGGCGCGGGGACGGTCGGGCGCCGGCAGCCGCAGGACGTCGTCCGCCAGGGCGGCGACGAGGTCGGCGTCGTGCGTCACGGCGCACACGGCCACGCCGGCGTCCCGGACCTCGGCGAGCAGGGCCACGAGCTCGGCCCAGGTGCGCGAGTCCTGCCCGAACGTGGGCTCGTCCAGCACGAGCAGGCGCGGCCGGGTCGCCAGGACCGTGGCCACCGACAGCCGCCGCTGCTCGCCGCCGGACAGGGTGAAGGGGTTCGCCGCGGCCAGCCGGTCCAGCCGCAGCCGTTGCAGCAGCTCGTCCACCAGAGCGGCGGTGCGGGTGGGGTCGGTCCCCTGCAGACGGGGGCCGACCGCCAGCTCGTCCGCGACCGTGGCGGCGACGAACTGGTGGGCCGGCTCCTGGAACACCGTGCCGATCCGGGCCGCCAGCTCACGGGCGCGCCAGCGGTGCGGGGACGGACCCGCGCCGTCCGCCAGGGTCTCGTGGGCCACCAGTCGACCGGCGACGGGGGCCGCCAGCCCCGACAGCGCCAGCGCGAGGGTGGACTTGCCCGCCCCGTTGGGGCCCAGCACGGCGGTGCAGGTGCCGGCGTCGACCTGCAGGTCGACGCCGGCTGCCGCGGGGGCGACGGCGCCGGGCCGGCGCACCGCCAGGTCCTCGGCCTGGAGCAGTCGCGGCCCGCGTACGCCCGCCCGCGGCCCCGGGGTGCGGGGCGGGTGGTCGGGCACCCACACCCCGACGGCGGCCAGCTCGGCCCCGTGCCGGCCGAGCACGTCGGCCGGGGACCCGTCCGCGCGGACCCCACCCCCGGGCTCGAGCACCACGACCCTGTCCACCAGCGGGAGCCAGGGACCCACCCGGTGCTCGACCAGGACGCAGCCGGAGCCGGTGGCCGCCAGCAGGTCCGCGACCGTCGCCCGCAGCCCGTCGGCGCCGACCGGGTCGAGCATGGCGGTGGGCTCGTCCAGCAGCAGCAGCCCGGGTCGCAGCGCCAGCACCCCGGCCAGGGCGAGCCGCTGCCGTTCTCCGCCGGACAGCCGCGCCGTCGGGTGGGCGCGGTCGTACGGGAACCCCACGGCCGCCATCGCCTCGTCCACCCGGGCCCAGATCTCCTCCCGGGGCACGCCGTGGTTCTCCAGGCCGAACGCGACGTCGTCGCCGCAGCGCGCGAGCACGGTCTGCGACAGCGGGTCCTGCAGCAGGAGCCCGGTGCGGGCCGCGCCGGCCTGCACCCCCGCGGCGCGGGCCGCGCGGACCTCGACGCCGTCGAGGGCGAGCCGGCCCTCCTCGTCCCCGTTGTCGGGGTCGAGCAGACCCGCGAGCCCCTGCAGCAGCGTCGACTTGCCGGCGCCGCTGGGGCCGAGCAGCAGCACCCGCTCCCCCGCGGCGACGTCCAGGTCCAGGCCCCGGACGGCCCAGGCCCGTCGGGTGCCGTGGCGCCAGCCCCAGCCCCGGGCGCTCAGGACGGGCGGCGCGACCCCGACGGCTCCCACGGGAGGGCCGCTCAGACCCGTCGCCCGTCCCGGCCGGAGGCCAGCGGGGCGAGCACCCCGGTCCGGGCCAGCGCCCGGGCCAGCGCCCAGGACCCCAGACCGGCGACGACCACGCCCGACACGGTCGCGAGCCCGATGTAGGCCAGCTGGATGCCCGGCACCAGGTCCGGGTAGTAGACGGTGGTGTCGAGCACGCCGACCACCACCCCGGCGCCCGCACCGGCCATCAGGGCGACCGGGAGCCGCCAGTAGCGGTAGAGCAGGACGGCCAGGACGACCTCGGCGCCGAGGCCCTGCAGCAGGCCGTACCAGACGGTCGCGAAGCCCCACTGGTTGCCGATCACGGCGCTCAGGGCGGCCGCGACCAGCTCGGTGAACATGGCGGCCCCGGGCTTGCGGATGACGAGCCCGCCCAGCACCCCGGGCAGCAGCCACACCCCGACGACGAGGGCGCTCACCGGTGGCGCCAGGAGCGGACCGACGACGGCGTAGGGGCCGATGTTCCAGACCACGAACAGCAGTCCGCCCGCGACGCCGAGCACGGCGGCCACGACGATGTCGACGACGCGCCAGGCCTGCCGGGCGGTCGCGGCACCCAGGACGCTGATGCCCAGCAGCGCCACCAGCATCCCGACCGGCACGGTCAGCTCGTCGAGCGGGGTGCCGAACACCTCGCTGCCCGCGGGCAGCCCGACGGCGACGACGGCCGCGCCCGCCAGCAGGCTGGCCAGGACCCCGACGACGAGCACGGCCCGGGTGCGGCCGGTCAGCGGCGGGAGGCTGGTCCGCGCCGTCCCGTCGGTCGTGCGAGGGCCGGCGCTCCTGCCCGGGCCAGCGCCCGTGCCGGGCGTCGGGTGGTCGGCGGGCTGGTGCGCGGGCTGGTGCGCGGGGTCGGTCCCCGCCTTGTTCTCCGTGGTGCTCATGCGTCCTCCCAGGGTCTCCAGGAGGGGGACCCGTCGACGCAGCGGTGCCGTCGACGGGTCGAGACTCGACTACCTCCGCCGGTGCTAACCGGATCAGGTTCGAGGGTCTGCGGTCGCCCGCACTCTCAGCGCCTGGTGGCGCTCCCCTGTCGTGGGGGGAACTGTACGCCCCGCGTCCGGGGCGCACGCGCCACCTCGACCACCGGTGTCGGCCGATGACGGCCGAGTGTCAGCCGACGCTGCGGAAGCGGCGCAGCCGGAGGCTGTTGGTCACCACGAAGACGCTGCTCGCCGCCATCGCCACCCCGGCGAGCAACGGGTTGAGCAGGCCGGCGACGGCGAGCGGGATCCCCGCCACGTTGTAGGCGAAGGCCCAGAACAGGTTGCCCTTGATCGTGCGCAGCGTCGCCCGTGACAGCCGGACCGCGTCGACCGCGGCCCGCAGGTCGTCCCGGACCAGCGTGATGTCGCTGGCCTCGATCGCCACGTCGGTCCCGGTCCCCATGGCGATGCCCAGGTCGGCCGCGGCCAGCGCGGCCGCGTCGTTGACGCCGTCCCCGATCATGGCCACGACCCGGCCCTCGCGCTGCAGCCGACGGACCTCCTCGAGCTTGTCCTCGGGCATGACCTCCGCGCGGACGTCGTCGGGGTCGATGCCCACCTGGGCGGCGACCGTGCGTGCGGCGGACAGGTTGTCCCCGGTCAGCAGGTGCGGCCGCAGGCCGAGCGCGCGCAGCTCGGCGACGGCCTGGGCCGCGGTCGCGGTGATGGTGTCGGCGACCACGAGCAGACCCCGCGCGCGGCCGTCCCAGCCGACGGCCACCACCGTGCGGCCCGCGTCGTGCGCGTCGTCGACCGCGGCCCGCAGCGTGCCGTCGAGGTGCTGGGACCACTCGTCGGCCAACCACGCCTGACGTCCGACGACGACGGCGTGACCGTCGACCGTGCCGGCCACGCCGAGACCCTGCCGGGAGGCGAAGCCGTCGACCGCGGGCAGCGGCTGCTGCGCGGCGTCGACCACGGCCCGGGCGATCGGGTGCTCGCTGCCGAGCTCGAGCGCCGCCGCGAGACGCAGCACCTCGGTCGCGTCCTCCTCGGGCGCGGCCACGACGTCGACCAGACGCATCCGACCGGTGGTGATGGTGCCGGTCTTGTCCAGCACGACGGTGTCGACCCGACGGGTGGACTCCAGCACCTCCGGCCCCTTGATCAGCACCCCGAGCTGCGCGCCGCGTCCCGTGCCGACCAGCAACGCGGTGGGGGTCGCGAGACCGAGCGCGCAGGGGCAGGCGATGACGAGCACGGCCACGGCGGCCGTGAACGCCGCCGTGGGGTCGTCGCCCCAGACCAGCCACCCCACGAGGGTGAGCAGGGCGATGACGAGCACGACCGGGACGAACACCCCGGAGACCCGGTCGGCGAGCCGCTGCACCTCGGCCTTGCCCGACTGCGCCGACTCCACCAGACGGGCCATCTGCGCCAGCCGGGTGTCACCGCCGACGCGGGTGGCCCTGACCACCAGGCGGCCGTCGGTGCTGGTGGTGGCCCCGGTCACGGTGTCACCGGGACCGGTCTCGACCGGCACGGGCTCACCGGTGAGCATGGCCTCGTCCACCGCGCTGGTGCCGTCGACGACGACCCCGTCGGTGGCGACGGTCTCGCCCGGGCGGACGACGAACAGGTCCCCGACCTGCAGCCGCTCCACCGGGACGCGCTCCTCACGGGTCGAGCCCACGCCGTCCGGCAGCAGCGTGACGTCCTTGGCCCCCAGGTCCAGCAGCGCGCGCAGCGCCGCCCCGGACCTGTTCTTCGCGCGTGCCTCCAGCCAGCGGCCGACCAGCACGGCGGCCGTGACGACCGCGGCGACCTCGAGGTAGATCTCGTTGCCGCCCGCGCCGGGCTCGGTGACCAGGCGCAGCTCCATCGTCATGCCGGGCATGCCCGCCATCCCGAAGAACAGCGCGTAGAGCGACTGCGCGAACGCCGCGGTGACCCCGATGCTGATCAGCGTGTCCATCGTCGCCGCACCGTGGCGGGCGTTGACCACCGCGGCCCGGTGGAAGGGCCAGGCACCCCACACCGCGACGGGTGCGGCCATGGTGAGGACCAGCCACTGCCAGTTGTCGAACTGCAGCGCGGTGACCATGGACAGCACGAGCGTCGGGACGGCGAGCGCGGTGCTGATGAGCGCGCGCTGGCGCAGCGACGCGGTCTCGTGGTCCTCGGCGGGCGCGTCCCCCTCGTCCTCGTCGCGTCGGAGGGGGGCCGGCAGGGTGGCGCCGTAGCCCGTCTTCTCGACCGTCGCGACGGCGGCGGCGACGTCGGTGCCCTCGGGCAGGCGGACCGTGGCCTTCTCGGTCGCGTAGTTGACGCTGGCCTCGACGCCGGGCATGCGGTTGAGCTTCTTCTCGATCCGCATGGCGCACGAGGCGCAGGTCATGCCGGAGATCTCGAGAACGACGGGGGCGCTCATCAGCGCACCAGCTCGTAGCCCGCCTCGTCGACGGCGGCCGCGACCGCGGCCTCGTCCAGGGGCTGCTCGCTCAGGACGGTCACCGGGGTCGTGCCCCCGACGACCAGGTCGACGCTGACGTCGCTCACGCCGGGCAGGGCGCTCAGCTCCTCGGTGACGGCGGAGACGCAGTGGTCGCAGGTCATGCCGGCGACGTGGAGGGTGGTGGTGGCGCTCATGCTCAGGGTGTCCTTCGGTCTGGGGTGGGTGGCTCCCGGGAGGCGGGCCACGTCGGTCGGTGCGGGCTCGGTGGGTCCGCGCTCGGTGGGGGTGCGGGCTCGGTGGTCAGGACCGGACGAGCCGGGCGACCGCGGCAGATGCCTCGGCGATCCGGGCGTCGGCGTGGTCGTCGTCCTCGACCGCGTGCTTGACGCAGTGGTGCAGGTGCTCGTCCAGCAGCTGCAGCGCGACCGCCCGCAGGGCCGCGGTGGTGGCGGACACCTGCGTGAGGACGTCGATGCAGTACGTGTCCTCGTCGACCATCCGCTGCAACCCGCGCACCTGGCCCTCGATGCGACGCAACCGCTGCAGCACCTTGGCCTTGTCGCCGCTGGCGACGTAGGCGGGAGGTGACGTGGGAGGCGCGAGGCGCGGCTCGGCGTCCTGGTCGGTGGTGCTCTCGAGGGCCATGACGACGATGCTACTCCTACCCCTAGGGGGTATCTCACCAAAACTCCGGATGACGTTGACACCTGGGTTGTCCACGACTCACCTATCGCCTTGACTCCTGACCTCGGGCCGGGTTGGGTCAACGGGTCCCCCTTCCCCATCCCATCGAAGGAGCCCCATGAGACGCGCACCCGCTCTGACCGCCGGCCTCGCCCTGGCCGTCGCCGTCCCCCTGGTCCTGGCTGCGACCAGCGCTCCGGCCTCCGCGCAGGACGTCGCGGCCCCCACCACCGGGTTCGAGGACAGCGGCGGCGCCGCGTGGACCACCCTCGAGCAGGAGTACGAGTTCCTCGAGGAGGTCGCCGCGCTGAGCGACCGCGTGACGCTGGAGCAGGTCGCCACCACCGCTCAGGGCCGGCCCATCCACCTGGTCACGGTCACCAACGGCGACGACCGTTCCCAGGAGCAGGTCTCCCGGGGCTCCAGCGCGCTGGTGCTGTGCCTGCAGCACGGCAACGAGCCCGCCGGGCGCGAGGGCTGCCTGGAGTCCATCCGCGACCTGGCGTTCTCGACCGACCGGGCCGACGCGCAGCTGCTCCAGCGGTCCACGGTGATGTACGTGCCGACCGTCAACCCGGACGGCCGGGCGGCCAACACCCGCGCGAACTCCGAGGGCATCGACATCAACCGCGACCACATCTCGCTGGCGACGACCGAGGCGCGGCTGATCGCGGAGCTCACCCGCGACTACGACCCGGAGATCCTCCACGACGCCCACGAGTACGGCGGCAACCGGACGCTGTACAACCGCGAGTTCATCCACCTGTGGCCGCGCAACCTCAACGTCGACGACGGCGTCTACGACCTGGCCCGGCAGCTCACCCTCGAGTACGTCGACACCGCGGTGGTCGACGCGGGGTTCACCACCGGTGAGTACGGCATCTACTACGACCCCGCCACGGGCGAACCCGTCCGCCAGGTCGCGGGCGACCAGGACGAGCGCATCCTGCGCAACGCGACCGGCCTGCGCCACACGGCCGGACTGCTCGTGGAGTCCCTGGTCAACGACTTCGACGGCGTGGGCGTGGTCGCCAACAACAACCGTCGCGTCGAGTCGCAGGTGGTCGGGATCGAGGGGACGCTCGACATGCTCCGCGAGGAGCGGGAGCGGCTGGTGGCGCAGACCCGCGCGGCCGAGGCCCGGGCCACGGCCGAGGGCCGGTCCGGCACCGGCGTCATCTACTTCGACGGTGCCGACAACGACGAGCCGGACCCGACCCGCGTGGTCGACCCGCCGTGCTCCTACGTCCTGACCGGCGACCAGCACGCCGAGCTGGACGAGACCCTGGCGCTGCACGACATCGCCGTGACGCAGTCCTCGACGGGCTGGGTCGTGTCGATGGCGCAGCCGGCCAAGACCGTCATCCCGCTGCTGCTGGACGGCCGGTCCAACCACAGCCTGGTCGACGCCACCCCGGTCGCCTGCCGCTGACCGCACGACCGGGACCGACGGGGGTGGCGCGCCGCTGAGGCGCACCGGACGCGCCCCCGTCGCGGAGACCCTCGGCCACGACCCACGGGTTGTGTCCGGGGGTCTCCGTACGTTCCTCCCATGGTGACCACGACCGGTCCGGCCGCAGGTGAGGAGCCCCTCCACCGTGCCATCGACACCGCCTCCGCCGCGGTCGCCGATGCCGTCGCCGCCGTCACCTGGCAGACCCAGGACGTCGCCGTCCTGGAAGCCGTCCGTCGGGTCGCGGCCCTGAAGGCCCAGGTCGAGGCCCTGCACCTCGCCCTGGTGCGCCAGGTGGACGAACGGGGCGTGGCGACCGCCTCGCCCGTCGCCACGACGCCCGAGGGGTTCCTGCGCACGGCGTGCCTGCTCGACGCGGGGCAGGCGCGGCGTGACGTCGCCGCCGCCCGCGCCACCGGGCCGGGCGCGCCGCTGGAACCCTTCGCGGACATGCTGGCCGGGGGCCTCACGAGCCGGGCGCACCTGGACGTCGCCGTCACCTGCCTGGACCACATCCCGTCGCACGTGCTGGAGCGCCCGGGTGCGCCGGCGCGGATGGTCGAGCACCTGCAGGAGGCGGCCGACGGCACCGGCCCCGCCGGCATGAAGAAGGAGGCCGCACGGCTGCTGACGCGACTGGTCCCCGAGCGTGAGGAGCGCTTCGACGTCCACGCGCACCAGCGTCGGTTCGTCGACCTCCACACCGACGACACCGGCATGGTGGTCGGGTCGTTCCAGCTCGACGCCGTCACCGGTGCGACGTTCCGCACCGCCCTGGACCAGCACAGCGCCCCGACCGTCGGCGCCGACGGCGACCCCGACCGGCGCACCGCACGGCAGCGGCGGGCCGACGCGCTCGGTGCGGTCTGCGAGACGGCGCTGGGCGTGGCCGTCCCCCGACGCGGCGAGCGGCCCCGCATCGTCGTCCACGTCACGCCCGCGCAGCTGGTCGACGCCTCGACCGGGCTGGCGTTCCTGGAGAGCGGCGAGTCGTTGAGCCACTGCGAGGCGACCCGGCTGGCCTGCGACGCGGTCCTGCAGCGCGTGGTGATGGACCCCTCGGCGGGCCCGCTGGACGTCGGCCGCACGCACCGCCTGGTCACCCTGGCCCAGCGCCGGGCCCTGGAGGCCCGGGACGGCGGCTGCATCATCCCCGGCTGCGGCGCAAAAGCGACGCACTGCGACGCCCACCACGTCGTCCCGTGGAGTGCAGGCGGACCGTCCGACCTGCGCAACCTCTGCCTGCTCTGCCCCGGCCACCACACGGCGGTCCACGCGGGCTCCTGGCTGATCACCGTGGACGACGGGCAGCTCATGGTCACCCCACCCCGGTGGGTGGACCCGACGCGGACACCGCGCCCTGTGCAGCACCACCGAGCCCGCCGCTTGTTCGACGACCTCGACGCGGACCTCACCACGGAGACCGCCCCCGACCCGGGTCCCGACACCGGCGCGGACACCGTCACCGGTACGGACCGCGGCACCGGTACGGACCGCGGCACCGGCACCGCCAGGGCCCCGGACACCGACACCGACGTCGTCACCGGCACGGACCCGACCGGGGACCCACCCCGCTGGCGGCACCCGGTGCTCGACCTCGCCGTGCCGGCGGACCGTTGGCGACCGGCGCGACCGCCGGACGAGCCCTGGACCGTCGCGACCGGCGAGGCGCACCGACACGTCGACCTGACCGTCGGCCCCCTCGTGGCGCTCATGCAGACCCACCTGCGGGATCACGCGCTCCCACCGCCCTGACCGGGTTTACCGTCGGGGACATGACGAGCGACCCGTACCTGACGACCGTCCCGGGCGCCATGACGACAGAACCCCCGGCGGGCACCCACGCCCTGCTCGCCCGCGCGGTGGAGCTCGGGGTGGCGTCGGTCGGCCAGGGCGGCGGGCCGTTCGGCGCGGTCGTGGCCAGGCTGCAGGACGGAGTCCTGGTCCCGGTCGCCGAGGGCGCCAACCAGGTCACGACCGCCAACGACCCCACCGCGCACGCCGAGGTGGTCGCGCTCCGGGCCGCCGGCGCCGCGCTGGGCACGTTCGACCTGTCGGGCTGCGTCATGCTCGCCAGCTGCGAGCCCTGCCCGATGTGCCTGACCGCGGGCCTCTGGGCGCGGGTGGACTCGATGTGGTTCGCCGCCTCCCGCGAGGACGCCGCGACCGCCGGGTTCGACGACCTCGCGTTCTACGACGCGATGGCCCAGCCCCGCGAGCACTGGTCGGTACCCGTCCGCTCCGTCGACCTCCCCGAGCGGACCGCCCCCTTCGACGAGTGGTCCCGCACCGCCGGCCGCGTCGAGTACTGACCGCCCCCCCGGAGGCCGGGTCCGGGTGGCGCGGCGGGCCTGCCACGCTTGAGCCCGTGAGCAACGAACCCGCGACCGCCGCGCCGGAGTCGGTCACCGTCACCGTCACCCGTCGGGCGCTGCCCGGGCGGGGGGCGGAGATGGCCGCCTGGGTGCAGGCCGGGCAACGCCTCGCCTCCGGCTTCCCCGGCTTCCTGGGCGCGGGGCACGTGAGACCGGGCGCCGACAGCACGGACTGGCACATGCTCTACCGGTTCTCCGACGAGGCGTCCCTCGCCGCCTGGCAGTCCTCGGGCGAGCGCGAGTGGTGGATCGCCTCGGCGCTCGGCATCGTCTCGGAGACCCGCGTCGAGAAGCGGACCGGGATCGAGGGCTGGTTCGACGAGCCCCGCGGTCGAGTCATCAGCAACCGGGCCCCGGCCGGGCCGCCGCGCTGGAAGCAGGCCATCGTCATCTTCGCGGCGTTCCTGCCCACGAACCTGCTGGCCCAGGCGTTGCTGCTGCCGTTCGTCGGGGACTGGCCGTTGGTCCTCCGGGTGCTCGCCCTCACCGCGGTCCTGATCCCGGTGATGACCTACCTCGTGCTGCCGTTCGTCACCCGGCGGCTGCAGTGGTGGCTCGAGGGACGTCGGGCGCCGTGGCGACGACGTCCCCGCACCGACGGTCGCCCGCCGGCGAACGGCCGTCCCCCGGCCGACGGTCGCCCGCCGACGAACCCGCCCACCTCGGCCGACGGGACCGGGTCGTGACCGTCGAGCTGAGCCTCGAGGAGTTCGAGGCCGCCGTCTCCGACGCCCTCGACCAGGTGCCCCCCGAGCTGGCCGGGCTGATGGACAACGTGGTCGTGCTGGTCGAGGAGCGCCCACCGGACAACGAGCCCCAGGACCTGCTCGGCCTCTACGAGGGCACGCCGCTGACCGAGCGGGACGGCTGGTACGCCGGCGTCCTGCCCGACCGCATCTCGATCTTCCGGGGTCCGATCCTCGACATGTGCTCCTCGCGGGAGGAGGTCGTCGAGGAGGTGCTCGTCACCGTGGTCCACGAGATCGCCCACCACTTCGGCATCGAGGACGACCGCCTGCACGAGCTCGGCTGGGGGTGACTCCCTGACCGGCGTCCGGGTTCAGCCGCGCCCTCGCGGGTATGTCGTTCGCATGAGTCCCATGAGGGTGAGGCCGCTGGGCGGCGCTCCCGGCTGCCTGGCCATGATCCTGCTGTCCGTCGTCGCCTCCGTCGTGCTCACCGTCGGGCTGAACCTGCTGCTCTGACCCGGGGGCACGCCCTACCCTCCGGTCGTGGGTGCACAGGCCCGACGGCACCCGACCCCTCGGGACAGGCTGCTGCTCATGACCACCACCGTCGTCCGCCGGCTCGGCCGGGACACCCTGTACGTCGTGGCCGGCCTGCCCCTGGCCGTCCTGTCCTTCAGCCTGGTGGTGACCGGTCTGGCGGCGTCGCTGGGTCTGCTCATCACCCTGCTCGGCATCCCGCTCGCCGTGGGGACGCTGCTCATGGCCCGCGGCTTCGCGGTGGTCGAGCGGGCCCGGCTCCAGCTGCTCGACGGCCGACCCCTGCTCCCTGCCGGGCACCGTCGGCCGGGCCGAGGAGGCTGGCGGGGCCTGCTCGCCCGGCTCAAGGACCCGCAGTCGTGGCTCGACGTCCTCCACGCCGTCGTCGGGTTCCCCGTCGCGGTGCTGACGTCCGTCGTGGCCGTCACCTGGTGGGCCGTGACGCTGGGCGGGCTGACCTACTGGTTCTGGCAGACGTTCCTGCCCGACGACGGCGACGACGGCCTGGCTCGGCTGCTCGGCTGGGAGCAGCCGTGGGCGGACTCCGTGCTGAACCTGGCCGTCGGCCTGCTGTTCGCCCTCACCCTCGTGCCGGTGCTGCGGGGGTGCGCCGCGCTCCAGGCGGGTCTGGCCCGGTTGCTGGTGGCCAACCCCCAGCTGGCGTCGTTGCGCCAGGAGGTCGACGCTCTGACCGTGAGCCGGGCCGCAGTCGTCGAGGCCGGCACCAGCACGCTGCGCCGGCTCGAGCGGGACCTGCACGACGGGCCGCAGCAGCGCCTGGTGCGCCTGCAGATGGACCTCGCCACCGTCCGCCGACGTCTGGCCGACGACCCCTCGGTGGCCGACGACCTGGTCGGCGAGGCCGAGCAGCAGGTCACCGAGACGCTGCAGGAGCTGAGGGCGCTGTCACGCGGCATCGCCCCGCCCGTGCTCAGCGACCGCGGCCTGCCGTCGGCGCTGGCCTCGCTCGCCGGCCGGTGCACCGTCCAGGTCGGCCTCGACGTGGCCCTGCCGGACGTCGAGCGCCTGCCCGAGCCCGTCGAGGAGACCGCCTACTTCGTGGTGGCCGAGTCCCTGACCAACGTGGCCAAGCACAGCGCCGCCCGCTCGTGCCGGGTGAGCGTCCGTCGCGAGCACGACCCCCTGGCCGGGGGCGGCGGCGAGGTCGTCGTGGTGGAGGTCGCGGACGACGGGCGGGGCGGGGCCCACCCGGCCAAGGGGCACGGCCTGGCCGGGCTGGTCGACCGCGTCGCCGGCGTCGACGGCCGCCTCGAGGTGGACAGCCCCGACGGCGGTCCGACCCGGGTCGTGGCGGTGCTGCCGTGCGGGTAGTGCTGGCCGAGGACTCGATGCTCCTGCGCGAGGGCCTGGTCCGGCTGCTCCAGGAGGCCGGGTGCGAGGTCGTGGCGGCCGTGGGCGACGCACCGGACCTGGTGACGGCCGTGGTCCAGCACCGCCCCGACGTGGCCGTGGTCGACGTCCGGATGCCGCCGACGTTCACCGACGACGGGTTGCGCGCTGCCGTCCAGGCGCGACGCCAGGTCCCCGGGACAGCGGTCCTCGTGCTGTCGCAGTACGTGGAGCAGGCCTACGCCGAAGAGCTCCTGGCCTCGGGCGAGGGCGGCGTCGGCTACCTCCTCAAGGACCGGGTGGCCCGCCTGGAGCAGCTGGTCGACGCCCTGGAGCGGGTCCGGGCGGGCGGCACCGTCCTGGACCCCGAGGTCGTCGCCCAGCTCTTCGCCCGCCGTCGACGCGACCCTCTGGACTCCCTGACCCCCCGGGAGCGGGAGGTGCTGGCCCTGATGGCCGAGGGCCGGTCCAACCCCGCCATCGCCGCGCGACTCGTGGTGGGCGAGGGCGCCGTCGAGAAGCACGTCGGGTCCATCTTCACCAAGCTCGACCTGCCGCCCTCGGGGTCGGACTCACGCCGGGTGCTGGCCGTGCTCGCCTGGCTGCGGACGTGACCGCCGGCGGGGGTGACCCCGGTCGCCCGCGGTCCAGGTGGAGCACCGGTTTGGAGCGGAGGGCCCGCAGCACCTATGCTCGAACCGCTCACGACGGAAACGTCCCGCGCCCCTATCGTCTAGCGGCCTAGGACGCCGCCCTTTCAAGGCGGTAGCACGGGTTCGAATCCCGTTGGGGGTACCAGCACCACCCGCTCGACCGAAGGGCCCTGACAAGCCCGGCACGGCAGGACCAGCACCACAGCAAGGCCCCGTAGCGCAGTTGGTTAGCGCGCCGCCCTGTCACGGCGGAGGTCGCCGGTTCGAGCCCGGTCGGGGTCGCTCGGGTGGGTAGGAACACCGCCCATCGGCCAGATAGCTCAGTTGGTAGAGCGTCCGACTGAAAATCGGAAGGTCGGCGGTTCGACCCCGCCTCTGGCCACACCCCTGACCAGCACGGACACCGCGAGGAAGCGGTGAGGGTGCACAGGCGGCACGACCTGTGAGCGACCTCACGACCGGCCGGCAGAGTCGGGCCTCCCCGAGGCGGCGTCGACCGTGGACCTGCCCAGGTCAGGGCGAGGCGGGCGCCGACGGCCACGCACAGGTGACCCTGGCAGTGCCTGCAGGGGTGATCAGCCCCTCGCCATCACCTTCCGGCTGCACACCGCCGTCCCAGTCGTTGTAGACGAAGCAGGTGAACCCGGAGGTCCTCAGCGCCTTCTTCGGCAGGTGCCAGTCGCCGTCCTCCTGGAAGAGGGGATCGCGGTCTTCTGCAGGGATGACGGCCGGGATACCGCGGAAGTGGCAGGTGTAGCTGACGACGGCTCCGCCCTCGTCCCGTTGGACACTGACGCGCGCGGCCCACAGGTCCATGCCCGTGGGGTTGACGTACGCACCCCAACGACAACCGGCGTCCCCGGCGTCGACGACATGGTCCGCGCTGGCCGGCGCCATCACCAGGAGCGGGGTAGCGAGCACGACAGCGGCGGCGGCGAGCGACATACGACGCATGGTGAACCTCCTGTGCAGGTCGGACAGGCGGGCGCCGGCCCGTGATGCCACCTTCCCGCAGGGGATCGGGGCCCGATGCCGGTATCACAGCAATCGCACCGGTATGTGACGCCCTGTGACTACCTCGCCTCCTGCGCGGGACCGGAGCCCGCGTGGCCCCTGACACCGGTCCTGCCTGCGCGTGATGTCCGGTGCCGAGGTGGGTGTTCGAGGCGAGGCCCTCCTGCCCGCCTACGCTCGTCGTCGATGGTCCACGACTCCCGCCGCTTCCCGCCGCCCGCCGACCTGGCCGCCCGCGCGAACGTCACCCCCGAGCACCTGGCCGCGCTGCCGGGCGACCCCGAGGCCTTCTGGGAGCAGCAGGCCCACCGCATCCCCTGGCGCGAGCCGTGGCGCGGGGTCCACGCCTGGGTCCCGCCGGACGCCGCCGACCCCACCACCCCACGAGCGACCTGGTTCGCCGGGGGCCGGTTGAACGCGGCCGAGGTGTGCGTCGACCAGCACGTGGCCGCGGGCCGGGGCGAGCACCCGGCGCTGCTGTTCGCCGGCGAGCGCGGCGACCACGAGACGGTGACCTACGCCGGGCTGCAGCGCAGGGTCGCGCAGGCGGCGCACGCCCTGCAGGCGCTGGGCGTCGGCCCGGGCGACCGCGTGGTCGTCTACCTGCCCGTCCTGGTCGAGACCGTCGTGGTCGCGCTGGCCTGCGCGCGCATCGGCGCGGTGCACTCCCTGGTGTTCGGCGGCTTCTCGGCCGAGGCGCTGCGGTTCCGGGTCCAGGACACCGGCGCCTGCCTGGTCGTGACCACCGACGGGCAGTACCGCCGGGGGGCGGCGGTCCCCGTGAAGCACACGGTCGACGAGGCCGTCGCCGGGCTCGACCACGTCGCCCACGTGCTGGTCGTCCGCCGCACCGGGGACGAGACCCCGGACGTGCCGTGGACCGGCGGCCGGGACGTGTGGTGGCACGACGTGGTCGGCACCGCCCCGACCGAGCACACCGCCCCCGCCCTGGACGCCGAGCACCCGCTGTTCATCACGTACACCTCCGGCACCACCGGACGCCCCAAGGGCGTCGTCCACACCACGGGCGGCTACCTCGTCCAGGCCAGCTGGACGCACTGGTCGGTGTTCGACGCCAAGCCGGACGACGTCTGGTGGTGCACGGCCGACCTGGCCTGGGTCACCGCCCACACCTACGTCCTGTACGGCCCGCTGAGCAACGGCGTCACGGTCGTGCTGGCCGAGGGCTCACCCGACCACCCGAGCCCGACCCGGCACCCCGAGACCATCGACCGGCTCGGCGTCACCGTGTACTACACGGCCCCCACGCTCGTGCGGTCCTTCATGGCGCGCTTCCCGGAGGGCTTCGGCCCCGACCACGACCTGGGCAGCGTCCGGCTGCTGGGCAGCGTCGGCGAGGCCATCAACCCGGAGGCGTACGTCTGGCTGCACCGCCACGTCGGCGGTGGCCGGGCGCCGGTGGTCGACACCTGGTGGCAGTCGGAGTCCGGGGCCGCCGTGGTGTCCACCCTGCCGGGCGTGCACCCCGGCGTGCCCGGGGCGGCCGGTGTCGCCCTGCCCGGGCAGGCGGTCCAGGTCGTCGACGACGAGGGTCGCGACGTGGCCGCCGGCACCAGCGGCCTGCTGACGGTGCGGGGCCGGTGGCCCGCGATGGCGCGCACCGTGTGGGGCGACCACGCGCGGTACCGGGACGCGTACTGGAGCCGGTTCGCCGAGCAGGGTCTGTTCCTGGCCGGTGACGGGGCCGTGATGGACGCCGACGGCTACGTCCGCATCCAGGGCCGGGTCGACGACGTGGTCAACGTGTCCGGGCACCGGCTGTCGACCATCGAGATCGAGTCGGCGCTGGTCGAGCACCCGCTCGTCGCCGAGGCCGGCGCGGTGGGCGTGGACGACCCGATGACCGGGCAGCAGGTCGCGGTGTTCGTGGTGCCGACCACCCGACCGGACGAGGACGACCCGCAGGCCTGGCGGGCCGCGGCCGACGCCGTCCGCGCCGAGCTGGTGGCGCACGTGGCCCGCACCATCGGCCCGGTGGCGAAGCCCGCCCACGTCGTCCTGGTGCCCGACCTGCCCAAGACCCGGTCGGGCAAGATCATGCGGCGCCTGCTCGGCGACGTGCTGCTCGACCGGCCGCTGGGGGACACCACGTCGCTGCAGGACGAGACCGTGGTGCCGGCGATCGAGGCCGTCGTCCGCGGCTGAGCCGGGACCGGTGGGCCGAGCCGGCCCACCGGCGGCTCCACCCCGACGGTGCCTCCACCCCGACGGAGCCACCGACGGAGCCACCGACGGCGCCACCGACCGCACGAGCCGCACGGGCGCCCGAGCACCCCCCGTGCGACGCTGCTCGGCATGGCCCTCCCCCTGGCCGGACGCGCCGAGAACGCGATCCAGGCGACCCTGCTCCGGCTGCTGCGCGACGAGGGGACGATGTCCAGGGTCGACCTGACCCACCGGCTGCAGGTGTCCCGGACCACCGTGGCCGCCGAGGTGGGCCGGCTGCTCGAGCTGGAGCTGGCCGTCGACGCGGGCCCGGCCGCGTCGCGCGGGGGACGCCGGTCGACGCTGGTGGGCGTCCACCCCGGCCTGCGGTTCGTGGGGATCGACGTGCGGGCCACCACCCTGGACGTCGCCGTCACCGACGGACGGCTCGCGGTCCTGGCCCGCCGCTCCGAGGCGATCGACGTGCGCCGGGGTCCGGAGGAGGTGCTCGCCCGGGCGCTGGAGCTGACCCGGTTGCTCATGGCCGAGCAGGGGGTGACGCGGCCCAGCGGGGTGGGTGTCGGGGTCCCCGGGCCGGTCGACTTCCACTCCGGGGTGCCGGTGGCCCCGCCGCTGATGCCGGGCTGGGACGGCTACCCGGTGAGGGACGCCCTCTCCCGTGAGCTCGGCTGCCCCGTGGCGCTGGACAACGACGTCAACCTGATGGCGCTGGGTGAGCAGCAGGGCGGTGTGGCCCGGGGCGCCCGCGACTTCCTCTTCGTCAAGGTGGGCACGGGTATCGGCTGCGGCATCGTCGTCGACGGCCACCTGTACCGGGGTGCGGACGGCTGCGCCGGCGACATCGGGCACATCCGGGTGCGGGACGACGGCGGTCCCGCCTGCGCGTGCGGTGGGACGGGCTGCCTGGAGGCGGTGTTCGGGGGCGCGGCCCTGGCCCGTGAGGCGGTGGCGACCGCCCGGGCCGGCGGCTCCCCCGCCCTCGCGGCGGTCCTGGACGCCACCGGGGTGCTCACGGCGGCGGACGTCGGCCGCGCGGCCGTTCACGGCGACCCGGCCTCGATCGCGATGGTCAAGCAGGGCGGGCACGACCTGGGTGTGGTGCTGGCCCACCTGGTGTCGTTCTTCAACCCCCGGCTGCTCGTCATCGGCGGCGGGGTCTCGCAGCTGGGCCACGCGCTGCTCGCCGAGGTGCGCACCGTCGTCTACCGCCGCCCGCCGCCGCTGGCCACGGGCAACCTGCCGGTGGTCCTGACGGAGCTGGGCGACCTGGCGGGCCTCACCGGGGCGGTCCAGCTCGTGAGCGACCAGGTGTTCAGCCCGGGGGCGTCGACCCGCTAGCGCACTTCTGTCAGGAATTTGACCACTTTCGCAACTATTGCGTAGTTTCGGCATTCCCCCTGACAGTCGACGTTGACTAGAGGAGACACCCATGACAGCACCTCGAACCCTGGTGGGCGGTGCCGTGCTCGCAACCGCGGCGCTCGCGCTCACGGGGATGTCGGCTCCCACCGGCACCCCAGCGACGGCGGCCGTCCCGGCCGCCACGATCGACGCCCCGGTCCCCCCGGACTCGGCCTTCGACAAGGTCACCATCGACCGCACGCCCGGTGAGCCGATCGACCTGGCCGTCCTGCCGGACAACCGCGTCCTGCACACCACCCGCGACGGGCAGGTGCGCCTGCACGACCCCGAGACGCGCCTCACCACCCTCGCGGCACAGGTCCCCGTGTACCTCCACGACGAGGAGGGGCTGCAGAGCGTGGCCGTCGACCCGGACTTCGAGGAGAACCACTGGGTCTACCTGTACTACTCCCCGGAGCTCGACACCCCGGCCGACGACCCGGCCACGCCCGGCATCAACGAGGGCGACGCCCCGCTGACCGGCACCCCGGAGGACTTCGCGCCCTTCGAGGGCTACATCCAGCTGTCCCGCTTCAAGCTGGTGGGCGACGAGATCGACCTCGAGACCGAGGAGCAGATCATGCGGGTGCCGGGCACCCGGGGCATCTGCTGCCACGTCGGCGGCGACATCGTGTTCGACGACGACGGCAACCTGTACCTGTCGACCGGTGACGACACCAACCCGTTCGAGTCCGACGGGTTCATCCCGATCGACGAGCGGCCCGGGCGCAACCCGGCCTTCGACGCCCAGCGCACGTCGCTGAACACCAACGACCTGCGCGGCAAGGTGCTCCGCATCACGCCCACCGACGGCGGCGGCTACACGATCCCCGAGGGCAACATGTTCGCCCCCGGCACCGCGCTGACCAAGCCCGAGATCTACGTCATGGGCCTGCGCAACCCGTTCCGGATCGAGCTGGACCGGGCCACCGGACAGCTGTTCATCGGCGACTACTCCCCCGATGCGCGCACCGCGGACCCCGAGCGCGGCCCCGCCGGCATCGGCCGCTGGATGGCCGTCGAGGAGCCGGCCAACTACGGCTGGCCGACCTGCGTCAGCTCGACGCTGGGCTACGTCGACTACGACTTCGCCACCGAGACCTCCGGCGAGCCGTTCGACTGCCAGAACCCCACGAACACCTCGATCCACAACACCGGGCTCACCGAGCTGCCTCCCATCACCGACGCCGAGGTCGAGTACCAGTTCGGCGACAGCGCGGAGTTCCCGGAGCTGGGCCGCGGCGGCATCGGCCCGATGGCCGGCCCGGTGTACGACGGCGAGGCCACCCTCAAGCGCGACCGCACCCAGGGTCGCCCCCCGGTGGCGTGGCCCGCCGCGTTCGCCGGCAAGCCGCTGTTCGGCGAGTGGACCCGCGACTACATCAAGATGTTCACGCTGTCCGAGGACGGCGACGAGGTCACCGCGATCGACGACGTCCTCGACAGCCTCGTCTTCGACAACCCGATGGACATGGAGTTCGGCCCCGACGGCGCGCTCTACGTCCTCGAGTACGGCGACGGGTACTTCGCCCAGAACCCCGACGCCCAGCTGTCCCGGTACGACTACGTGGGCACCGGTCCCAACAGCAACCGCAGCCCCGTGGTGGCCGTCGAGGCCGACGTCGTCACCGGCGACTCGCCCCTGACCGTGCAGTTCGACGGCAGCGGCACCACCGACCCCGACGGCGACCGCCTCCGCTACGCGTGGGACTTCGACTCCGACGGCACGGTCGACAGCCGCGAGATGTCCCCCACGCACACCTACGACGCCGACGGCCGGTACCGGGCGACGCTCGTGGTCACCGACTCCGGCGGGCGCAACCGCGGCAAGACCGCGTCGGCGTACGTCGACATCGCGGTCGGCGGGCAGGCGCCCGAGGTCGTCTTCGTCACCCCGGTCGAGGGGGACACGTTCGAGTTCGGCGACACCGTCCACTTCCAGGTCGAGGTGACCGACGACCAGCCGGTGGACTGCAACCGCGTCCAGGTGACCTACATCGTGGGTCACGACCAGCACGGTCACCCGATCACCACCGCGTCCGGCTGCACCGGCAGCATCACCACGTCCGTCCCCGAGGGTCACGACCCCGAGACGGACGAGATGAGCGGTGTGTTCGTCGCCAGCTACACCGACGAGGGCTCCGAGGGCATCCCGCCGCAGACCGGCACCGCCCAGGTCCGGCTCGTCCCCGTCGGCTGACCCCGGCACCAGCACCGCAGCACCAGCACCGCAGCACCACCGGCGCCCGTCCCGCCGACCGTCCTCACGGTCGGCGGGGCGGGCGCCCTGCTGCGCCGGGCGACCGGCGACGTCGGCCGAGCGGGCGTGGTCGCGGTACGCCTCAGACGGCCGGAGCCGGCGCCGACCGGTCCGTGCGCGCGTGCACCAGCCCCATCGGAGCCGCCACGAGCACGAGGACCGCGCAGGCCAGGAGGGCGGTGGGGATGCCGACCGGTTCCGCCGACCCGCCCGCGTGCCAGGCGGCCAGGGCGCCGACCGCGACGGCACCCACCGCGGTCCCGCCGTCGAAGGACAGGTTCCAGACCGCGCTGGCCGTCGGGGTGTCGACGGGCTCCACCCGGGCGAAAGCGGCGACGAGGGTGAGGTTCTGGACGGCCCCGTAGCCGACCCCGCTCAGAGCGGCGCCCGCGAGAAGCACCCAGTCGCGGTCGACGGCCAGGCCCAGCCCCACGCCCGCCAGGCCGAGGGCGCAGACGACCGCGGAGGCGGGCAGCAACCTCACGGTGCCCACCCGGTCCGCGAGGAGCCCGGCCCGCCAGCGGAACAGCGCACTGGTCGCGCCGAACAGCAGCAGGCCCGCCGGCGCGAGCAGGCCGAGCGGTCGCTCGATCGGCAGGAACGTGACCAGCCCGCTGCCGGCCAGCGTGACCACGAGCAGGAGCAGGCTGGGCACCGCGACGGCGAGGACCGCCTGGACGTGCCGCGGGGCCGGGCCGGCCGGGACGACCTCACGGTCCTGCTGCCGGGCCATCCGCAGGGCGTAGGGCACGGCGAGCACGGGCAGCGTCGCGAGCAGGGCGACGGGCCAGAACCCGACGAGCTGCGCCACCGCGACCGCACCGGGCACCACCACGACGCCGGTGAGGCCGATGGCGAGGCCGTAGATGCCTGCTGCCTCGCCGTGGCGGCCTCGCGGGGCGAGCGTGAACGTCAGGGTCGACCCGACGACGGTGAGCACGGCGAACCCCGTGCCCCGCACGGCGCTGACCAGCAGCAGGGGGGTCAGGTCGGACGTCAGGGCCAGCAGCGGGGACGGCAGGCCGAGGGCGAGCAGGCCGGCGGCCAGGCTCCGTCCGCTGCCGAACCGGCGGACCATGGCCGGCACGGCCGTCTGGGTGGCCACCGTGGTGGTGAGCATGGCCGTGGTAACCAGCCCCGCCTGGGTCAGCGACGCCCCACCCTGGGCCGCCCACCAGGGCAGCGCCGCCAGGGTCGCGGCGAAGCCGACGAAGCCCAGCAGCGTGACCGCCACCAGCTGCCGGATACCGGCGAGCCGCCACAGCGACACGTCCGTCGTGCTCCCCACGGGGCTGCTCCTCATGCTCGTCCGTCGTGCCGACCCAGCGGGTCGGCCGGTCCCCTCGTGCCCCCAGCGGGCCGGTCCCGACGCCGGATCGGTGACGAGTAGGCGACATCTGCCGGGTTCCCGTATCGCGAGGACGGAACGCCTGGTAAGAATCGGTCATGCCCACCACTGGTGGGTGCGGGGGGCACCGAGGACGGTACCTCCCTGGAGTCTCGCCCCGAGGACGGACCATGGCCGCTCGCCGCCCGCTCACCCCCTTCGTCGCCACCCTCGCGGTCGCCGCGCTCAGCGTGGGAGGGGTCCTCGTCGGCACCGCCCCCGTCAGCGCGGCCCCCGCCCGGTCCGCGGAGTGCACCGCCGCGCTCGACGCCCTGGAGGACGAGTTCGGAGACGTCGTCTTCGACTTCGACGAGGAGCTGAGCGAGGAGCTCCAGGCCCAGGTCGACGCACTGTTCGTCGCCTACGAGGACGAGGTCGTCCCCCTCTACGAG
Organism: Aquipuribacter aurantiacus; assembly: GCF_051216895.1. NCBI lineage: Bacteria > Bacillati > Actinomycetota > Actinomycetes > Micrococcales > Intrasporangiaceae > Aquipuribacter > Aquipuribacter aurantiacus. Next base: position 134,011 of record NZ_JBPKAO010000008.1, read on the forward strand.
CAGCTCGGTCTGGACTACTTCGAGGTCGACATCGAGGCCGCGTACGAGGTCCTGGACGCAGCGGAGGAGGAGTTCGAGACCGCTGCGGCGGCGCGCGACGCGGCGCAGTCCGTCCTCGACGACGCCGATGAGGAGCTCAGGCTCGCGGAAGCGGCCCTGCTGGAGGCCACCACCGGCGGGGACCCCGACGAGATCACTGCGGCGGAGGCGGCGCGCGACCTCGCGGCCGAGGCCCAGGTGGCGGCGGCGGGAGAGTTCGCCCCGGCGGACGCGGCGGCCGACGCGGCCGAGGACGTGCTCACCGAGGTCGAGACGGTCGTCGAGGCCATCGAGGTCCTGGACATCGAGTTCTGGGACGCTCTCGACGAGCTCCTCCCCTACGTCGACGAGCTCGACATCGAGCGTCTGCTCGAGCTGCTCACCGCGTTCGCGCTCGAGTGCAACGACGACGGTGAGGGCAGCGGCTCCGGCTCCGGCTCCGACAGCGGCTCCGGCAAGGCGCCCGTCGCCACGCCCGTCGCGGCCCGCGCGTCCTTCACGGGCTGAGCACCATCGACCGACGCACCGACCGCGGGCGGGGGAGCATCGTGCTCCCCCGCCCGCGGCGTCGCGCCCTGGCCACGGCGTGCCTCGTCGTCGCCCTGGCCGGGCTCACCGGCTGCGGGGACCGGGGGTCGACATCCGCGGCCTCGTCCGCCTCGTCCGCGGCCTCCGTCGCGGCCGAGCCGACCGTGGTCCCCTCGACCCGGGAGCGGCCGAGCCTGCCCTCCCGGCCGAGCGCCCGCCCCGGCCGTGAGGCCCTCGACCCCGACGAGGGGTACGTCCTCACCGCCACCGTCGACGCGGTCGAGGTGCACGACTCCCCCGGCGGGGACGTGGTGCACGAGCTGCCCAACCCCCGCGAGACGGGCGCTCCGCTGACGTTCCTGCTCGCCGGCGACCCCGGCCGCGGCTGGTACGAGGTGATGGTGCCGGTCCGCCCCAACGGGACGACCGGTTTCGTCCGCGCCCAGGACGTCGACCTCGCCCGGGTGCCGTACCGGCTGGTGATGTCCACCGCCGACAACGAGCTGACGCTGTACGACGGCGAGGAGGCGCTGCGGTCGATGCCCGCGGCCAGCGGCACCGGTGACACCCCCACCCCGCTGGGCCTGTTCTACCTGACCGAGCTGCTCGAGCCGACCAACGCCGGGTACGGCCCCTACGCCTACGGGCTGTCGGGGTTCTCGGAGGTGCTGACCAGCTTCGGCGGCGGCCCGGGGCAGATCGGCCTGCACGGCACCGAGGACGCCGGCAGCGTCGGGCAGGCCGTGAGCCACGGCTGCATCCGGCTGTCCGACGAGGACATCACCTACCTCGCCGAGCTGCTCCCGCTCGGCACGCCGGTCGAGATCGTCTGAGCGGGGACGCCCGCCTCACCCGGCCTCGGCGGCCGCCAGGCGGACCACCACCCGGGTGCCCGGCCAGGTCGGGTCGATGCTCACGGTGCCGCCCTGCGCCTCGGTGAGCGAGAGGACCACGGCGAGGCCCAGGCCGGACGTCCGTCGCGCGCCGCCGGGTCGGGTGGTGACGAACGGCTCGAAGACCCGCGGCAGGACGTCGGGGTCGATGCCGGGGCCGTCGTCCTCCACCACGAAGCGCACCCAGGCGCCCGGTGCGTCCACCCGGACGCGGACCGCGGTCCCCGCCGGGGTGTGGGTGCGGGCGTTGAGCACGAGGTTGAGCAGGGTCTGGGCGAGGCGGTCCTCGTCACCGATCAGCACCACGGGCGGGGCCTCCCCCAGGTCCACGTCCGCGAGCCCCAGCCCGGCCAGCCGCTGCGACAGCGCCTCGATGACGTCGGGGGCGAACACCGGCTCACGCTGCACGTCGCCGACCTCGTCGCCGCGGGTGACGGCGGTCAGGTCCTCGACGATCCGGCCCAGCCGCAGCAGCTCGCGCTGGAGCACCGCGGCCGTCTCGCGCGCGGCGTCGGCATCCCCGGGCCCGAACGCCTGGAACATCTCCAGGTGGCCGCGCGCCACGGCGAGCGGCGTCCGCAGCTCGTGCGAGACCGCGGACAGCAGCTCGCCCCGCTCGGTCTCCGCCCGCTCGAGCCGGTCGACCATGTCGTTGAACTCGTGGGCCAGGGTGCCGACCTCGTCCATCCGCTCGGGCTCGGGCACCCGGGTGTGGGTCCCCCGTCCCAGCCCCCGCGAGGCCTCGGCCAGGTCGGCCACCGGGCGCAGCGCCCGGCCGACGGCCAGGAACAGCAGCACCCCACCGACCAGCAGGCCTGCCCCGCCCGCCAGCGCGATGCTCAGCAGGGCGTCGCCCGCCGCGGCGCGTCCCTCGGCCAGCGACCCGTAGACCCGGACCACCCCGAGCTCCGTGCCGTCGTCGGCGACCACGGGCGAGGACAGCACCCGGACGGGGCCCTCGGCCGTGCTCACGCTCACCACCGAGGCGCTCGTGCCGTCGGGCAGGGTCTCCGTGTCCCGCAGCGCCCGGAGCGGCTCCGGTCCGGCCTGGGTGACGAACCGTTCCCCGCCCACGTCCACGGCGGTCAGGTGCCGCTCGCTGCCGGGGTTCGTGGTGAGGAACCGTCGGGCGGCGCGCTGGAGCTCCACGGGGGAGGAGACGCCGTCGATGCCGGCCGCGGCCGCGATCTCCTCCGGCAGGGCCCGCTGGGCCGCCTCCAGCTCCACCAGCAGCGTCGTGTCGACGTCGGCCCGCTCGGCGACCTGGATCAGCCGCCAGGTGACCAGCGCGACGACCGCGAGGGTCACCACCATGACCACGACGGCGATGGCCGCGACCCGGACCTGCAACCGGTCCCTCACCGCGGCGCCCTGCTCATCGGGGTGCCCTGCTCATCGGGGGGCCCTGCTCATCGGGGGGCCCTGCTCATCGGGCGCGACCGACGAGCCGGTAGCCGGCCCCGCGGACCGTCTCGATGTGGGCCGCACCGATCTTGCGTCGCAGGTGGCCGACGTAGACCTCGACGACGTTCGAGGCCCCCTCGAAGTCGTAGCCCCACACCTGGTCCAGCAGCTGGGCCTGCGACAGCACCTGGTCGGGGTGGCGCAGCAGCACCTCCAGCAACGAGAACTCCCGCGTCGACAGGCTCACCTGGCCGTCCCCGACCCGGACCTGCCGGGTCCGGACGTCCAGGGTCAGGTCCCCCACGCTGAGCAGCGTCGCGGTCGGCTGGTCGGGCTGTCGGAGCCGGGCACGGACCCGGGCCAGCAGCTCGCTGAAGCTGAACGGCTTGACCACGTAGTCGTCCGCCCCGGCCTCGAGGTTGGCGACCCGGTCGCTCACGGCGTCCTTGGCGGTGAGCACGACCACCGGCAGCGCCGGGCGGAGCTGGCGCAGCCGGACGAGCACCTGCTCCCCGCTGAGACCGGGCAGCCCCAGGTCGAGCACGACCAGCTGGACGTCCGGCTCCTGCGCCTGCTCCAGGCCGTCCCAGCCGTCGGCCGCCGTCATCACGCTGAAGCCCGCCGCCTCCAGGCCCTGCTTGACGAACGCGGTGATCCCGGGCTCGTCCTCGACGATCAGCACGGCCACGAGGACCACCCTCCGACTAGCGCTCCACCCCGGTGACGGGGTCCGCGCCGGCGGTCGCCCGCGCGCCGGACATGATCCTCCTGTGCGCCTGACCCGGGGATGAGAGCAGGATGGCGGCACGCTCAGCAACCTGAGGGTTCCGTCAGGAACGGCTCAGGGTCGGTTCATCGGTGGGCAGCAGGCTTCTCGTCCAGAGCAGGGGCCGCCGGTCCCTCCGAGCGAAGGAGAGTCCCATGCGAGCAGCACCTGTCATCATCGCCGCCGCCGTCGCCGGCGTGGCCGCGGTCGGCGTCGCCGCCGCCGTCGCCTCGGACGGTGACGAGGTCCGTCAGGTCGAGGCCGTCAGCGTCGGGGCCGTCACGGTCGACGCCTCGGACCCCTCCCCCGCCGGCGGGGCCTCGGACGACCCGGCTCCTTCCACCTCCCCGAGCACCGACGACCCCACCGGCCGGGCCACCGACGACTCGACCGACGCGCGGACGTCACGTCAGGTCGAGGGTCTCGACGAGCTGCGGGGCGTGCTCACCCGCGACGAGGACGACGACCTGGACGACGACGACCGGGACGACGACGACCGGGAGGACTTCGAGGTGGCCGGGGTGGACCTGGAGCTCGGCCCCGACGGCTGGCTGCTCGGCGCCGGGCCCGTCGCCGACTTCGACGGCGACGGCACGACGGCGCCGGTGCTGCAGGAGCTCGAGGGCCTCCTCGGCCAGGAGGTCGTCGTGCTGGGCCGGTTCGACGACGACGGCGACGACATCGAGGTCTACGAGCTGCAGGGCCTGACGTTCCGCGACAGCGCGGGCGGTCCGGCGCCGTGGCAGAGCGGCGACGAGGCCGACGCCCTGACCCGGGACCAGGTCGCGCAGGCCGCGCTCGACGCGGTCGGCGCCGGCAGCCGGCTGGACTCCGTCGACCGCGAGGACGACGGGGGCGCGACGTGGGAGGTCGAGGTCTACGACGCGCAGGGCCGCGAGCAGCGGGTCCTGCTCGACGCGGCCGGCGCGGTGCTGGACATCCGCCCGGAGGACTGACCGGCGCCGCACCCCCGCAGCCGGGGCGTGGGGCCGGGCCACCTCGCCGGTGACCGCCGCCGGACCCACACTGGGCCGGTGGGCGCTCGGCAGTGGGACGTGGTGGTGGTCGGGGCCGGCCCGGCCGGCTCGGCGGCGGCCCTGTCGGCGCTGCGGGTGGACCCCGGGGCCCGGGTCCTGCTCCTGGACCGCTCGGTCTTCCCGCGGGACAAGCCGTGCGGGGACGGGATCGCGCCCCACGCCCTGGACGTGCTGGCCGACCTCGGACTGGCGGGGCTGGTGGACGACCACCGGCCGGTCTCGCGCCTGCACCTCGAGGTGGACGGCGGCGGCCGCACCAGCGGGACGACCAGCCGCCCCGCCCGCGTCGTCCCCCGGGCCGTGCTCGACGACCGGATCCGGGCCGGCGCGCTGGCCGCGGGCGCGGTGCCCGCACGACGGCGGGTCCGGACCGTCCGCGTCGAGCCCGACGGGGTCGTCCTGGACGCCGACCACGACCCGCTGCACGCCCGTGTCGTCGTCGCGGCGGACGGCGCCGGCTCGGTGCTGCGCCGGGCCCTCGGCCTGGCGCCCAACGGGCCCGGCCACGTCGCGCTGGCGCTGCGCGGCTACGCGCCCGTCCGGCCCGACCTGGCCGACGAGCAGCGGATCGTGTTCGCCGACGACGACCGGCCCGCCTACGCCTGGTCGTTCCCCGTCGGCGACGGCCGCGCCAACGTGGGCTACGGGGAGCTGCTCCGCGGCGACCGCACCCCGACGCGGGAGCACCTGATGTCCCGGCTGGAGGACCTGCTGCCCGGTGCGGCCGCGGGCGGCGCGGCGTGGCGCGGGCACCACCTGCCGCTGTCCTCGCGGCGTCCGCGCCAGCCCGACGGTCCGGTGCTCCTGGTCGGCGACGCGCTGTCGCTGATCAACCCGATGACCGGCGAGGGCATCTACTACGCGGTGCTGTCAGGCGCGTGCGCGGGGGCCGCCGCGGTCGCGCCCGACCCCGGACGCGCCTACCGGCGGATGCTGCAGCAGCGCCTCGGGCGCCACCTGCGGCACACCACCGCCGCGGCGGCCCTGTCGGCCCGGCTGCCGGTGGTCCCGGCCGGGGTGGCGGCGGCCGCCGCGGACCCCCAGGTCTTCGACGACCTGGTCGAGCTCGGGCTGGGTCGGGGGCTGCTGACCCCACGGACGCTGCTGGGCACCGTGGGCGCCCTGCTGGGTCGCTGACCTCTCACCACGCCGACGCGTCGGATCAGCCGGCCATGTGGTCCCCGTCGGTCTCGACCCGCTCCAGCACCTCGGCCGGCGACAGCTGGCGCAGGTCGTCGCCGACCTCGTCCCAGGTGCGCGGCGCCGCCACCCGCGGCTGCTCGCGGCCCCGCAGCGAGTACGGCGTCACGGTGGTCTTGGCCAGGTGGTTCTGGGACCAGTCGACGAGCACCTTGCCGCGGCGCAGCACCTTCTTCATGTCGGAGACGACCAGGCGGCGGTGGTCGCGGGCCAGGCCCTCCGCGAGCGCCTTCGCGTACTCCCGGGTGCGGCCCAGCTCCCCGTCCGCACCGGCGGGCCAGGGGGCGTACAGCTGCATCCCCTTGCTGCCGGAGGTGACGGGGACGGTCTGCAGGCCGTCGTCCCCCAGCCGCTCGGCGACGAGGTGGGCCACCGCGGCGCACTCGGCCAGGCCCGCACCCTCCCCCGGGTCCAGGTCGACGACGAGCCGGTCCACGCCCCGGAAGCCGCCACGCGGGCCGACCGTCCACTGCGGCGTGTGCAGCTCCAGCGCGGACAGGTTGGCCGACCACACCAGGCCGGCGACGTCGTCCAGGAACGGGAACTCGACCTCGGTGGACGACGGGTCCTCGGGCTCGGCGTGCAGCTGCTGGCGGCGGACCCAGGACGGCGCCCCCGACGGGACGTTCTTCTCCACGAAGGACGGCGCCCCGACGCCCCGCGGGAACCGCACCCGGCTGACCGGTCGGTCCCGCAGCTGCGGGAGCAGGACGTGGGCGATCCGGGCGTAGTAGTCCACCACCTCGGCCTTGGTGGTCCCCGTCGCCGGGAACAGCACCCGGTCCAGGTGCGTGAGACGGACCTTGCGGCCCCCCACGTCGACCGTCTGCTCCTCGCTCACGCGTCCTCCCACGGGTCGGGCTGCGCGTCCTCGCGCACCCCGAGGACGACCGGGTGCCGGAGCCGGCCGGACCCGGTCCGCTCGCGGTAGGCCACCTCGACCGCGACCACCGGCCCGCACCAGCGGACACCACGCCGGTCGAGGGCCAGCACCTCATCGACGAAGGGCGGCGCGTCCAGGGACACCGCCCCGAGCCGCTCGGCGAGCCCGGCCCCCGACCGCGCCGTGATGCCGCTGCCGGCCCGTCCCAGGAACCGGAGGTCACCGGCGGCGTCGGGGGCCCCCACCAGCAACGAGGCGGCCTGCGCCGAGCGGCCCTCGGCCGGACGCCAGCCGCCCACCAGGACGGTCCGCCGGCGGCGGTGGGCGTGCTTGCGCCAGTCCGGCGACCGCACCCCCGGCCGGTAGGGCGAGTCGAGCCGTTTGGCCACCACCCCCTCCAGGCCCTGCTGCCGGGTGGCCGCCAGCAGGGCCTCGCCGTCGGCGAACGGCTCGGACCGCAGGGCGCAGCCGGGCAGGTCCAGCCCGGCGAGCATCTGGCGACGGGCGTGCAGGGGCTCCCGGTAGACGTCGGTCCCGGCCAGCACGGGGACGTCGAACACCACCGCTCGCACCGTGCCGGAGGGGTCGCCGGAGGCCAACGCCGCGAAGTCGGGCCGCCCGCCGACCATGCTGACCACCTCCGCGTCCAGGACGGTGCCGTCGGCCACGACGTCCAGCAGGTCGGCCAGGGCGGGGAACCGCGCCGTCAGGTCCAGCCCGGTCCGGGAGTCGAGGCGCAGCACGCTCGCCGCGCCCCGCCCTGTGCCGGCCCACCCCACGCCGGCCCGCGCCGCGCCGGCCCGTACGAGCACCCGGTAGCCGTCCCACTTGACCTCGTGGCTCCACGCCGGGCCCGACGGCAGCTCGTCCGCGGCCACCGCCACGGGCAGCATGGGGGTCACCTCGGTCGTCACGACGTCAGGTTCCCACCCCCGGCGCACCCGTACCGCCTGTCGAGGCCGAGGTCCGGGGCACCCGACACGAACAGGCGCCGGTGGTCGGAGGGTGGCGCCGCGGCGCCCGGCGCGCCACCCTGGACCATGCGTGCGATGTGGAAGGGCGCCGTGGCCTTCGGCCTGGTCAACGTCCCGGTCAAGCTGTACACGGCCACCAGCCAGCACGACGTCTCCCTGCACATGGTGCACCGGGAGGACGGCGGGCGGATCCGGTACCGCAAGACCTGCACGGTGGACGGCGAGGAGGTCCCGGCCGACGAGATCGCCCGCGCCCACACCACCGACGACGGCCAGATGGTGGTGATCGACGACGACGACCTGGACTCTCTGCCGGTCAGCAGCAGCCAGGAGATCGAGGTCCAGGAGTTCGTGCCGGCCGAGCAGGTCGACCCGATCATGTTCGACAAGACCTACTACCTGGAGCCCGAGGCCCGCGCCGCCAAGCCGTACGCGCTGCTGCGCGAGGCCCTGCGGGAGACCGACCGGATGGCCGTGGTCACCATCACGGTGCGCCGGCGCGAGTCCATGGCGGTGCTGCGGGTGCGTGACGACGTCATCGTGCTGCAGACCCTGCTGTGGCCGGACGAGGTCCGCGCCGCGGACTTCGAGGTGCTGCAGGGCGAGGTCGACGTGCGTCCGCAGGAGCTGGCGATGGCGTCGTCGCTGGTGGAGTCGATGGCCTCGGACTTCGACCCCGACCAGTACAGCGACGGCTACACCGAGGCCCTCAAGGAGCTGATCGCGGCCAAGGCCGAGGACGGCGACGCCCGCCCCGCCCCGGTCGACCGGAGCGGGGACGACGGCGACGCGCAGATCGTCGACCTGATGGCCGCGTTGCGGGCCTCGGTCGAGCGGACCGGGACGGCGCGGCGCGGCGCGACCGGCGGCGCCTCCTCCGTCGTGGACGAGGGCACGGACGAGGACGACGCGGCGTCGGACGCCGGGTCCGGGTCCGCATCCGGGAAGACGTCCGGCACCGCGGAGAGCTCGAGGCCCGCGGCCAAGAGGACGACGGCCAGGAAGGCGACGGCCAAGGGGTCGGCCGCCGACAAGACCCCGGCCGGGAAGACGGCGGCCCCGAGCAGGTCGACGGCGAAGAAGACGACCGCCGCCAAGACGACCGCCAAGAAGACGACCGCCAAGAAGACGACCGCCACCAGGACGACCGCGGCGCCCAAGAGGTCGACGGCGGCGAGGTCGGCCGCGGCACCCGCGAAGAAGGCCACGAGCGCGAAGAGGGCTACGCCGGCCACGAAGACCACGGCCAGGAAGTCGGCCGCCACGAAGACGACGGCCTCCCGCTCCCCGGCCAAGCGCGAAGCGAGCTGACGACGGTCCGGGGCGGCGCGGCGGCCGCCCCGGGACCGGTGGTTCAGGCGCCGGCCACCTCGCTGCGCTGGCCGGGGATGCCGGCCCGGAGGCGGGCGACCTCGGAGGCGCGGTAGCGACGGTGACCGCCCAGCGTGCGGATGGACGAGAGCTTGCCGGCCTTGGCCCAGCGGGTCACCGTCTTGGGGTCGACCCGGAACATGGCCGCGACCTCCGCGGGGGTCAGCAGCTCCTCGTCCTCGGTGGAGGCGGTACGCGGGTTAGTGCTCATGGCTGTTCCTCTCGGGGTCCAGCGCGGTCCGGCAAGGGGGGATATGTCGGACACCGCTCATCTAGTGGACAGAATTCTCAACCAGCCCGCGCCGTGGTGGAACCGTCATTCGGGTCGTGCTGGCCCGCCGAACCGGTGAGCGCCGCATCGTCCGTTCGGGGGATGCGCGAGGCAGCGGGGTGACGCGGCGCCCCCGCCCCACCTGCGAGGACCCGCTCCGGGTGTGGGAACCGTCCGGGAGCAGGTACCGTTGAGCCCACGAGGACCGGATGAGTACTCCGGGGGCCCCGCCACGTGCGCCAGCCCCCCGGACCGAGGTGAGGGGGTCGACGCCATGGGGCGCGGCCGTCAGAAGGCAAAGCAGACGAAGGTCGCTCGGCAGCTGAAGTACTTCAGCCCCGAGACCGACTACGCAGCGCTTGCCAACGAGCTCCACTCCGAAGGCAAGGAAGGTCCGGCGCGTCCGCCGGAGCCTCCTGCTGCTGAGGAGGAAGCAGGCGACGACGACTACGCGGACTGGGAGAGCTCCTACCGCTGACCGTCGTAGGGGCCCGCACGTCAGGCCCTGCACGCCAGGTGATCCGATCCGGCCCGGTCCAGGCGCGGACCCCGCGAGGGGTCGGCCTTACCGGTGCGAACCGACCAGTCGGGCGGAGCCGCCGTCGACACCCTTGGTCCCCTGCGACGTCTCGTCGTCGACAGGGGCCGAGGGGTCGACGCCGGTCACCCGCCCGCACACCCATGCCCGGGTGCCGGCGGCGGCCAGCAGGGCGACCACCTGCTCGGCGCTCTCCGGGGCCACGACGGCGATCATGCCGATCCCCTGGTTCCAGGTCCGCTCCCGGTCCAGCACCGGCACCCCGCCCGCGTCCCCGAGCACGTGCGTGACCGCCGGCGGCGACCAGGTGCCGCGCTCGACGTCGGCGTGCGTCCCGACCGGCAGGACACGGGCCAGGTTGGCGGCGATCCCCCCGCCGGTGACGTGGCTGATGGCGTGCACCGCTCCCGGCGCGGCCTCCAACAGGTCCACCAGCACACCGGCGTACACGGCGGTCGGCTCGAGCAGCTCCTCCCCGACGGTCCGGCCCAGCTCCGGGACGTGGTGGTCCCAGGCCCAGCCCTGACGCGCCACCACGGCACGCGCGAGGCTGTAGCCGTTGGCGTGCAGCCCCGAGGAGGCCATGGCGACCAGGACGTCGCCGGCCGTGACCCTCTCCGGCCCCAGCAGCTCGTCGGCCTCGACCACCCCGGTCGCCGCGCCCGCGATGTCGTACTCGTCGGGCCCGAGCAGGCCCGGGTGCTCGGCGGTCTCCCCCGCCACCAGCGCGCACCGGGCCATCACGCAGCCCTCGGCGATGCCGGCGACGATCGCGGCGACCCGCTCGGGGACCACCGACCCGCAGGCCACGTAGTCGCTCATGAACAGCGGCCGCGCCCCGCAGGCCACCAGGTCGTCGACGACCATGGCGACCAGGTCGATGCCGACGGTGGAGTGCAGGTCCATCGCCTGCGCGACGGCCACCTTGGTGCCGACGCCGTCGGTCGAGGTGGCCAGCAGGGGCCGCCGCATCCCGACCAGGGCCGACGCGTCCACCAGGCCGGCGAACCCGCCGGCGCCGTCGACCACGGGCCAGGAGCCTGCCGTGGTGGCGTGGGTGCGGCGGACCGCGGCCTTCATCAGCTCCACGGCGCGGTCGCCAGCCTCGGTGTCCACGCCCGCCCCGGCGTAGGTCAGGCCCGGCCGGCCGTCGGTGCCGGTCACGGGACGACCGTCCCGCGGGCGCCGTCCTGGGACCCCGTGCGGGCCGCGTCGACCCGCGCGGCCTCGACGTCGAAGGCGAACTGGCCCTGACCGGCCGGCACCCCCAGGGTCGTGGTGCGCGGCGGGGCGATCGGGTACTCGCCGGTGAAGCAGGCCGAGCACAGCTCGTCGACGGGGCGCTGCGTGGCGGCGAGCATCGCGTCGTGGCTGAGGTAGCCCAGGGAGTCCGCGCCCACGCTGGCCCGGATCTCCTCGACCGCCAGACCGGTCGCGATGAGCTCGGCCCGGCTCGCGAAGTCGATGCCGTAGAAGCACGGCCACGTCACCGGGGCGGAGGAGATGCGGACGTGGACCTCGGCCGCCCCCGCCTCGCGCAGCATCCGGACCAGGGCCCGCTGGGTGTTGCCGCGCACGATGGAGTCGTCCACCACCACCAGCCGCTTGCCCTGGATCACCTCGCGCAGCGGGTTGAGCTTCAGCCGGATGCCGAGCTGGCGCAGCGTCTGCGACGGCGAGATGAACGTGCGGCCGACGTAGGAGTTCTTGACCAGGCCCTGGGCGTAGGGGATGCCCGACTGGTCGGCGTAGCCGATGGCGGCGGGCGTGCCGGACTCGGGCACGGGGATGACGAGGTCGGCCTCGACCGGGTGCTCGTCGGCCAGGCTGCGACCCATCCGGACCCGGGCGCCGTGCACGACCGTGCCCGCGATCTTGGAGTCCGGCCGGGCCAGGTAGACGTACTCGAACACGCAGCCCTTGGGCTCGGCCGGGGCGAAGCGGGACGTCCGCAGCCCGTCGGCGTCGATGGCGATGAGCTCCCCGGGCTCCACGTCACGGATGACGCTGGCGCCCAGGATGTCCAGGGCGGCCGTCTCGGACGCGACGACCCAGCCCCGGTCGAGCCGACCCAGCACGAGCGGGCGGACACCGTGCCGGTCGCGGGCCGCGTACAGGGTGTGCTCGTCCATGAACACCAACGAGAACGCGCCCTCCAGCTCGGCCAGCACGTCGCGGGCGGTCTGCTCGAGGCGGTTGCTCGGGTCGCCCGCGAGCAGCGAGGTGATGAGCACGGTGTCGGTGGTGTTGCCGCGCTCGAACTCGCTGTTGCCGCTGCGGCTGCCGTCGGCCCGGGCCGAGGCCTCGTTGGCGATGACGCGCTCGCGCAGGGCGTCGGAGTTGGTCAGGTTGCCGTTGTGGCCGAGGGCGACGGTGCCCCAGGCGGTCGGGCCCAGCGTGGGCTGGGCGTTCTCCCACGTGCTGCCACCGGTCGTGGAGTAGCGGGCGTGGCCGACGGCGATGTGGCCGGTCAGGGTGCCCAGGCTCGACTCGTCGAAGACCTGCGAGACCAGACCCATGTCCTTGTAGACGGTGATCTGGCGTCCGTTGCTGACGGCGATGCCGGCGGCCTCCTGGCCGCGGTGCTGCAGCGCGTACAACCCGAAGTAGGCGAGCTTGGCCACCTCCTCGCCGGGGGCCCACACCCCGATGACCCCGCAGGCGTCCTGCGGACCCTTCTCCCCAGGGAGCAGGTCATGGCTGAGTCGGCCGTCTCCGCGTGGCACGTGCTCCAGTGTGGCAGCCGGACCCGGTTCCGTGCGCCACGACCTCGTGCGCCGGACCTGGTGGGCCCGACCTCCGGGGCCGGACCTCACGCGTCGCGGACGTACGCTTCGCGCCATGTCTCCTGGCACCTGGTGGCTCGACGCCCTCGGCTGGGCCGGGTCGGCCGTCCTGATCCTGTCGCTGTCCCTGTCCAACGTCCTCCGCTTCCGCGCGCTGAACCTCCTAGCGTCGGTGGTGCTCACGGTGTTCAACGCGCTGCTGGGCATCTGGCCCATGGTCGCGATGAACGCGATCATCGCCGGGCTCAACGTCTGGCACCTGGCGCGCCTGCTGCGGACCCGTGACGACGAGAGCACCTACGAGGTGGTGGGCGTCGACGCCCGCTCGGAGTACCTGGCCCACCTGCTGCTCGTCCACGGACCGGACGTCGAGCGCCACAACCCCGGTTTCGACCTGGCCGAGCTGCTGCGCCGGGAGGAGCCGCCGGGCAGCTGCCGCGTGCTCGCGTTCCTGGTGCTCCGCGGGGACGAGACCGTCGGGGTCGTGGTCCTCTGCGACGGCGGGGACGGCGTCGCGCGGGTCGAGCTGGACTACGTGACCGCCCGGTTCCGGGACTTCTCGGTCGGGACGTTCGTCTACCGCGGGGACGGCCGGCTCGCCTCGCAGGGGCTGAACCGGTTGCTGGCGAGCCGGCGGATGGCCGACCGGGCGGCCTACTTCAGCGCCGTCGGGTTCCACCGGGAGGTCGTCGCCGGTCAGGACGAGCTCGTCCGCGACGTCCGCGGTTGAGCAGGGACTCCACGACCACCGCCAGCGTGCCGGCGACCAGCGCCCCGGCCAGCGTGCCGAACGCCGCGAAGTAGCCGAGCACGCCCGCACCGGTCGCGCTGCCCGAGGGCTCGTCGCTGCCCCCGTACAGGGCGATCGCGATCCCGACGGCCAGACCCAGCACCGCACCCGTCACCAGGAACACCGAGTACCGGGGGGTCCGGTACGCGCGGACCTCGCGAGCGGTCGGCTCGCCCGGTGGACCACCGGACGCGGACGAGGCACCGTCGGGCTGCTGCTCGTCGTCCGTGGCCACGGGGCGAGGCTAGTCGGCAGCGCCCCGACCGGCCCGGCCGGGGCGCGCCGACCACGGCCGGCGGTCGGGCGCCCGGCGTCGCGGGGCCCGCGGGTCGGCGAGGATGGGGGCGTGGCCCGACGCATCGACGACGCGCAGGGGCGTGCGGCCGTGCTGGCCTGGCGTTCCGGCGACCGGACCCGCCCCGTGACGGCCACGGCGGTGAGGTGGACCCTGCAGCGGCTGGCCCTGGTCTCCCCCGGCGGCAGCGTGGAGGTCCGGGTGCCGCCGTTCGGGGTCGCGCAGTGCATCGCCGGCCCCCGGCACACCCGCGGCACCCCGCCCAACGTGGTCGAGACCGACGCCGCGACCTGGCTGGCCCTGGTCGACGGGTCCCTGTCCTGGGACGAGGCCATGGCCGGCAGCACGGTCAGCGCCTCGGGCAACCGCGCGGACCTGTCCGGGGTCCTCCCGCTGCGCGCCCTCTGAGGGCTCCGCACCCGACGACGGCCCTCGATCGACGGCCACGGCGTCCCGCCTACCCCCCGGGGGCGAGCCAGACCAGGTCGGGCGTGGCCACGACGGCCCAGACGAACGCCACCGCCGCGGCGGCCGTCACGCCCCACAGCAGGACGTTGAGCCCCGTGAGCCACCGCCCGGACCGGCCCAGCTGGCTGGTCGCCCGCCCCCGCACCGTCCAGGTGCTGCGCAGCTCGCGGTAGGCGGCCGTCATGTAGACCCGGTCCACCCACCGCCGGACGGGACCCCTGCGGTGCCCGGCCGCGTCCCGCTCGGCCTCCTCCTCCGACACCCAGCGGGTCCGGGGGAACGCGGCCGCGAGGGCCAGCAGGCCGACGAGCAGCCTGACCGTGAGCGCGACGGCGATCCCGGCCAGGGGCGTGGCCAAGGCCGCGACGAGCTGGAGCGGGTTCTCCAGCCGCACCAGGGCGACCGGGGTCACCTCCCCGGCGATCCAGGCGAAGGCCAGCCCCACCAGGAGCAGGGGGTAGAACGCACGCCGCAGCCCCCACAGGACCAGGATCGTGACGGCGTCCATGCGGGTGGGCGCCATGACGTCGTCGGGCACCGCCCCGCCCTCGCCGAGGTCCGCGTCGAGCCCGAGGTCCTTGTCGAGCCCGTCGCGCCCGGCCTCCTCGCCGTCCACCGCGTCCCGACGCGCGGCCGCACGGCGGCGCGCGTCGCGGTGGGCCCGCAGCCCCTGCCGGGTCCGGACGTGGCGCGGGTACGGCCCCTCCCCCAGGGGTCCTCCACCGAGCGGCCCCGCCCCCGCGGCGCCGCCGGCAGCACCACCCACGGCCCCTCCGCGGCCGACCTCACCGCGGGTCACGGGCCGCCTCAGCCGAACAGGCGGGGGAGCGTGGCCTCGTGGGCGCTGCGCAGGTCGGCCAGGTCGAAGGTGCCGACGTTGGTGATCTCGAGCTCCGGACGACCGGCCGGCCCCCCGGCGTCGTCGGTCACCCCGATCCGCACGTGCGTCAGGCCGCGAGCCGTGGCGACGTCGGTGAAGCGGATCTCCTCGCTGCGGGGCACGGACACGACCGCGCGCGCGACGGACTCCGCGAACAGCGCCGCCGTCAGGTCGACGCCGTCGCGCTGGCAGAGCCCGTCCAGCCAGATCCGGGCCCCCACGCCGTGGCGCAGGCACCCCTCGACCAGCGCCTGGGCCAGCCCGCCGTCGGACACGTCGTGGGCGGCGTCGACCAGGCCGTCGCGGCTCGCGGCCAGCATCACGGCCGCCAGCAGCCGCTCCGCGTCCAGGTCGACCCGCGGGGGCAGACCGCCCAGGTGGTCGTGGACCACCTCGGCCCACGCCGACCCGGACAGCTCGTCCCGGGTGGTGCCCAGCAGGTACAGCGCCTGCCCGGCCGACGACCAGCCCGACGGGATCCGCCGGTCGACGTCGTCGAGCACGCCCAGCACACCCACCACGGGCGTCGGGTGGATGGCGGTGTCACCGGTGGAGTTGTAGAAGCTCACGTTGCCGCCGGTCACGGGGGTGCCCAGCTCGACGGTCGCGTCCGCCAGGCCGCGGACGACCTCCGCGAACTGCCACATCGCGCCGGGCTCCTCGGGCGAGCCCGCGTTCAGGCAGTCGGTGACGGCGATGGGGACCGCGCCGCTGACCGCGACGTTCCGGTAGGCCTCGGACAGGGCCAGCTGCGCCCCCAGGTAGGGGTCGAGCGCCGCGAACCGGCCGTTGCCGTCCAGCGCCAGGGCCACGCCACGCCCGGTCTGCTCGTCGATGCGGACGATGCCGGCGTCGTCCGGGGTGGCCATGGCGGTGTTGCCGAGCACGTACCGGTCGTACTGGTCGGTCACCCAGGCACGGCTGCAGAGGTTGGGCGAGGCCAGCATCTGCAGCAGCTGCTCGCGCAGGCCCGCACCGCCCTGGGCCCGGGGCAGGTCCTCGGCGCGGTCGGCCTGACGGGCGTCCAGCCAGTCCGGTCGGGCGTAGGGCCGCTCGTAGACGGGCCCCTCGTGGGCGACGGTGCGCGGCGGCACGTCCACGACGGTCTCGCCGTGCCAGGTGATCTCGAGCCGGCCGGTGTCGGTGACCTCGCCCAGCACGGCGGACTCGACCTCCCACCGCTGCGTGATGGCCAGGAACTCCTCGAGCCGGTCGGGGCGGACGACAGCCATCATCCGCTCCTGCGACTCGCTCATGAGGATCTCCTCGGGGCGCAGCGAGGGGTCGCGCAGCGGCACCTTCTCCAGCGCGACGCGCATCCCGCCGTCACCGGCCGAGGCCAGCTCGCTGGTGGCGCACGACAGCCCCGCGCCGCCCAGGTCCTGGATGCCCTCGACGACGCCGGCGTGGAACAGCTCCAGGCAGCACTCGATGAGGAGCTTCTCCCGGAACGGGTCGCCGACCTGGACCGCGGGCCGCTTGGAGGGGCCGCCCTCGTCGAAGGTCTCGCTGGCCAGCACGCTGACCCCGCCGATCCCGTCGCCGCCGGTGCGGGCGCCGAACAGCACGATGACGTTGCCGAGGCCGGTGGCGTTGGCCAGGTGCAGGTCCTCGTGGCGCAGGGCCCCGACGCAGAGCGCGTTGACCAGCGGGTTGCCCTGGTAGCTGGGGTCGAAGTAGACCTCGCCGCCGATGTTGGGCAGACCGATGCAGTTGCCGTAGCCGCCGACGCCGGCCACCACGCCGTGCACCACGCGGCCCGTGTCGGGGTGGTCGACCGCGCCGAAGCGCAGCGAGTCCATGACGGCCACCGGGCGGGCGCCCATGGCGATGATGTCGCGGATGATGCCGCCGACCCCGGTCGCGGCCCCCTGGTAGGGCTCGACGTAGCTGGGGTGGTTGTGCGACTCGGCCTTGAACGTCACGGCCCAGCCGTCGCCGATGTCCACCACGCCGGCGTTCTCGCCGATCCCGGCCAGCATGGTCGTCGAGCCGTTGGCCAGCGCGGCGGGCGTCGCGTCGCCGAAGCGGCGCAGGTGCACCTTGCTCGACTTGTACGAGCAGTGCTCGGACCACATGACCGAGTACATGGCCAGCTCGGCGGAGGTGGGCCGACGGCCGAGGATGTCGCGGATCCGGTCGTACTCCTCGGCCCGCAGCCCCAGGTCGGCCCACGGCTGCTCGACGTCGGGCGTGGCCGCCGCCGCGGTGACGGTGTCGACGCGCGAGGTGCCGCCGCTCACGCGAGGACCCCGGCCAGGGCGCCGGCGACGACGGAGGTGAAGATCGTCAGGCCGTCGGTGGTGGGGCCGTAGCCGCGCTCGACGGCGTGCTCGGGGTGGGGCATCAGCCCGACGACCCGGCCGGTGGCGTCGGAGATGCCGGCGATGTCCCGGCGCGAGCCGTTGGGGTTGCCCTCGAGGTAGCGGAACACCACCCGGCCCTCGCCCTCCAGCATGTCCAGCGTGGCCTCGTCCGCCACGAACCCGCCCTCGCCGTTCTTGAGCGGGACGACGACCTCGGCGCCGGGCTCGAAGCCGGACGTCCACGCGGTGGCCGTGGACTCCACGCGCAGCCGCTGGTCGCGGCACAGGAACCTCTGGTGGTCGTTGCGGACCAGGGCACCCGGCAGCAGGTGCGACTCGCACAGCACCTGGAACCCGTTGCAGATGCCCAGCACCGGCGTCCCGCCGCGGGCGGCCTCGACCACCGAGGTCATCACCGGTGCGAACCGGGCGATCGCCCCGGCGCGCAGGTAGTCCCCGTAGGAGAACCCGCCCGGCAGCACGACCGCGTCCACCCCGTGGAGGTCGGTGTCGGCGTGCCACAGCCTGACGGGCTCCGCACCGGCCAGCCTGACGGCGCGCGCGGCGTCACCGTCGTCGAGGGACCCAGGAAAGGTGACGACTCCGACTCGCACCCGGCGAGCCTAGTGGCCCGTGGGCGCCGACCCGTCCTGGGCCTGGCCCGCGGGACGGTCCGGACGGGCACCCGCGCCGGCCCCACCGGCACCGTCCGGGCGACGACCGGCCAGCTTGAGCAGCTGCTCCACCTGCTCGCCGGACGGGTCGTTGCCGGCCCGGCTGGCGTCGGCGTTGGCCGCCTTGACCGCCGCGTACACCTCGGCGCGGTGCACGCGGGTGCTCCGCGGCGCGTCGATGCCCAGCCTGACCCCGCCGTCGCCCTTGACCTCGAGCACGGTGACGACGACGTCGTCCCCGATCACGAGGGACTCCCCGGTGCGTCGGCTCAGGACCAGCATCCAGCCAGCCTAGGGGAACGGCTCCGCCGCAGGTCAGCCCTCGCCGTCCTGACGCCGCCGACGCGGGCCGTCGTCCACCGCCACGACCTCCAGCGGGATGTACGTGGGGGGGCGGGTGGCGGCCGACCAGAGCCACCAGCCGGCCGCGGCCAGGAGCATCGCGACCAGCCAGACCAGCAGCGCCTCGTGCAGCGGGCGGACACCGGTGACGGCCTGGTGCAGCACGGGCGAGGCGAGCAGCAGCCCGACGGCGGGGACGAACCTCATCAGCGGTCCTCTCGTCGGCGGTTGTCCAGCTGCCGCTGCATGACGGCACGACGCACCTGCTCGCCGTCCCGCTCGGACAGGTCGAACTGCAGCCGCAGCTGGAACCGGCCCGCGGCCAGGGTGTCCACCCCGATCAGCTGCGACGGGGTCCGGACCGACCCGCTGGGCAGGCAGACCTCGACGGTGACGGTGTCGCCGACCTGGGCGCCGACCTTGTGCCCGGCGTCCAGCAGCAGCCGGGCCCCGCCCTCGCTCAGGTCGGCGAGCAGGCCGGCGACGGTCCACTCCTCCCCCGAGACGACGGCCCGGGCCGCGACGTCGGCGCGGGCGTAGCGCCGCCGTTGCAGCTTCTGGAACGGGCCGAACGGTCGCAGCACCCACAGCGGCGGGTTGCTGCGCTCGTGCTCCACCAGCTCGCAGGCCACGCTCATCAGCCCCCGGGGCGGGACGGCCCAGGCCAGCGTGACGACCTGGCCGGCGCGGTGCCTCTCCGGGCGCCCGGGGACGGTGACGGCGGCGACCACGATGCAGTCGCCCCGGATGTCCTCGACCCGGCTGGGCAGGTCGTGGTCGACCTCGGGGACGGCCACCAGGACGGGGGTGTTGATGCCGGGCAGCACCGCCGCCCGCGCGTCGACGCTCATCCGGACTCCGCCCAGCGCAGCGCGTCGAGCAGCACGCCGGTCCAGGTGCCGACCGTGGCGGGGCGCCCGTCGAGCAGGACGACCGGCCAGCCGGAGTGCACCAGCGGGGCCGACGCCCGGGAGCAGCCCACGAGCGACAGGAGCAGGGGACGGTCCTCGCAGGCGTCGGCGACCCGGCTGGTCACGGCGGCCTGCCGGCGCACCGAGGAGTCCGCGTCGACGGCCAGCACCACCAGGTCGGGTGCGGTGGCGCGGATGAGGTCGGTCCGTCCGGTGCCGGCCCGCCGCGGCGTGACCGTGTCGCGGAGCGTCTCGTCGGCGACCTCGACCACCAGCGGTCGGCCCTCGCGCCGGGCGCGGGTGCGCATGAGCGGCAGCCGGCGGCCCTCGCCGACGGTGGGTGCTCCGCCGCGGCTGCGGGCCCCGGTCTCGTCCGACCAGCGGGCGAGGAACGGGGTGCCGAGCTCGTCGGCGACGTCCTGGGCGGCTCGGCGGACCCGTTCCGGGGACCCGACGACCAGCACCAGGTCACCGGCGCCGGCCGTCAGGGCGGGCGTGCCCCCGGTGTCGCCGGTCGCGTCGGTCCCGTCGGGCTCGGCGACCTCCTCCGCCAGCGCGGTGGCCAGCATCGGCAGCGCGAGGCGCATCGAGGTGCAGCCGGAGGTGGCGACCTCGGCGGCGGCGACCGCGGCCGTGGTGGGGTCGGCCCCGACGAGGCGGCCGAGGGCGACGAGGTCGGTGGCGGACAGGGTCGCCGCGTCGGCAGCCGCGGCGTGCTGCTCGACGCCGGTGCCGACGGGGCTCAGCAGGGCGTGGCCCACCGGACCGCGGTGGTGCGGGGTGTCGACCGTCGCGTCGCCCACCGTGTCGTGCCTGACGGCGGTGCTGCGCTCGTGCACGACCGTCCGCTCCGCCTGGCTCGTGCGGCTGCCGCCCGGCACCGTCTGCGCGCTCGAGGCGCTCTCGTGCGTGACGGTGCGCTCCGTGGCGGTCAGCTGGTCGCTGGTGCCGGTCCGCCCCGCGGTGGTCGGCCCGGGCGTCGGGGCCAGGGGCTGGCCGCGGCGAGGACCGATGAGGACGGTGCCGGCGTAGGGGACCGGGCTGACCGGGGTGACGGGGGCCGAGGGGGCGACCTTGATGGGGGCGAGGGTCGGGACGGGGACGCTGCCGACCGACGGGGTCCCGTGCTCGGTGTCGTCGGCCAGGACGACCGGCTGCCAGGGCGAGAACGCGTCGGGCGTCGGCGCCGCCGTGTCCTGCGCGGGCTCGGGGACGGAGACCTCGCCGCCGGCGTCGGGGCCGAGCAGCTGAGCCTGCAGCGCGGCCAGCATGTCGTCGAACCCGTTGCCCTCGGTGGACAGCGGGCGCCCGGGGCGACGGGCGCCCAGGACGACCTCGTCGCCCCGACCGCCGAACAGCGCCGCGTCCAGGGCGGCGTCGAGCGCCGCGGAGCCACCGGCGCCGGTCGAGGTGCCGGCGCCGTCGGCCCGGTCCGCCTCGTCGGCCGCGGCCAGCAGGTCGGCCAGCACGTCCCCGGCGGACCCGGCCGGGCGGCCGGTGCCCGCCGGACCCGCGGTGCCCGCCGGACCCGCGGTGCCCGCCGGACCCGCGGTGCCCGTCGGACCCGCGGTGCCCGTCGGACCCGCCGGACCCGCGGTCAGGGCCCGCGCGGTCGACGAGGTCCTGGTCGCGCCGTCCGACACGGTCCCCGTCGACACGTCGATGGTGAGCTCGAAGTGCTCGCGCGAGAAGAACCCGG
This sequence comes from Aquipuribacter aurantiacus, assembly GCF_051216895.1. NCBI lineage: Bacteria > Bacillati > Actinomycetota > Actinomycetes > Micrococcales > Intrasporangiaceae > Aquipuribacter > Aquipuribacter aurantiacus. The sequence goes on from NZ_JBPKAO010000008.1 coordinate 155,066, forward strand.
CGAACCCGCCGCTGCGCACCCGCTGGGCGCTCACCACCGTCACCTGCTCGCCGTGCTCGGCCCTGGCCTGCTCCAGCAGGGGTTCCAGGGCCGGACCCTCAAGGTGCAACTGCCGTGGCATGGCTCACCGTCCCGATCGCTTCGACCCGGGGCGCCTGGCCGGCCTCGGTGTACGACAGCACCGCGAGGGTCGGCGTCGCGACCCCCACCAGGCGGTGCAGCGCCGAGCGGAGGCCCGGCGCGCAGACGAGCACGTAGTCGACGCCGAGCGCGTCGACACGGGAGATGCAGGCGCCCAGGGCGTCCAGGAACCGTTCGGTGGACCCGGGGTCGAGCTGGACGACGGGGCCCTCGTCACCGGGGCGGACGTGCTCGGCCATCTCGTGCTCCATGAGCGGGTCCAGCGTGATGACGCGCAGCACGCCGTCTCGGGTGAACGCGTCGGCCACGGCCGGGCCCAGACCCGCGCGGGCGGCCTCGACGAGGCCGTCGACGTCGGTGGAGGTGCGGGCCCGCACGCTGAGGGCCTCGAACACCCGGACCAGGTCGCGGATCGGGACCCGCTCCTCCAGCAGCCCCCGCAGGACGCGCTGCACCTCGCCCAGGGTGAGCTGGCTCGGCACGAGCTCCTCGACCACGACGGGGTGCGCACGCCGCACGGACTCCACCAGGGCCTTGACGTCCTCGCGGGACAGCAGCCGCGGCGCGTGGCTGCGCACGACCTCGCCCAGGTGGGTGATGAGGACCGACGCACGGTCGACGACGGTCGCCCCCGCCAGCTCGGCCTGGTGGCGCATCTCCACCGGCAGCCACTTGCCGTGCAGGCCGAAGACCGGTTCCACGGTCGTGGTGCCGGGCAGGGAGTCCAGGTCGTCACCGAGGGCGAGGACCTTGCCGGCGGGCGCCTGGCCGCGGCCGACCTCGACGCCGCTGATGAGGATCGTGTACTGGCCCGGGGCCAGGTCGAGGGAGTCACGCGTCCGCACCGGCGGCAGCACGAGCCCGATCTCCAGGGCGACCTTGCGGCGCAGCGAGCGCACCCGGTCGAGCAGGTCGCCACCGGCGCCCACGTCCACCAGGTCGATCAGGTCCGTGGCGAGCACGACCTCCAGCGGGTCGACCGACATCTCCTGCGCGAGCTGCTCGGCGGGGTCGGCCGCGGGCAGCTCCGGCAGCTCCGCGTCGGACCCGGCCTCGGCCTGCTCGACGCGCATCGAGCGCACGGCGAGGGCGATCAGCACCGAGCCGATGATGAGGAACGGCAGGACCGGCAGGCCCGGCACCAGGGCCAGCAGGACGAGCGACCCGCCGGAGATGAAGAGCGCGCGGCTGCTGCGGAACAGCTGGGCAGCCGCGTCGGTGCCCATGTCGCCCTTGGTGGTGGCCCGGGTGACGATCAGGCCGGTGGCCACCGACAGCAGCAGGGCCGGCATCTGCGAGACGAGTCCGTCACCGATGGTCAGCAGCGAGTAGGTCTGCAGCGCCTCGCCCCAGGCCATGCCGCGCTGGGCGACGCCGACGCCGAACCCGCCGATCAGGTTGATGACGGTGATGATGATCGAGGCGATCGCGTCGCCCTTGACGAACTTGGAGGCGCCGTCCATCGCGCCGTAGAAGTCGGCCTCGGCCGTGACCTCCTCGCGGCGGGTGCGGGCGGTGTCCTCGTCGATGAGGCCGGAGTTGAGGTCGGCGTCGATGGCCATCTGCTTGCCGGGCAGGGCGTCCAGGGTGAACCGGGCACCCACCTCGGCCACGCGCGTGGCGCCGTTGGTGATGACGGCGAACTGGATGACGACGAGGATCAGGAAGATCACGAGGCCGACCACGAGGGACCCGCCGATGACGAACGCGCCGAAGGCGTTGACGACCTCACCGGCGTAGCCGTCCAGCAGCACGAGCCGGGTCGAGGCGACGTTGAGCCCGAGCCGGAACAGGGTCATGACCAGCAGGAGCGCCGGGAAGATCGCGAACTCCAGCGGGCGGGTCACGTACATCGCGACCATGAGGGTCAGGATGCTGAGGCCGATGTTCAGCACGATCAGGACGTCGAGCAGCGCGGGGTGCAACGGCACGACCAGGAGCAGGATGATGCCGACGACGCCGACGGGCACGGCGTAACGGCCGATCTCAGACGCCTTCACGCGACCTCTTCCGGTAGGGACCCCCGAGGTACGCGGGATCCACCTGTGGCCGCTCCGTGGCCGTCCTGTCGCCGTCCTGGCCCAGACTGCTTCGGCACGGTGGGGCTCGGACCTGAGCCCGAGTTCCGAGCGGCTGCGGCGGGATCCGTCGTGGGGTCCGCCGCGGCGCCCGGTGCGGCGGTGGGGGTACGTCGGCGACGCAGCCGGCGGGACCGGCGCAGGGCGTCCTCGTCGGGCACGTCGCCGGTGCGCCGGGTGTCGCGGTGCAGGCCCGACGAGCTGCCCTTGACCCGCAGGGACATGACGAACGCCAGCACGTGGGCGACGGCCTCGAACAGCTCGCCGGGGATCTCGTCCCCCACCTCGCAGGCCGCGTGCAGCGCGCGGGCCAGGGGGACGTCCTCCACCATCGGGATGCGGTGCTCGGTCGCTCGCTCGCGGATCCGTCGGGCCACGCCGTCCACGCCCTTGGCCAGCACCTGCGGCGGCCCGGAGCCGGCCTCGTAGCGCAGGGCCACCGCGTAGTGGGTGGGGTTGACCACCACGACGTCGGCCTGGGCGATGGCCGACATCATCCGGTTGCGGCTCATCTGCAGGTGCTTGGAGCGGCGGGCCTGCTTCATGAGCGGGTTGCCCTCGGTCGACTTGTTCTCGTCGAGGACCTCCTGCCGCGTCATCTTGAGGTCCTTCATGGACTTCTTCTTCTGGACCGCGAAGTCGGCGGCCGCCATGACGACGCCGACGGCGACCGACACCTGGATGAGCAGGCCGAGCGAGCCCATCAGGGTGTCGACGGTGCCGCCCAGGGTCAGCGCCCCGGAGCCCATCAGCGACGGCATCATCCGGCTCACGGCCCACCACGCGACCAGGACGAGCGCCGTGGCCTTGATGAGGGTCTTGGCGCCCTCCCACCAGGTCATCGGGCCGAGGATCCGCTTGATGCCCTTGATCGGGTCGAGCCGCTTGAGGTCGGGCTTCAGCTTGGGCCAGGCGAAGTGGATCCCGCCCTGCAGCGCGAAGGCCGCGACGGAGGCGAGCACGGCGGCCACCACCAGCGGCACCAGCAGCAGCATCGCCGACGTGGTCCCGTCGACCAGGATGTCCATCGCCACCGCGGGCTCCGGGTCGGCGACCATGTCGGCGGCGCGCCGCAGGACCGCGGTCAGCTCGCGGTGCCCCGCGGCGACGACCGCCGGCGCGGTGACGGCCATGGCGGCGATCGACGCCCACGACGACAGGTCCTGCGTCCGTGGGCTGTTGCCCTGGTCCTTGGCCTCCTTGAGCTTGCGCGGGCTCGGGGCCTCGGTCTTCTCCTGGCCGCTGTCCTTGCTACCTGACATCCACGCCCCCCGACATCAGCCGGCCACCTGCACGAGCGTCCCGCCGATGTTCTCGGCGGTGGCCGCGACCAGGCCGGGCAGGGCGACGAAGGTGTAGCCGATCAGGGTGATGGTCAGCAGGATCTTGAGCGGGAACGCCGTGGCGAACGCGTTCAGCTGGGGGGCGATGCGGGTGGCCAGACCCAGGCCGACGTCCGCGAGGAACAGCACGGCGAGCATGGGTGCGGCGATCTGGATCGCCGACAGCATCATGGTGCCGATGCCCTCGGTCACCGCCGTGGCGAACGTCGCGGGGTCGTACCGCGCGCCGAGGGGCATGACGTCGAAGCTGCGGAAGAACCCGCTCCACACGATGAGCCAGCCGTCGGTGACGACCAGCAGCGTGGACGCGATCAGGCCCTGGAACCGGCCGATCACCGACGTCTGGCTCTGGCTCATCGGGTCGAAGGCCGACGCGATGGCGAACCCGGCGAGGTTGTCGACGATGTCGCCCGCGATGCGGAACACCTGGAACAGCAGGTAGCAGACGAAACCCAGACCCAGGCCGACGAGCAGCTGCACGAGAGCGGCGGCCAGGTAGGGCCCGAGCTCCAGCGGAGGCAGGTCCTCGCGCAGGCTCGGCAGCAGCGGCAGCGCGAGGGCGACCGACAGCATGGCCTTGACCGGCCCGGGGACGGAGCGACCCGCGAACGGCGGGGCCACGATCAGCCAGCCGACGACCCGGAGCGAGCCGAGCAGCAGCGCCGCCAGCCACTCGGTGGGGACGTCGACGACCACGCTCAGCCGCCTCGGACGAGGTCCGGGATGCGCTCGTAGAGCTGCGTGGTGAACACGGTGATCTCGGTGATCATCCAGCTGCCGAACAGCAGCAGGCAGACCCCGACCGCGACGAGCTTGGGCACGAAGGCCAGGGCCGGGTCCTGCATCTGGGTCACCGACTGCAGCAGGGACACGACGAAGCCCACGACCAGGGCGGACAGCAGCACGGGCGCGGCGAGCTTGGCCCCGACCAGCAGCGCGGCCAGGGCGATCTCGATGACGACGACGTCGGTCACGGCGCTCTACCCGTAGCTTCCGACGAGCGCCCGCACGATCATGCCCCAGCCGTCCACCAGCACGAACAGCAGGATCTTGAACGGCAGCGAGATGATGACGGGCGGCAGCATCATCATGCCGACGCTCATCAGGGCGCTGGACACGACCAGGTCGATGACCAGGAACGGCACGAAGATGACGAAGCCGATGATGAAGGCCGACCGCAGCTCCGACAGCACGAACGCGGGCACCAGGGTGGTGATGGGCACGGCGGCGGCGTTGGCCGGCAGGTCCTGGTCGGCGGCCCGGGTGATGAGCGCGAGCTCCTCGGGCCGGGTGTTGGCGAGCATGAACTCGCGGACCGGCTGCAGTCCGTCGGTGAACGCCTCGGCCACGGCGACGTCGCCCGCCAGGTAGGGCTGCACGGCGAGGTCGTTGACCTCGGTGAAGGTGGGCGTCATCACGAACAGCGTGAGGAACAGCGACAGCCCGATCAGGACCTGGTTGGGCGGGGTCATCTGCAGCCCGATGGCGTTGCGGGTCAGCGCCAGCACCACGACGATCTTGGTGAACGCCGTCGTCATCAGCAGCATGCCCGGGGCCACGGACAGACCGGTGATGGCCAGGATCAGGACGATGGCCGACGCGGGCGTGCCGTTGGGGCCGTTGATGTCCAGCGACACCGAACCGCCCGGCGGGGTGTCGGCCGGGTCGACGGGGGCCGTGGGGGCGCTGGGCGGCGTGGGGGCCTCGGGGCCGGTGGTGGCCTCGGCGCCGCTCGCGGGCCCCAGCAGCAGGAGCAGCAGGACGGCGAGGGCGAGGACCGCGAGCAGGGCGAGCCTCGGGGACCTCGGGGACCTCGGGGACCTCGGGGACCTCGGGGACCTCGGGGCAGCGGCGGGCGCCGCGGCCGGCCGGGGCTGGACCGCCAGGTGGACGCCGCTCACCGTCGGACGGTCCACTCTCGGACGGTCCCGACGACCTGCCGCCACACGGCGGGGTCGACCAGGGAGCCGCTGGTGCCCGAGCGCGGCCCGGGGACCAGCACGGCGGGGTCGACCGGTGCGGCGCCCAGGGGGGCGGGGTCCAGGTCGATGCGCTCGACCACGGGCTCCGGCGTGGGGAGCGCCGGTTGCTCGGCGAGCAGGCGGACACCGTCGTCGGTGACCCCGACGACCAGCACCCGGTCGCCCGCGTCGACGCTGACGACGCTCGCCCGGCGCCCCACCGACGCCCGGGCCACGACGCGCAGCCGCGCGACGGGCACGGTGCCGGTCGCGCCCTGGCGTGCCTTGACGACGCGGACCAGCACCCAGACCGTGCCGAGGACCGCGACCAGGCCGCCGATGCTGCGCACGAGCAGCTCAGCGGTGTCCATCAGTGGACGTCTCGGTCCGACTCGACGATCTCGGTGATGCGCAGCGCGAAGTCCTCGTCCACCACGACCACCTCGCCGCGGGCGAATAGCTGGCCGTTGACGAGCAGGTCCGCGGGGCTGCCGATCGGGCGGTCGAGCTCGACGACCGAGCCCGCCGCGAGCTCCAGCAGCTCCTGGACGGTCAGCCGGGTGCGGCCGATCTCGGCGGTGACCTCCATGTGCACCCCGCGGAGCAGGCCCATGCTGCGGGCGGCTCCGTCCAGCGGCAGGCCGACGGGGCCGGGCCGCGCGGGCGGGGCGGTCGGGTCGTCGCCGACCGGGGCCCGGCGGGGGGCGGGCAGGTCGGCGACCGGCTCCGACGCGGCGTCGCCGACGACGGCCACGTGCACGGCGTCCGCCGGGTCGTCGCCGAGCCGGGCGAGGCGGGCGCGGTCACCCGCGGCCCGCAGCTGCTCCAGCAGGGTGGGCCCGGACACGGTGTCCAGGTCGCTCAGCGTGCAGGGACCCAGGGACGCGGCGGCGGCCTCGAGGGCGGGGCGGCAGGACTCGGCGTCGACGGACACCCCGCCGGACAGGGCCAGCAGGTCCGCGCCGGACAGCAGAACCGACACCGAGCCCTCGCCGGCCCCGGCGAAGCGGGCGGTGACCGCCATGTGGGAGTCGAGGCCCTCGAGCTCGCTGAGCGGCGCGGTGGCGGGCTCGACGGGGCCGCCGAGCGGGAGGACGGTGGCCGCGGCCCGCGCCGCGGCCAGCGCGGCGTCCGCCCCGGTGGTGGTGGTGGCGGTTCGTGCGGTCGAGGAGCTGGTCACGAGCGGTCCTTCCGAGGGTCGACGATCAGGCAGGCGAGGCGGTTGCGGCGGTTGGCCGGGACGGCGCGGGCGAAGGCACGCTCGCCCGCCACCAGGAGCAGGGGCGAGTCGGCCTGGTGGCCGAGCCGCACGACGTCGCCGACGGCGAGGGCCAGGACGTCGTCGGAGGTCATCCGGACCCCCCGCATCCGGGCCCCGACCTCCATGGGCACGTCGGACAGCCCCTGCTCGGCGGCCGGGTTGGTCCGCGAGACGGTGCGGACGTCGGTGCCCTCCGGGTTGAGCAGGGGCTGCATCGACGAGTACGGGACGGCGAGGGTGGCGGAGCCGGTGACGTCGCCGACCGTGACGCTGAAGTCCATGACGACCAGGGCCTCGGCCGGGCCGACGACCTGCGCGAACTGGGGGTTGGTCTCCAGCTGCTGCAGCTTGGGGGTGACGGCGCCCAGGGGCGCGAAGGCGTAGGGCAGCTCGGCCACGACCCGCTCCAGCAGGCCGCGCAGCAGCGCGGTCTCCAGCTGCGTCGCGGGCCGGGCGGGCTGCTCCGCGTCGCCGCGGCCGCCCAGCAGGCGGTCCACGGCGGCCATCGCCAGGTCGTGCTCGACGTGCAGCACGAAGTCCTTCAGCTCGGGCGAGGAGATGACCGCGAGCAGCGACGGGGCCGGCAGCGCGGCCACGTACTTGCCGTACGTGGTCTGCGTCACCGCGCCCGGCTCCACCTGGCCGTCGCGCAGCATGGTCGAGAACTGCGTGGCCCACTGGCGCGCGAACGTCTCGGCCACGACCTGCAGGCCGCGGGCGTGCTCGCGGGACAGCTTGGTCGGTCGCCGGAAGTCGTAGGGCTCGGGGTTGCTCGGGGTCGCCCGGGCACGGTCGCCTCGGCGACGGGCCGAGGTGGTGGATCCGGTGTCTGTCCGCACCTGAGACACATCGGCCGTTCGGGTGGCTACTTGAGCGACCGGCGTGTCACGACCCGCGGCGCACGCGCAGTGGGCCTCTGTCGGGGGTCATGCGGGTGTCGGGCGGGGGTCGCGCGGAGGTTCAGGCGGGCGTCACTGCATGACCCAGGACGTGAAGTAGATGTCGTAGACCTTGTGGTCGTACGCCTCGTAGACCTCCTCGACGAGCTCGGCCTTGATCGCGCCACGCTGCTCGGCGGTGGCGATGTCCGACATGGGCTTGCCGGACAGCTTCTCGATGAGGATGTCGAGCGCCTTGCTGCCGTCGACCGGCTCGTCGTCGTAGCCGCCCTCCTCGGGCTTCGGCTGCTGCAGGGCGATGCCGACCTGCAGGTACCGGCCGTCGGCCAGGTTGATGGTGATCGGCTCCAGCGAGGCGATGACGCCGGGCTCGGGCTCCTCCGCCTCCGCGGCGGCCGCCTCGACGTCGGCCGCGGCGGCCTCCTCCGGGGTGGGCTCCCCGCCCGTCAGCATGAAGTAGCCCCCGGCGGCGGCGGCGAGCAGCGCCACGACCATGACGACGACGCCCATCAGGAGCTTCTTGCGGCTCTTCGTGGCGGGGGCGCCGTCCTCGTCGGCCCCGACCGGGGCGCCCGCACGCTGTCCGGGGACCTTGGCCCCCTGGGTCAGGCTGCGGTCGGTGGTGGCGGTGGCCATGTCAGTCCTCCTTCTGTGTGGTCGTGTCCGGGTCGCTCGGGTGGTGGCTGGGGTGCTGGCTCGGGTGGTGGTGCTCGGCTCGGTTCACGACCGGGTCGCCTCCAGCGTGGGCAGCAGGGCGCGGACGTCTGCGGACTCCGTCGAGCGGACCAGCAGGTCGACGCGCCGGTTGGTCTCGATCGCCACCGGGTCGTCCTTGGGCACCAGGGGCCGGGTGTCGCTGTAGCCGGTCGCGTCCAGCCGGCCCGGGTCCAGGCCGTCGACCTCGACGAGGCGGCGGACCACGGCCGCGGCGCGGGCGGCCGACAGCTCCCAGTTGGACGGGTAGATGGACCCCCGCCCGACCGGCAGGTGGTTGGCGTGGCCCTCGGCGCTGATGGCGGCGTCGGAGCGGGCGAGCGCCGGCGCGATGGCGTCGACGACCTCCGCACCCACCGGCTGGATCTCGGCGCTGCCGTTGGCGAAGAACACGTCGTCGGCGACCAGCACCACGACGAGGCCGTCGGTGGTGACGCGGTAGGAGGCCCGGTCCTCCAGGCCCTTCTCGGCCAACGCCGCCTGGATCTGCTCGGCGACGCCGTCCAGCCGGTTCAGCTCGGCCTCCGCGCGGGCCAGGTCGGACTCCGTCCGCTCCACGGGCAGGGTGTCGGCGATGCTCTCGACCTCCGCGGCGGCGACCGGTCCCATCCGTGGCACCCCGATGTCGATCGCCGCGACCTGCTGCCCGGACCCGGGGAACGGGCTGTCGGCACCGGCCATGGCGACGTACCGGGGCGCGCCGGCCCCGGCTGACATGCCCGCGGCCAGCTCGTCGAACTTCTTCTGGTCGACGGTGCTGAGGGCGAACATGACGACGAACAGCACGAACAGCAGCGTGATCATGTCGGCGTAGGAGATCAGCCAGCGCTCGTGGTTCTCGTGCTCCTCCTCGTGACCGCCGCGCTTCTTGTGCCCGGCCACGTCACGCCGCCTTGGCCTTGTCGGCCTTGTCGGTCTTGGTGGTACCCGGAGGCATGAGCGCACCGAGCTTGCGGGCCACCACGCGGGGGCTCGCACCGCCCTGGATGGCCAGGACGCCCTCGATGACGACCTCCATGTTGGTGATCTCCAGCTCCGAGAGCCGCTTCAGCCGGGCCCCGATCGGCAGGAAGATCACGTTGGCGCTCATGACGCCCCAGAGGGTGGCGAGGAACGCCGCCGCGATCAGGGGCCCGAGCGTCTCCGGCTGGTCCAGGTAGTTCAGCACGTGGAGCATGCCCATGACGGTGCCGACGATGCCGAGCGTGGGGGCGTAGGCACCCATGTCGTTGAAGAACTTGGCGCCGACCTTGTCGTGGGTCCGCTTGGACTCGATCTTGCTGAACAGGATCTCCTGCAGGTCCTCGGGGTCGGTGCCGTCGATGGCGAGCTCGAGGGCCTCCTTGAGGAACGGGTTGTCGAGCTGCGCGGCGGCCTCCTCCAGGCCCAGCAGGCCCTCGCGGCGGGCCTGCTCGGCGAGGGAGACGATCAGGTCGAGCTGCGCGTTGGGCTTGACGACCTTGGCGGTGGCGGCCCTCGCGAGGCACTTGGCGAAGTACGGGGCGTCGCTCATCGTGTTGCCGGCCAGCGACACCCCGACGGCGCCGCCCATGACGAGGATCATGGGCGGGAGGAAGAACATGTCGAGCGGGTCGCCGCCCTCGAGGATGACCCCGGTGACGATCGCCCCGTAGCCGAGGACCATGCCGATGATCAGGAGCAGGTCCATCAGGCCCTCCTGGCCCGGAGGCGGACGACGTCCGCGACCCCGCCCGCGGTGCCGGGTGCGGCCTGCGGGTCCACCTCGACCAGGTGCTCGTCGTCAGCGTCGACGCCGGCGGACGACAGGTCCTCGGCGGCGGCCGAGGGGGTGAACGCCCCGGCCGCGGCGACCACCCGGGCCCGGTACTCGACGATGCGGTCGATCAGCTCGTCGAGCTTCTGCACCACGACGTAGCGGCTGCCGTCGATGAGGGTCAGCACCGTGTCGGGGGTCTCTTCCGCCCGGTGGATCAGGTCCGGGTTCAGCGAGAACTCGCTGCCGTTGATCCTGGTCAGTCTGATCACGATGTCCGTCCGTGGCTGGTGGTGGGCGCGCCGTCCGTGGCGCGTCGTTCCTGGTGCTGATCGGCAGCGGGCCCGACCGGATGAGGCGGTCCGGGGGGTGTCCCCCGGACAGCCGAACGGGCCGCGGTGACCGCGGCCCGTCCGGGGTCCCACCCCGTCAGCGGACCGGGGCGGTGGCTCGGGAGGGCGTCAGCGCTTCATGTTGACGAGGTCCTGGAGGATCTCGTCGGAGGCGGTGATGACGCGGCTGTTCGCCTGGAACCCGCGCTGGGCGATGATCAGGCTGGTGAACTCCTGGGCCAGGTCGACGTTGCTCATCTCGAGCATGCCGCCGGCCAGGGTGCCCCGACCGTCGCCGGGGACGCCGACCTGGACGTTGCCGGAGTTGACGCTGGCGCGGTAGGCCGAGCCGCCGGCCTTCTCGAGGCCGCCGGGGTTGGCGAAGGTGGCCAGGGCCAGCTGGCCCAGGGTCTCGCGACGGCCGTTGGAGAACACGCCGACGAGGGCGCCGTCGGGGCCGACACCGAAGGACGACAGGGTGCCGGCGGCGGCACCGTCCTGGAACAGCGCGGCGGCGGTGTTCGACCCCGCGTACCCCGTCAGGCCGGCCATGTCGATGGTGATGCCGTTCACGACGACGGCGGCAGGGGCCGGGGCCGTGCCGTCGGCGGCGAAGTTCAGGACGGAGTTGGCGACGGTGGCGCCGTCGGTGACCTGCACGTTCCACTGGGTCGCGTTGACCCGGGTGTAGGCGACGCTGACGACGCGGGCGTTGCCCTGGCCGTCGTAGACCTCGATCGACGTGGGGATCGCGGTGCCGACGGCGATGTCCGAGGGCAGGTTGCCGCCCATCGTGACGGCGGTGCTGGCGGTCGGCTGCAGCAGCGCGCCGATGGGCAGGGTCAACGGGCCCAGGGGGCCGTTCACGTTGGCGACCCCGTTGACGGCGCCCCAGCCCTGCACGAGCGCACCGTCGGTCGTGGTCAGGCGGCCCTGGGCGTCGAAGCTGAAGGACCCGGCACGCGTGTAGAGCTGCTCGTTGCCGTTGTTGACCACGAAGAAGCCGTCGCCGGAGATCATCAGGTCGGTGGCCCGGCCGGTGGTCTGCGCGGCGCCCTGGCCGAAGTTGGTGTTGATGCCGGCGACACGGGTACCGAGGCCGACCTGCGCCGGGTTGGTGCCGCCCTGCTGGGCGTTGGGGGCCGCGGCGCCCTGCAGTAGCTGGCTCAGGGTGTCCTGGAACAGCGTCTGGGACGACTTGAACCCGGCGGTGTTGACGTTGGCGATGTTGTTGCCGGTGACGTCCATCATCGTCTGGTGCGAGCGGAGCCCGCTGATCGAGCTGAACATGGAGCGGAGCACGGTGACCTCCTGAGGTCGTGGCTGGTGCAGGTCTGGGAGCGGTGCAGGTCGGGGGGCAGGTCGGGGAGCGGTCGTGAGGTCAGGCGGTGGCCGGGGCGGTGCCGGTCGGGGCGGTGGCCGCCGGGGGTGCCGCAGCCGCAGGGGTGGTCGCCGGGGCCGGGGCGACCGGCGCCGTGGTGGCCACCGGGTCGCGGAGCTCCTGCACGAGGCCGAACGGCACCTCGACGGGGCCGGAGGGCGTCATGACCCGCAGGACGGGCTGGTCGGCGGTGAAGAGCGCCGACGTCACGGTCCCGGTGACGGGGACGTTGCCCGCGCCCAGGAACGTGACCTCGCGGCCGACGGTCGACCCGGCTCCCCAGCGCTGCTGGATGCCGAGCGCGGCCGCGGTGGAGTCGGCGACCTCCTGCAGCTTCTCGACCTGCGTGAACTGCGCAGTCTGGGCGATGAACTCCGCGCCCTCGGCCGGGTTCAGCGGGTCCTGGTAGCGCAGCTGGGCGACGAGCAGCTTGAGGAACGCGTCCTTGCCCAGGGAGTCCGAACCGGCGGTCGTGGCGGGCGCGGTCTGCGCCGTGGTGTCGGCCAGCGACCAGGTCGGGACGGTGCTGCCGGTGGTGCCTGTGGTCGGCACGGTCATCGTGGTCCGCCTGTCTGGTCGAGGGTCGGTGCCCTGCTCGGGGTGGTGCTCGGGGTGGTGCTGCTCGGGGTGGTGCTGCTCGGGGTGGTGCTGCTCGCGGTGGTGCTGCTCGCGGTGGTGCTGCTCGGGATGTCAGGCACGGACGTCCACCGACCGGCGTCCGGTGACCGGTTCCCGTGTGACGACCGGGGCCTCGTCCGGGCTCCGCCGTCCCACGACGTCGGGCAACGGCTGCCCGTAGGGCTGGGGCGCGGGGCCACCCGCGGCGCGACGGTCGCCGTGACGCCCGCCCTCGCCGCTGCCCCAGCCGGTGTCACGGGGCTGGCCGTCGCCGACCTGCTCGCGGAGGTCGGCCAGCGCACCGCGCAGGACCTCGCGCGTCGCCTCGTCGCCACCGGCCAGGCCGATGTCGATGCCGGCCGCGGTGTGCTCCGCGGTGATGCGGACGGGACCGAGCTCGGCGGGGTTCAGGTGCAGCACGAGCCGGGTGACGTCGCCCAGCGCGGCCCCGGCGAGCCGGGACCGGGTGGCGGCGGCGACGGCCTCGAGCTGCTGCAGGGTGAACGGCCCGATGGACGCACCACCGGGGGCGGCGGCCTGGGCGGCCGGTGAGGCACCGGCCGACGTCACCAGCGGCGCCGGCCCACCGGCGGTCACCGGCTGCGTGGTCGGCTGCCCGGTGGTGACCGGCCCCGTCGTCGGCTGGGCGGGCCCGGCGTCACCCGCCGTCGCCCGGGTGGGGCTGCCCGGCGCGGCACCCAGGGCACCGGTACCGAGCGGCGGCACCCCCGACCGGCCCGCGGCGCTCGCGACGGTGGCCCCGGCGGAACCGGCGGACCAGCCCGCGGTCCCCGGCGCGACGGCCCGCTCGGCGCCGTCCGTGGTCCCGGCGACGGTGGCACCGTCGGTGGCGGCGGTCGAGGTGGTGCCGGTGGCAGCCGGGGCGCCGACCGGACCGGCGGCCCCCGCGGCGGCGGTCGTCGGGCCCGTGACCGCGTCGGTGCCGGGCGCACCGACCGTCCCGGCGGCGTCGGCCAGAGGTGCGGTGCCCGTCGCCGCGGTCGGCGCCCCGGTCCCTCCGGCGGGCGACGTGACGACCGCCGAGCCGGGGCCAGCCGCGCCGGGACCGGTCGCGGCGACCGTGCCGCCAAAGGCGGAGCCCGGGACGGCGCCGGGTGACCCGGAGGTGCCCGCCGCGGCGACGTCCACCGCGGTGAGGTCGACCGTGCTGGGGTCGACCGTGGTGGGGTCGACCGCGTTGCCGTCGGTCGGGCCCCCGTGGCCCGGGGTCGGCACGGTCCGGGTCGATGCGTCCGTCGGTCCGCCGGTGCGGTCGAGCGGGCTCCCGGGGCGTCCGGTGACCGTCGGGTCCTGGCCGGGACGGCTGCGCTGCTCGACGGCCGGGCCCACCGCACCCGACTCGTGGGCCTCGTAGGCCGCGCCACGGTCGCGGACCAGGGCCCGACGCGCCTCGGCCCGGTCCGCCGCACGGTCCGCCGCGCGGTCCGCCGCGCGGTCCGCCGCGCGGTCCGCCGCACGGTCCGCGGCACGGTCCGCGGCACGGTCCGCGGCACGGTCCGCGGCACGGTCCGCCGCACGGTCCGCCGCACGGTCCGCCGCACGGTCGGGGCGCTGGGCCGCGGGCCGGTCCGCCGCGCGGACGTCGCGCAGCACCCGGTCGAACGCACCGGCGTCGACCCGGCGGGACGCGCCGGCGGTGGCCGGCAGCAGGTCGCCGATCGCGGCGGCGCCGCCTCGGGCGCCGGGTGTCGTGGTCAGCTCGCGCATGGTCATCCTCGTCCCAGGGCCGCGGTGATCGCGGCGACGTAGTCTTGGGTCTCCTTGAACGGCGGGATCCCGCCGTGGCGCCGGACGTTGCCCGGGCCCGCGTTGTAGGCCGCGAGGGCCAGCTCGAGCGTGCCGAAGGCGTCCAGCTGCTGGCGCAGGTAGCGCGCGGCGCCGTCGATGGCCTGGACCGGGTTCATCGGGTCCACGCCCAGCTCGCGCGCCGTACCCGGCATGAGCTGCATGAGACCGCGGGCCCCGGCCGGGCTCACGGCGTCGGTACGCATCCCCGACTCCCGCTGGGCGACCGCCTGCAGGAGCCCGGCGGGCAGGTCGTGGCGTGCGGTCGCGGCCTGGAACGCCGCGCCCAGGTCCGCGCCGTTGGCCCAGGCCGGACGCGCGGACGCGGCCGGCACGGCGGCCGCGGCGGGGGCGGCCCCCTCGGCCGGCACGACCCGGCGGATGGTCGTGGTGTCGGGCCACACCGCGCTGATCATGACGTCGGTGCCCTTGCGGCGGGCGTGGAGCATCTGCCCGTCACCGACGTAGATGCCGATGTGACGACCGCTGGGCGAGCTCTTGCTGTCGTAGACCAGCAGGTCGCCGGGCCGCGCGTCGGCCATCGAGGCCACCTCGGTACCCACCGTGCGCTGCTCGGAGACCGTGCGGGGCACGCTGACGCCGAGGTCCTTGAAGACCCGCTGCACCAGCCCGGAGCAGTCGAACCCCTTGGCGGGGTCCGTGCCGCCCCACAGGTAGGGCACGCCGAGGTACTTCCGCGCGGTGGCGACCACGTCGGCCCCCGTCGGTCCGGACGACCCGCCGGACGGGGCGGCGGACGCAGCAGCAGCAGCAGCCGAGGCGGTGGCGCCCGAGGACGCGGCGGTGGCGGCGCCGAGCCCGGACCCCAGGCCGGTGGCACCCAGGGCCTGCGCCAGGGGCGTGGTCGCCGAGCCGGTCCCGGTGGTCCCGCTCGTGCTGCGGACCGCGGTGCTGAGCGAGCTCGCGAAGGAGTCCGCGAGCAGCGGGTCGACCTGTGCGCGCCCGGTCCGCGACGACAGCATGTCGATGCGGGAGGTGATGGTCGCGATCCGCGACTGCACCTCGGCGATGCCGCTCATCGGCCGGCCTCGCGGTGACGGCGCAGGCCGGCCACGACGTCGTCGAGCTCGGCGGCCTCCAGGTGCTCGCGCCGGGCGCGCCGCTCCTCGGCCCGTCGTTCCTCCAGCCGCTCGACGGCCTTGAGCCGCATCCGGGCCCGCGAGACGAGCTCCTGCTGCTGCTCCTCCTCGGCCAGGGCGCTGACCAGGGCGTCGTCGGCCCGGGACAGGTCGCCGAGCAGACCCGCGCGGCGGGCCAGGGCCAGCCGGGGGTCGCCCCCGGCCTCGAGCAGGTGCGGGTCGCCGGTGAGGCGACCGACGACCTGGGCGCGGGCGGCCTGAGCGCGGGCGCGGGCGCCGACCGCCGTGGCGGCGTCGCGCTCGGCCTCGCGGCGGGCCGTCCGACGCAGCCCGAGCAGGGCGGTCAGGCTCATGACGTGCCCGCCGCGTCGGCGATGGCGCGCAGCGCGCGGACCGTCTCGGCCACGGGGGCGGGCTCGGCCAGGCCCTGCGAGCAGAACACCTCGACCGGCCCCTGCAGCCGCAGCGCGGCGTCCACGTCGGCGTTGCTGCCGGCCACGTAGGCCCCGACCTCGACCAGGTCGCGGGCGTCGCGGTGCGCGGCCAGGATGCGGCGCACCCGCGAGGCCGCCTGCAGCTCCTCCGGCGTGCTGATGTGGGGGGCCAGACGCGAGATCGAGGCGAGCACGTCGACGCTGGGGAACCGGCCCGCCGTGGCGATGGCGCGGCTCAGCACGACGTGGCCGTCGAGCACACCACGCACGGCGTCGGCGATCGGCTCGTTGTGGTCGTCGCCGTCGACCAGCACCGTGTAGACGCCGGTGATGGACCCGGTGGCCAGCGGGCCGGCGCGCTCCAGCAGGCGGGGCAGCATCGCGAACACCGACGGCGGGAACCCGCGGGTGGCCGGGGGCTCCCCCGCGCTCAGGGCGACCTCGCGCTGGGCGGTCGCGACCCGGGTCAGGCTGTCCATCAGCAGGACGACGTCCGCGCCCTCGGCGGCGAAGCCCTCGGCGATGCGGGTCGCGGCGAACGCGGCGCGCAGCCGCAGCAGCGGCGGGTCGTCGGAGGTGGACACGACGACGACGGAGCGGGCGAGCCCCTCCGGTCCCAGGTCGTCCTCGACGAACTGGCGCACCTCCCGGCCACGCTCACCGACCAGCGCGATGACGGTCACGGCGGCCTCGTTGTTGCGCGTGATCATGGACAGCAGGCTCGACTTGCCGACCCCGGACCCGGCGAACACGCCGATCCGCTGGCCGCGTCCGACGGGCGTGAAGCCGTCCAGGACCCTGACGCCCAGGGGCAGGCGCGAGGTGATGCGACCGCGGGTCAGGGGCGAGGGGGCCGCACCGTCCACGTCACCGAGCTGCGTGGTGGCGGGGGCCGGACGGCCGTCCAGCGGGGCCCCGGTGGGGTCGATGACGCGTCCGAGCAGCTCCCGGCCGAGCGGCACCCGGGCACGGGTCCCGGTGGCGCGGGCCGGGACGCCGACGGCCAGGCCGGCCGTGCCGTGCAGGGGCGTGCAGGACAGCCGGGTGCCGTGCGCGGCGACGACCTCGGCCTCGACCGTGGCGGCACCGTCACCGACCAGGACGATCTCGCCGAGGGCGGCCCGGACGCCGTCGATCTCGACGCCCAGGCCCACGACGGCGCTGACGCGGCCGCGGCGGCTGGGCGCGGAGGCCGCGGCCGCCCGCTGCAGCCGGGGCGCCACGAGGCGACGGACGTCCGTCGCCGCGGCGCTCACCGCTCGACCTCGGTCATGGCGGCGACCGCGGCCTCGACGGCCGGCACGAGCAGGTCGGTGACCGTGGTGGCCCCGGTCCGGACGACGACGTCACCGTCGGACAGCCGCACGTCGGCGACCACCACGACCCCGGTGGGCAGCCCGTCGGGGAGCACGCCCTCGCGCTCGAGCAGCCTCACGGCGTCGGGCATAACGTGCACGGTCGTCGGGGCGCCGGGCTCGGCCTCGTCCAGCGCCCGGCGGAGCCGGCCCACCAGCGCGTCGGCGGTGGGGGCGGCGTCGAGCACGACCTGGCGGGCCAGGTCGGCGGCGCAGGTCGCGACGACCTCGACGAGGTCGGCGACCTCGACGGTGGCGTCCTCCTGCAGCTGGACCGCGCCGGCCCGCAGCTGCAGCATAAGGTCGCCGAGCCGGGTCCGGACCTGGTCCCGCTCCGCGGCGAGGGCGGCGAGGCGGGCCTCCTCCTGGGCGCCCACGGTCGCGGTGGCCCGACGCAGGCCCTCGCTGTAGCCCGTGGCGTACCCGGCGGCGTAGCCGTCGGCGCGACCGGGGCCGGCCGTACCGGTGGGACCGGGCACGACGCCGGGCACGAACGGGCGGACCTGGGGGACTCCCGGCTCGCGACGGGCGAGCAGCTCAGGAGACGAACTCATCGTCACCACCCCGTCTCACGACGATCTGGCCGGACTCCTCGAGCGAGCGGATGATCTGGACGATCGTGGCCTGGGCCTCCTCGACCGCGGACACCCGGACGCTGCCGAGCACCTCGATCTCGTCGACCAGGTCCTGACGCGCCCGCTCGGACACGTTGGACAGCACCTTGTCCCTCACGACGGCGGCCACCGACTTGAGCGCCGTGGCCAGGACGACCGAGTCGACCTGGCGCAGCACCATCTGCACGGCCCGGTCCTCGAGGCTGACGACGTCGGCGAACACGAACAGCCGGGCCCGGACCTCCTCGGCCAGGGCCGGGTCGGTGGCCTCCAGGCCGTCGAGGATGGCGCGCTCGGTGGCGGCGTCGGCGCGGTTGATGACGTCGACCAGGCTCTGCACGCCACCGGTCATCACGTCACCGGTGCTCTGCGGCAGCACGGACGACGTCCGGGCCTTGAGCACCTCCTGGAGGATGTTGAGCGCGTGCGGCTGGAACCGGCCGGTGTGGGCGAGCCGGCGGGCCACGGCGGCCTGGTCGGTGGCCGACAGCCCGGCCATGACCACCGACGCCTGGTCCGGACGCAGGTGCACCAGGACGGCGGCCAGGGTCTGGGGGTGCTCACCGCGCAGGATCGACATCAGCTGCTGGGGGTCGACGTCCTGCAGGAACTTCAGCGGCCGCTCCGCGACCGAGCTGGCGATCCGCTTCATGACGTCGCCGGCGTCCTCCTTGCCCAGCGAGCGCTCGAGCATGTCGCGGGCGTAGCCCTCGCCCCCTGCGCCGACGACCCCTTGACGGACGGCCAGGCTGTGGAACTGGGTCAGCACCTGCCCGGCGATGGCCGGGGAGACGTCGCGGAGCCGGACGACCTGGGCGACCAGCTCGTCGAGGTC
Source organism: Aquipuribacter aurantiacus (assembly GCF_051216895.1). Taxonomy (NCBI): domain Bacteria; kingdom Bacillati; phylum Actinomycetota; class Actinomycetes; order Micrococcales; family Intrasporangiaceae; genus Aquipuribacter; species Aquipuribacter aurantiacus. Next base: position 173,673 of record NZ_JBPKAO010000008.1, read on the forward strand.
GGTGCCGCCGAGGTGGCGGATGACGTTCGCGGCGCGCTCCTTGCCGAGCATGACCAGCAGGACGGCGGCCTTCTGCAGACCCGACAGGTCGACGGCCGGGACCGGTGCGCGGCCGGTGCCCGGGTCGACGGACAGCGGCGGGGTGTCGGTGACGGTCATGAGGACCTCCGGTCGGCGAGCCAGGAGCGCAGCAGCTCGGCCACCTCGGCCGGTTCGCGGTCGACGAGGTCGATGACCTCCTCGCGCTGCACCTGCAGCGCGGCGATCTCCTCCGCCTCGGGGTCGGGGGCGGCGGGCAGGGCCTCACGGGGTGCGGGGACCGGCGGCAGGGGCGCCGGCGGCAGGGGCTCCTCGAGCGGTTCGTACAGGCCCAGGTCGACGGGCTCGGTCCGCTTGCGACGGCGGCCCAGGACGATCGTCACGATGATGACGACCAGGACCAGGACCGCCAGGACCGCGTTCCAGATCCACTGCTCCTGGGCCGCGGCGGCCTCCGCCTCCGCGGCGGCCTCCAGCTCGGCGGCGACGGCGTCGGCGTCCCCGACGTCGAACGGCATCTGGGTCACCGAGACCACGTCGCCGCGCGCCGCGTCCAGGCCGACCGCGGCGGACACGGTGTCCTGCAGGGCGAGCATGTCGGCGCGGGCCACGGCATCGCGGTCGACGACCACGGACACGCTGAGCCGCTCGACCGCGCCGGGGGCCTGAACGACCCGCTCGGTGACCTTGCCCACGGCGTTGTTGACCGTGCTGGACTCCGACTCGTAGGCGGAGTCCGCGCCGCCGGCGTTGGGCACGGCGATGTTGTCCGGGCCGAGGACCCCGGCCTCGTTGTTGCCGGCGCCGGTGTAGGCCTCGGTCTCGACGGTCTGGCTGAGCGGCAGGACGCCCTCCTCGGGGGCGAGGAAACGCTCGGTCGTCGCCTCGGACTCGTCGAAGTTGAGCCCCGCCGTGACGGTGGCGACGGCGTTGCCGGGCCCCACGACGGTGTCCAGCAGGGTCTGCAGGTCCCCGGCGACGCGGCTCTCGAACTCGGCGGTCATGTCGGCCGCCTCGCCGCCGCCGGCCGCGGCGCCGGGACCACCGGACGCGGACAGCATCGAGCCCTCGGCGTCGACGACGGTGACCGACTCCGGCGTCATGCCCTCGATGGACGAGGAGACCAGGTTGACGATCGACTGCACCTGGCCCTTGTCGAGGGTGGTGCCGGTCGCGGTCTGCACGAGCACGCTGGCGGTGGGGGTGTCGCTCTCCTCGAGGAACACGTCCTTCTCGGGGATGGCGAGGTGGACCACGGCGGTCTCGACCCCGTCGATGGCGGCGATGGTCTTGGCGAGCTCGCCCTCCATCGCCCGCTGGTAGGCGACCTCCTGCTGGAACTGCGAGGCGGTGACGCCCTGCTCGTCCAGCAGCGAGTAACCGCCCGTGTCGTCGCCCGGCAGGCCGGCGGCGGACATCTGCAGCCGCAGGTCGTACACCCGGTCGCTCGGCACCAGGACCGTGGCCCCGCCGTCGGCCAGCTCGTAGGGGACCCCGGCGGCCTGCAGCTGCTCGACCACGGCACCGCCGTCGGCGGAGGACAACCCGGTGAACAGCGGGCCCAGCTGCGGGGCGCGCTGCCACTGGACGAACACGACGGCGCCGACGAGCAGGGCGACCGCGACGACGACGCCGATGGTCTTCTGCGCGGGCGGCAGGTCGTTCCAGGCGGACTGGGCCCGACGGGCCTGCTGGGTGGCCTTGACGCGGGGGTCGTTGCTGACCACGTTCTGCCGCGGGCTCACAGCTGCATCCTCATGACCTCGGAGTAGGCGTCGACGGCCTTGTTGCGCAGCGCCACGGTCATCTGGGTGGCGAGCGTGGCCTCGGTCGCGGCGATCGTGTACTGGCTCGGGTCGGCGAGCTGGCCGGTGACGGCCTGCACGGCCAGCTCGTCCGCGGTGGCCTGCAGCTGCTGGACCTGGTCGAGGCGACCGACGGTGGCCTGGCCGAGGCCGGCGTTCTGCAGGGCCCCGGCGAACTCGGTGCCGGCGGCCGCGCTGGCGGCGGGGTCCACGGGCGGCAGGGGCGCCGACAGCGGGCCGACCGGGGCGACGGGGCCGGGTCCGGTGACCGCGCCGATGGGCTGCATGCTCATGAGTTCCTCCCGACGTTGATGGCGGCGGAGTAGGCGTCACGGGCCCGGTCGACCACGGCGAGGTTCGCCTGGTAGCCGCGCTGCGCCATCATCAGCTGCGCCATCTGGCTGGCCATGTCGATGTCGGGGGTGCGGATGTACCCCTCGGCGTCGGCGTAGGGGTGCTGGGGGTCGTAGACCATCCGGCCGTTCGGGTCGCCGAGCTCGACGCCCGCGACCTGCGCGCCGCCGATCCCCTCGCCGTACTGCACGGAGCGGGCCATCACGTAGCGCGCCTGGAACGCGTCCTCGCCGGCCGGGTTGACGGTGTTGAGGTTCGACAGGTTGTCGCTGACCGCGTCGAGCCACTTGCGGTAGACGGTCACGCCGGAGCCCGCGACGCCGAAGACGGGGAAGGAGGACACCCGGGTCAGCCCATCGTCCGGATGGCGGCCCGGACGACGCCGAAGCGGTCGTCGATGGCGCGCAGCGCGAGCTGGTACCGCATCCCGGTGTCGATCGACTGCAGGGTCTCGGTGTCGAGGTTGACGTTGTTGCCGTCCATCCGGGTGGGTTCCAGCGACAGCGCCTGGCTGTGGCCGGTCACCTCGCGGCGGCCCGAGCCGGCGGCCTTGGCGACCGCGTCCTCGAAGGCCACCCGACGGGACTGGAAGCCCGGGGTCTGGATGTTGGCGATGTTGTCGGCGATGGCCCGGCTGCGGGCGCTGAGGCCGGAGACGGCGCTCATCAGGGCAGCACCGGTCACGGAGGCGGTCTCGGTCACTTCGTCGATCTCCTCATGCCGACCCCGGGGTGCGGGGCGGTGCGGGGCGGCCGGTCCGTCGGCCTGTGGAGTGAGCGATCCGTGCTCACACAGGGCTTCGTCCCCGGGCCGACCGGAGTGGATCGCCCGAACGGGTGACGGCCGCGACCGCCCCCGCGCGCCTGCCGCGAGGCAGGGTGTCGCAGCGCTCAGAGCGCCTGGTCGACGTACATCGGGCGGGCGTCGGAGGGGACCAGCCGGTCCACGACCTCCATGTGCCGGCGCGAGCTGGTCATGGCGGTCGAGAGCCGACCGGTGACCAGGAGCTGGCGTTCCAGGATGCGCTCGGCACGCTCGCGCATGCTGTCGGGCAGGGGGGTGTCCAGCCGGGGCGCGGTCCACGTGACCCGCGGCGGCGCGCCGTCCGGGCCAGGTCCGCCCTGCTGGTCGCCCCCGTGGTCCTCATGGCTGTCGCGCAGCATGGCCTCGGCCCGCTCCACGTCGACCTCGAGGTCGTCCAGGGCACGCTGCCAGGCGTGGTCGAAGTCGTCGTCCCCGGTGCGGGGACGCACGACGGCGGGCCGGGGGTCGGGACGGTGGAACAGGTGCCCCGTCGCGGCCGGCCTCGAAGGCTGCTGGATCATCCGGTCGGCTCAGCCGACCAGCGACGTGCGCTGCGTGGGGACCCCGTCGGCGTCGCCGAGGACCGCGGCGCGGGCAGGCGACACGGCCGCAGTGCCGGCGGTGGCCGCCTGGCGCCATGCGTCGGTCAACGGCTCGACGATCCGGCCGCAGGCGGCCGTGCGCTCGGGGTCGTGCTGCACGTTGGCGCTGACGAGCTCGCTCATCAGGAACGAGTAGACGGACATCAGCCGGGCCCCGCCGGACCAGGCGTCGACGTCGAGGCTGCTCATGAGCTCGGCGACGATGGCCTGGGCGTGGACCAGCTGCTCGTTGGCGGCGCTGTGCCGGCCGGCGCGCTGGGCGGCCTCGCCGCGCGCGATGTCCAGCACGAGCCGGTCGAACAGCTTGACCAGCAGCTGCGACGGGCTGGCGGTGCTCAGCGCGTCGTCGGTGAACCGGTTGAGGCGCGCGGCGGTGGTGGTGCGCGCGGTGGCGAACCCGAAGGCGGCGGCGCTCATCAGCGCTGCCAGTTGTTGCTGAGGCCGGCCAGCTGGCCGGACAGCCACGACGACTGGCTCTGCATCCGGCCCAGGGCGACCTCGAGGCCGGAGAACTGTCGCTGCAGGTTGGAGCGGCGGGTCTCGAGTCGTCGGTCCCACGAGTCGATGGCCAGCTGCAGGTCCTTGACCCGCTGCTCACGACCCTGGACGGCGTTGGTGATGGTGCCGGTGTCGGCGTTGGTGGCGCGCTCCAGGACGGTGGTGAGCCGCTTCGACAGCCCGTCCGGGGTGGTGGTGACCGCCCCGACGGTGACGGCTGCGGGGGCCAGCATGGCCCGCGTCCCCGCAGGGTCGTCGGCCAGGGCCTTCGCGAAGACGGCCTCGTCCAGGACGAGCCGCCCTTCTCTCGTCGTCTGGATCCCGATCTCGGCGGGTGACCTCCCACCGAGGGCGTCAGCGGCCGAGCGGAGCAGGTCACCGGCGATCGCGCGGACCTGGTTGTCCGACGACAGCGGGGCGCGCGTCGTGGCCGCCGGGTCGTTCTTGGTCTGCGTCTCGATGTCGGACAGCGCGGCGTTGACCGCGTCGACCATGGCCTTGACCGCCGCCGTGGTCTTGCCGCTGTCGGCGGCGACGTTGATCGTGCTCGTCCCGATCTGCGCGAGGCTGACGGTGACGCCCGGGAGGATGTCGGTCACGGAGTTGGTGGCCGAACGGCCCTCGACCCCGTCGATCTCGTACACGGCGTCGGCGCCACCGTCGACGGTGCCCATGAGCGCGCTCAAGCCCGTGACGCCCTCGAAGGCCGCGTCCTCACCGGACTCGTTGGAGCGGAGCTGCAGCTTGTAGGCGTCCGCGCCCACCCTGACGGCGACGGCGGTCACCCCGGTCTCGGCCGACTTCTCGTTGAAGGCCGCCACGACGTCGCGCAACGACCCCGACTCGGCGACGAAGCTCACCGGGTCACCGGAGGCCGTCGCCACGGTGATCGTGGCCCCGGCGGTCGCGACGTCGTCGTCGAGACCGAAGCTGAGCACGGAGGTCGACCGGGCGGCGGACGCGAGGGACTTGACCTCGATGGTCGAGCTGCCCGCCAGCGCGCCGGCGCCGGTGGTGGCGGTGACGGACGTCCCGGTCACCGTGGTGGTCCTGGCGTTCCAGGCGGCGTCCTTGCCGAGCTCGGCGACCGCGGTCTCCGCGGACTTCAGCCGGCTGGCGACGATCTGGTAGGCGGTGACGCTGCTGGTCTGCGTCCGCATGTTCAGCTGCAGCTTCTGCTGCGGGATGCCCTCGACCTGCATCAGCTGGTTGATCAGGCTGGTGGTGTCCAGGCCGCTGGAGAGGCCGTCGATGCCGAACATGCCCATGGTCCGGCACTCCTGTCGTCTCGTCGGTCACCCGCGTCTGCGGCTGGCGGTGGTGCAGGTGGCGCCGTGGGGAGAGGTGGATCCCGCCCGCCGGGGGCCGTGGTGCGGCCCCCGGCGGGCGGTGGTTCAGGTGCTGGTTCCGGTGGTGACCGGGATCAGCGGAGGAGCGACAGGACGCCCTGGGGCGCCTGGTTGGCCTGCGCGAGCATGGCGGTGCCGGCCTGCGACAGGATCTGCGTGCGCGTGAACTCGACCATCTCCAGAGCCATGTCCGTGTCGCGGATCCGGCTCTCCGACGCGGACAGGTTCTCCACCGCGACGTTGAGGTTGTTGATGGTGTGGTCGAAGCGGTTCTGCAGCGCACCCAGGTCGGAACGGGTGGTCGACACCGTCTTGATGGCCTCGTCGATGGCGGTGATGGCGCCATCGGCACCGGTCGCCTGCGAGCCCACCAGGGAGTTGGTGTCGTCGGCGGTGACCGGAGCAGCCGCCTGCGTGAAGACCAGGCCGGCACCCGCCTCGGTCACGGTGACGGCCCCGGCGCCCAGCTTCTCGTTCGCAGCATTCTGCACCGCGGTCAGCTTCTGGGCTGCGGTGGCACCGGAGTCGAACTTGACGGTGGACAGGTCCAGGGACTTGTTGCCCAGCGTGATGGAGCCGCTGAGGCCGTCGAACTGCTCCGACAGGCCGTAGTCGGCGGTGCCGACGGTGACGACACCGGCGGTGCCGTTGGCGGTGGCGGTGGTCTGGGCCACGGCGACACCCGCGGTGGCGGAGGTCACGTCGACGCCCTCGACACCCAGGCCGCTGGCGCTCATCGAGGTGCCGACCTTGACGCTGATGCTCTCGCCGACGTTGGCGCCGACCTGGAACTTGCCGTTGTAGTCGCCGTCGAGCAGCTTGGTGCCGTTGAACTGGGTGGTGTCGGCGATACGGGTCAGCTCGGACTTGAGCTGCGAGAGCTCGGACTGGATGTTGCCCTTGGCGTCCTCGCTGAGGCCACCGGAGTTGGCACCCTGCACGGACAGGTCACGCATGCGCTGGAGGATGGCGTGCGTCTCGGTGAGCGCACCCTCAGCGGTCTGGACGACGGAGATGCCGTCCTGGGCGTTGCGGACAGCCTGCTTCAGACCGCCGACCTGCGAGCGCAGGCCCTCGGAGATCGCCAGGCCGGCGGCGTCGTCAGCAGCGCGGTTGATGCGGAAACCGCTGGACAGCTTCTCCAGCGACTTGCTCATCTGGCCGTCGGTGACGGACAGGTTGCGGTAGCTGTTGAACGCCGCGATGTTGTTGTTGATCTGAAGACCCATGATCTGTGTTCCTCCGTGATGTCGGGGTGGACTCGGCCTTCCGTGGCCAGGTTGTGGATCGGTCGTGCGGGTCCGGACCTGAGGATCAGGCCCTGGTCTGTGGTGGTGTCACCCGGTCGCAGCAACGCGGGGGGAGAGCACGCCGCTGAGCACGGCGGAACCCACCCCGATGCTGGTCCGGGAGTCGGCGGCGGACGCGACGGCGGCCGCGTAGACGGCCTCGCGCCGGTTGGGGACGCGACCGCCCTGGACAGGCAGGGAGGCGGCCGGGCGCGAGGCCGGGGCCTGCGCCGGCGCCGTGACGTCGCCAGCGGCGACCTGCTCAAGCGCCACGCGGAGCATGGCGACGCCCTCGGCCCGCAGCTGGGACACCCGCGACTCGGTGACGCCCAGCCGGACGGCGATCGACGCCATCGGCTCCTCGTCGAGGTAGTGGCCACGGACGGCCTCGCGGACGCGGTCGGGCAGCAGGTCGACGGCACGGCGCAGCCGGCCCAGGTGCTCGGCCAGGACGACGTGGTCCTCCGGCGACATCCCGGGGTCCCGCAGCGAGTCCTGCACGCTGCGGGAGGAGTCGGGCGACGCGTCGACCTCCTCCAGGCTCGTCAGGTACGAGCGGTGGGTCTCGGCGCGGACCCGGTGCACGTGGGACGGCGCGACCCCCATGGCGTCCGCGACCTCGTCCACGCTGGGGGTGCGGCCCAGGGTCGCGGTCAGGGTCTCGGTGGTGTCGGCGGCCTGGCGCGCCCGCGAGCGCGCCCCGCGGCTGGCCCAGTCGGTCGCGCGGAGCTCGTCGACGATCGCCCCGCGGACGCGGGTACGGGCGTGCGCGGTGAACGGGACACCGGTGTCGGGGCGCCAGGAGCGGGCGGCCTGCAGCAGCCCCTCGACACCGGCGCCGGCCAGGTCGTCGCGGTCCACGTGCGACGGGACCCGCGACATCACCTCGCCGACGCAGTGGCCCACCAGGGGCAGGTTGGCGACGACGAGGGCATCGACGTCCACGTCGGACGCCGACGGCTCGTCGGCGGGGGCGCCCGGCATGAGGAGGGCGGCGAAGGGATGGCTCGGCACCCGCAGTTCGTCGTCGCGGTCCCGGTGACGCTTGAGGGGCCGAACGGGCGACGTCGTGGGCCGGACGGGTGATGCCCGGAGCACGGGTCCTCCGATCGGACGACACCACTCAGATCACGCCCGCCCGCGCCGAACAGCACCGGGAACGACGGTGAGGCCGTCGTCGTGCTCGGTGCCCCTCCCAGGTGGCGCCAAGGGAGGTGTACCAGTGGCACTCGCGGACTTCTGCCGGATCCTGTGGCGCGAACGTGAGCTCCTCGAGCTCCTGCTGTTCAAGCTGGAGGAGGAGCAGCTGGTGCTGGCCTCGGGCCGGGCCCGCTGGCTCGCGCACGCCACCCGGGAGGTGGAGGCCGTCCTGGAGCAGATCCGGGACTCCGAGCGGGTCCGCACGCTGGAGACCGACGTCGTCGCGATGGAGCTGGGGCTGCCCGCCGGCCCCTCGCTCATCGCCATCGCCCGCAGCGCCCCCGAGCCCTACTCCGCCATGCTCCTGTCGCACCGCGACGCCTTCCTCACCCTCACGGCCGAGATCACCGAGCTGGCGCAGGCCAACCGCCGCCTGCTGCACGAGGGCATGGTCGGCCTCAGCGAGGCCCTGGCCTCGGTCGAGGAGCCGGCCCAGACGTACGGACCGGCCGCATCCCGCACCCTTCCCCGCCAGAGCGCGGGCCGACTCGTGGACGAGGCACTCTGATGTCGAGCTTTGCAGGACTGCACACCGCCCTGTCCGGGCTGGTGGCCCAGCGCTACGGCCTGGACACCACCGGGGCCAACGTGGCCAACGCCAACACCCCCGGCTACTCGCGCCAGCGCGTGGTCATGGACCCCACCAACCCGACGTCCACCGGCGCCGCGCTGTTCTCGCGCTGGGACGGCCCTGGCACGGGCGTGCGGGTCACGGACCTGCAGCGCGTCACCGACGAGCTGGTCGCGACCCGCGTCCGGACCGAGCGCTCCACCGCGCAGTTCATGGACGTGGAGCGCACGGCCTACGCCCGTCTGGAGGTCTCGCTGGGCGAGCCCGGTGACACCGGGCTGACGTCCCGGTTGTCGACGATGTGGGCCTCCTTCCAGGACCTGGCCAACAACCCCGGCAGCGAGGCCGCCCGCACCCAGGTGCTGCAGGCCGCGCGGGGTGTCACCGACTCCCTGGGCGCCGCCGCGGCCGGCGTGGACCAGGCGTGGAACGATCAGCACAGCGCGCTGCGGCTCGCGGTGGAAGAGGTCAACAACACCTCCGCCGCCGTCGGGGAGCTGAACGCCGCGATCCGCGAGGCGACCGCGGCGGGCAAGGCCCCCAACGAGCTGCTCGACCAGCGCGACGCCCTCGTGGTCCGCCTCAGCGAGCTCACCGGCGGCACCGTCCGCACCGGCGAGCTGGGCACCGTCGACGTGTTCGTCGGCGGTACCGCCATCGTGCGCGGCGAGCGCTCCACGCCGCTGGCGGTCGGAGCCGGCGGCGCCGACGACCTGGCCGCGGTCCGGGCCGGGGGCGCCGTGGGCGTCACCGGGCTCGCCGGCTCCGCGGTCGACGTGCCCGGCGGCCGCATCGGCGCCGTCCTGGTGGGCCTGAACACCACCTGGCCGGGCGTCATGGACTCCCTGGACGCCACCGCGGCCGATGTCGCGACCCAGGTCAACGCCGTGCACGTCACCGGCGCCGGGCTGGACGGCGTCGACGGCCGGGAGTTCTTCACCGGCACCACCGCCGCCGGCCTCACCGTGGCCGTCACCGACACCGACCACGTCGCCGCGGCCCTTCCCGGCAGCGGACCGCTGGACGCCACGGTCGCCGACCGCCTCGGCAGGATCGGCCAGCAGGTCGGCTCCCCCGACTCCGGCTGGCGCCGCTTCGTCGCCGACGTCGGTGCGCAGACCCAGGCCGCGAACCGCCGTTCGACCGCCCAGGCGGTCGTCGTCGGGGACGTCATGGCCGCCCGCGAGTCCGTCTCCGGCGTCGACATCGACGAGGAGCTCACGAACATGGTCATGTTCCAGCGCGCCTACGAGGGGTCGGCGCGCATGCTGACCGCCGTGGACCAGGCGCTCGACACCCTGATCAACCGCACTGGACTGGTGGGTCGCTGATGTTCCGGATCACGCAACGCTCGATGGCCGACACGACGTATGCGAACCTGCAGGCGTCCCTGGGTCGTTCGTCCCAGCTGCAGGAGCAGCTGTCCAGCGGCAAGCAGATCAGCCGCCCGTCGGACAACCCCATCGGGGCCAACGACATCATGCAGCTCAAGGCCGAACGCGCGGCCACGGCGCAGTACGTGCGCAACGCCGAGAACGGCATCTCGTGGTTGGACACCGCCGACAACGCGCTGCAGCTGTCGTCGGCCGCCATCCGGCGGGCCCGCGACCTCACGGTCCAGGGTGGCAACGGTGCGCTGGGCCAGCCCGGCCGCGACGCCCTCGCCGCCGAGCTGCGCGGTGTTCGGGACAGTCTGGTCGAGCTGTCGAACACGCAGTACCTGGGCCGCCCCGTGTTCGGGGGCACGACCGACGGGCCGCGCGCGTTCGACGCCACCGGCGCCTACGTCGGCAGCGCGACCGGGACGGTGGAGCGTCGCATCGGCGCCGAGTCCGTGGTGCGGGTCGACGTGGACGGTCGCGCCGCCTTCGGCGAGGGGGCCGACAGCGTCGTCGCGCGCATCGACGCGATCATCGCCGACCTGGCCACCGGCCAGCCCGCTGCCGGTCGGCTCGATGAGCTCGACGACTCGTTGGAGAGCCTGCTCGGGGCCGCGTCGGACGTCGGTGCCCGCACCAACCGGCTGGAGAACCTCAAGCTCAAGGCGGAGGACGCGGCCATCACGCTGCGCTCGTCCCAGTCGCAGATCGAGGACATCGACCTGCCCAAGGCCATCCTCGAGCTGCAGCTGCAGTCCACGGCCTACCAGGCCGCGCTCGGGGCCACCGCCCGGGTGCTCCAGCCCACGCTGCTGGACTTCCTGCGATGACGTGCTTGGCTGGGCCGATGAGCGACAGCGCGACCACCGACGGCCCGCCGTCCGACGAGGCACGCCTGGTGCACCTGGTGCACCCCCTGCCGGGCCTGCCCGGGGTGAGCGAGTACCGGCTGCGGGGGCTCGAGTCCTCCGGCGTGCTGTTCTCGCTGGAGTCCCTCGACGGCGCGGTGTCGTTGCTGCTGGCCGCGCCGTGGGCCTTCTTCCCCGGCTACGCGCCCGTCCTGTCCGACGAGGACGTGGACCTGCTGGGGCTGACCGGGGCCGGCGACGCGCTGCTGTTCGTGGTGCTCACCGCCGGCGAGGACGCCGCAGGCACGACGGCCAACCTGCTGGCGCCGCTGGTGCTCAACCAGCGCGACGACCGCGCGGTGCAGGTGCTGCTCACCGGCAGCGAGCTGCCCGTCCGGGCCCCGCTCGCCGCCTGAGCCGTCACCCCGTACCGACCGGCGACACCGGTCCCCCCCTGCGGGCGGCCGTGGCCGTCGACCCCGCATGCCGTGTCGCTGGTCGGTACGCACCGGACGTCCCGGCACCCGTGCCGAGGCCTGGCCGTCCGCTCAGGCGTCGGTGCGGGTGACCTTGCGCAGCCCGCGCGGGGCGTCCGGGTCCAGGCCGAGCACGCGGGCGGCCCGCTCGATGGCCAGCTGGAGCGGGACCACGGTGCCCAGCGGGGCCAGCGACTCGGGCAGGTCGGGCCCCGCCACGGCCACGTCCACCGCCTCCGCGAACGCGGCGTCGCCGCCCACCCCGACCGTCCGCGCCCCGCGGTCGCGCAGCTCCCGCGCCAGCTCGGTCATCGCCCCGGTCAGCGGGCCGTCCGCCGCGGACACCAGCACCGCGAGCACGTCGTCGTCGACCACGGCGATCGGGCCGTGCCGCAGGTCGGCGTAGGACAACCCGCGCACGGGGCGCAGGCAGGTCTCCTCGAGCTTGAGGGCGACCTCGAGCGCGGTGCCCATGAGCAGCCCGCGTCCGCTGACCAGCGGGTGGCGGCTCGCGCTGAGGGCGGCCGCGGCCTGGTCCACGCCCTGCTGCTCCTCGACGAGGCGGGCCACGACGTCCGGGACCCGGGCGATGTCGGCGTCCAGCGACGTCGGGTCGGGCGCGAGCGCCGTCCCCAGCACCACCATGGCGGCCAGCTGGGCCAGGTAGGACTTGGTGGCCGGGACGGCGAGCTCCGGCCCGGCCCGGGTCTGCAGGGCCAGGTCCGCCGTGCGCAGCAGCGGCGAGCCCGCGATGTTGGACACGGCGACCGTGGCGGCGCCCCGACGGGCCGCCCACTGCTGGGTCGCGACGATCTCCTCGGTGGCGCCGGACTGCGACACGCTGACGACGAGGGTGTCGTCCAGGTCGAGCTCGGCCCCGTGGCCGTCGGGCCCGTAGTGGGTGGCCAGGCTCGGCGCGGCCATCGACCCGCGCACCCCGGCGTGGGCCCCCAGCAGGTAGCGGCCGTACACGGCGGCGTTGTCGCTGGATCCGCGCGCGACGAACATGACGTGACGGCGGCCCTCGAACATGCGCCGCAGGTCCTCGCGCAGCGGCAGCAGCGCCTCGAACGTGGCCGCGAGCGCGGCCGGCTGCTCGGCGATCTCCCGCACCATGTGGGTCGGCCGGGCGTCGGGCTCCGCCGCCGGACCCGCGGGGCGGCTCACCGCCGGGCGCCTTCCTCCGGGTCCTCGACCACGCGGATGGAGACCACGTCCTCGATGACGGGGTTGCTGAGCATCGTCTCGGCGGCCTCGCGCACCTTGGCGACGGTGGCCTCGTCGGCCACGTCGACCACGACCTCGAACCGCTTGCCCTGCCTCACCTCGGCCAGGCCGGTGTAGCCCAGCCGTCCCAGGGCGTGGGTGATGGCGGCGCCCTGCGGGTCCAGGATCTCCGGCTTGGGCATGACGTCGACGACGAGGCGCGGCATGAGACCGAGCCTAGTGGTGGCCGGGCCCGGGTCCGGCGGGTCGGCCCGGGTCGCCCCGGCCGGCCGACGGCTCGGCCCAGCGGCCCGCGCCCAGCAGCACCGGGGGGTCGACGGGGACCCGGTCACCGCCGCGCAGGCTCCACACGTCCACCAGGGCGGGTGCCGGTCCGGGGCGGACCCGCACCCCCCGGACGACCAGCAGGTGCAGCCGCAGGATGGCGGGAGCCAGGACGAGCGCCGGCACCAGCAGGGCCAGCCCCAGCGTCGACAGACCGGCGGCGTTGGCCACCGCGTCCGCCCCCGGGCTGCCGGGCGGCGACGTCACCACCTGCGGGACGGCCGTCACCAGGACCGGCAGCGCCGCCGCCAGGACGGGGACCAGACCGGCGCCCACCGACATCGCCAGCACCAGCGGTGCCGGCGGGCGACGGACCGGTTCCCGCCATGGCTGATCGGGCCGGGTGGCCAGCCGCACCGGGGTGCGCCGATCGACGGCGAGCAGCCTCAGCAGGTAGTTGACGCCGAGCAGGGCCAGCGGCGCACACACGAGCAGCAGCCAACGGTCCATCGGCAGCGGGAGGGCGTCCGGGGCCAGGCCCGGGCGACCGTCCAGCCACCACCGCACCGCGAACGGGAGGGCGATCACCGACCCGGCGGCGAGCCCGGCCAGGGGCCGGAGCACCCAGCCGTCCCAGGCCACGCGGGCCCGACGACGCCACGGCACCGACCCGTCGAAGCCTGCCGCCAGCGCGTGCTGCTGCTCCCTCCGCCGCAGGCTCTGCAGCACGGAGCCCCGCCTGGGGAACGAGAAGGTCGACATCAGGAGGCCCACCCCCAGCGGGGCGAGGGAGAGCAGGGTGATGTCACGACCCAGGTCCGACACCACCAGGAAGCACCCCACAGCGATCACCCCGGCGTGACCGAGCCAGGTGTCCCGCACCGTCCGGAGCCGGCCGTTGACGTCGTCGGCGACCCAGTCGTCATATGCCGGTCCCGGCAGCTCGCCCGACCAGCGCCACAGCAACCACTCCAGCAGCGGCGGGTGCGTGCGCCACCGGTAGGCCAGAGACCCGCGCAGCAGGTCCAGCCGCGCCCGCGCCGTGAGCCGCACGTCGCCGGCGGGCCGCAGGTCCAGCAGCACCCCCACCACCTCGTCCTCCCGCGCCCGCCGCCAGCGCGGCGGGTACACCCGCAGCCACCGGCGCGCGTCGGCCTCGTAGGCGTCCTGGTCCTGCTGCTCGGTCATGCGCTCCCCCACGCCTCGCCGTCCCGACCCGTCGCCCGCAACCGCCCTCGGACCGCGACGACCACCTGCTCCCGGCGGGCCGTCTCGGCGTCGAGCACCGTGGTGCCCGTCTCGGTCAGCCGGTAGTAGCGCCGCAGCCGACCGGCCACGTGCTCCTCACCGTCGGGCGCGACGAGTCCCGCCTGCACCAACCGGTCCAGCGCCCCGTAGAGCGTCCCGGCCCCGAGCGTCACGGCGCCCTCGGTCAACGAGCCGACGACGCGGACGACGTCGTAGCCGTGGCGCCGCCCGCCCGACAGGGCGGCCAGCACCAGGTACGGGACGTCTCCCAGCGGCGCAGGCACCGCCGCAATGTATCGCGACGCGATGCATCGGGCTACGACGCATGACGGTCAGGCCCCGGCGTCCACGGCCTGCGACCGCTCCCGCCCCTCCGCGAAGAACGCGGCGAGGCTCGCGGCGTCCGGGGTCTGCTCCCAGGTGCGGACCGCCCCGAACGGGGCGTCGAAGAACGGGTCCTCGACCCTGGTGTGCGGTCCGACGTAGGCGTAGGGCACGGGCGAGAACGCGTCGCCGGGCGAGACGCCGTAGTTGACCCCGTCCAGGGTGATGGCCAGGTCGAAGTGCTCGGGCCACAGCACCGCTCGTTCGTCGGGCGCGAACGTCAGCAGGCCTGCGGCCCCCACGGCGAACCAGTCCATCAGCGCGGTCGCGGTGTCGGCGTCGATCGACAGCGCCTGGTCGACCTCGACCCCGGAGGTGTCGCCGTAGAGGCCGTCGGGCGGACCGGCCTGCACGCCCACCGCGGCGCCCAGCGCCATCACGCTGGTCGCGCCCAGCAGCGACGCTTCCCCGGCAGGACCCGAGACGGTGCTGGGGGTGAGCCGCAGGCGCGGCTCGGCCACGGTCTCGATGGCCCCGGGAGCCGCGGAGAGCCGGATGGTGCCCGAGCTGCGGTGCTGGGGGCCGGCCAGCACCCCCTCGGCCACGGCGTGCAGCCCGGTGCGGGTGGCCAGCAGAAGCTCGGCGTCGGGGCGGGGGTGGGGCATCGCGGGTGGCTCCTCGCAGGGTTCGGGGGACGTCGGCTGCGCCGGACCTGACCCGTCGACGGTAAGGGCTGCGCCCGGCCGCGCACCAGGCGCACCGGCCCGCCACCGCGCGCGGGTCTGGATCGGCGGGCGACGCTNGCATCGCGGGTGGCTCCTCGCAGGGTTCGGGGGACGTCGGCTGCGCCGGACCTGACCCGTCGACGGTAAGGGCTGCGCCCGGCCGCGCACCAGGCGCACCGGCCCGCCACCGCGCGCGGGTCTGGATCGGCGGGCGACGCTGCGGTAGGACGGGGCATGGACATCGAGCACCTGGGCCACGCCTGCCTGCGCGTCACCCACGACGGCACGTCGCTGCTGCTGGACCCGGGCGTCTTCTCCCCCGGTCTCGACGCCCACCTGGGCGACACCGACGGCCTGCTGGCCGTCCTCGTCACCCACGCCCACCCCGACCACCTCGACCCGGAGCTCGTGCCGCTGCTGGAGCACCACGGTGGTCCCGGGGCGATCCACGCCGAGGCCGGCGCGGCCGACGTCGTCGAGCAGGCCGGCGGCACCCCCGCGGTGCTGCAGGTCGGGGACCGCAGGCAGTGGGGCGGCATCCACCTGGACGTCGTGGGCGGCCGCCACGCCGAGATCCACCCCGACATCCCGCGCATCGGCAACGTCGGGCTCGTGCTCCGGGCGGGCGGGACGTCGCTGTTCCACCCGGGCGACTCCTACGACGCGGTGCCCGACGACGTCGACGTGCTCGCCCTGCCCCTCAACGCCCCGTGGGCCAAGGTCTCGGAGACGGTCGAGTTCGTGCGCGCCGTGGCCCCGCGGGTCGTGGTGCCGGTCCACGACGCGCTGCTGCAGCCGCAGCGGCGGGAGGTCTACCTCGCGCACGTCCGCAACCTGGGCGGCGCCGCGGTGCACGACCCCGCCCACGACGGGGTCCTGACCACCTGAGGACGCCCTCCCGCGGGGGTGCGGCTAGAGGTCGGAACCGGTCAGAAGCCGGTAGACCTCGCGGTAGCCGGCCGCCGTCCGCTCGACGACCTCGTCCGGCAGGGGCGGCGGCGGGGTGTCGCCGGCACGGTCCCAGCCCGACGCCGGCGAGGTCAGCCAGTCCCGGACGACCTGCTTGTCCAGGCTCGGCTGCGTCCGGCCCGGCTGCCAGCCGGCCACGGGCCAGAACCGTGACGAGTCGGGGGTCAGGACCTCGTCGCCCAGCACCAGGGTCCCGTCGCCGTCGGGGAGCCGACCGAGCTCGAGCTTGGTGTCGGCGACCAGGATCCCGGCCTGCTCCGCGACCTCCGCGGCCCGCGCGTAGACGGCCAGCGTGATGCGGCGCAGGTCCTCCGCGGTCTCGTGACCCACCCGATCGACGACGGCCTCGAACGTCACGTTCTCGTCGTGGTCACCGACGGCCGCCTTGGTGGCGGGGGTGAAGACGGGCTCAGGCAGCCGCGAGCCCTCCAGGAGCCCGGCGGGCAACGGCACCCCGCACACCGCCCCCCCGGCCCGGTACTCCTCCGTCCCGGAGCCCGACAGGTAGCCGCGGGCCACGCACTCCACCGGGACCATGTCCAGCGCCCGGACCACCACGGCCCGGTCGGCGACCTCGCGGGGCGGAGGCGCGTCCACGAGATGGTTGGGGACGAGGTCGGCCAGCCGGTCGAACCACCACCGGCTGAGCGCGGTCAGCACGGCGCCCTTGCCGGGCACCGGCGTGGGCAGGACGTGGTCGTAGGCGCTGACCCGGTCGCTGGCCACCAGGAGCAGGACGTCACCGGCCGGGTGGGGCGAGGCGGGCGCGTAGACGTCGCGCACCTTCCCCGAGAACCGGTGGGTCCAGCCCGGCAGCTCGGGCGGCGACGGCGTCGTGGGCGGCAGGGGCACCCGCGAGATCGTAGGGCTCCCCGCTCGTAGGGTGGCGCCGTGAGCGACAGAGCGGACGACGCAGCGGACGAGAAGGCCCCGACGGGCACGACGAAGCCGGGCACGGCGCGGGACGACAGCGGCGCACCGGCGGCGGAGGAGCCGACGGACGACCTGGTGACGACCGAGCACCGGATGCAGGTCGTCGACCCCACGGACGCGTCCGCCGACCCCCGTGACCTGCACTACCGGGCCCGGACGGGCCGGCTGGTGGTGCGTCGGGAGGTGACCGGCAAGGACGGCTTCGAGGGCCACACCGCCGTCGCCGAGATGGCCGTGACGAGCTACGAGGTCCTGGCCGAGGACGGTGACCCCGACACCACCCGTCCCGTCACGTTCGTGTTCAACGGCGGGCCGGGCGCGTCCAGCGTGTGGCTGCACCTGGGGGTGCTGGGACCCCGCCGGGTCGTCATGGGCGACGCGGGTTCGTTGGCGCCGCCGCCGGGCAGGCTGGCCGACAACCAGCAGACGCTGCTGGCCGAGACCGACCTGGTGTTCATCGACCCGGTGTCGACGGGCTGGTCGCGCGTCCGCTCCGGCCGCAAGGCCACCGAGTTCCACGGGTTCACCGGTGACGTGGAGTCCGTCGCGGAGCTGATCAGGCTGTGGACCACCCGCAACGACCGGTGGCTGTCACCCAAGCTGCTCGCCGGGGAGTCCTACGGCACCCTGCGCGCGGTCGCCGTCGCCGCCCACCTGCAGGAACGTCACCACATGCCCGTCAACGGGGTCGCCCTGATCTCGATGGTGCTGGACATGGGGACCATCCGGTTCCACCCCGGTGACGACCGTCCCTACGTCGGGTTCCTGCCGACGTACGCGGCCCTCGCGCACTTCCACGGCGTCGCCGGTGACGGCGTGCCCGTGGAGGAGCACATCAGCGCCGCACAGGAGTTCGCCCGCGGCGACTACGCCGCCGCGCTCGCCGCGGGAGCCCGCCTCGACCCCGAGCAGCGGGCCCGGGTGGTGGCTCGCTGCTCGGAGCTGACCGGGCTGAGCGAGGACTTCCTCGACCGGGTCGACCTCCGGGTGGAGCACATGCGCTTCTACACCGAGCTGCTGCGGCACCGGCGTCAGGTGATCGGCCGCCTCGACGGCCGCTTCGTCGGGTACGAGGACGACTACGGCCGGGAGAAGATGGCCGTCGACCCGTTCATCACCGCGACCGGCGGGCCGTACACGGCGGCGTTCCTGCACTACGTCAGCACCGAGCTCGGCTACCGCAACGACCTGCCCTACAAGGTGCTCAGCGAGCTGGTCCACCCGTGGAGCTACAAGGAGTTCGAGGGCCGGTCGGTGAGCGTGACCGAGGACCTGGGCGCCCTGCTGCGGCGCAACGAGTTCCTGCGCGTGCACGTGGCGTGCGGGCTCTACGACGGGGCGACGCCGTTCGCGGCGGCCGAGGACACGGTGGCCCAGCTGCGGGTGCCGGCCTCGGCCCGGGAGCGGGTCGAGACGCTCTACTACCCGAGCGGTCACATGATGTACCTGCACGAGGAGTCCCGGCTGGCCCAGAGCGCCGACCTCGCGCGCTTCGTGAGGTCCTGCCGGCCCTGAGCCGGGGCGGAGGCCCCGCTGTGGGATCAGATCGGGGTC
>NZ_JBPKAO010000009.1:0-1158 GCF_051216895.1 Aquipuribacter aurantiacus
CGGCTGCTGTCGGGACGTGGGCCGGTGCGGGTGGTGGTCGTCCCCAGCTGGGTGGGTGGGTGGTGAGTTGTTGGCCGGTGGGGGTGGTCCAGGTGGTGGTGCCGTCGGGGGTGATGGTGAGGGTGAAGCCGGCTTGGTGCTTGCACTGGTGGTGCAGGCGGCACTCGGTGGCCATGGTGGTGTGGCAGGTGGGGCCGTGGGGGTAGGGGGTGACGTGGTCGAGGTCGCAGGCGGTGGCGCGGCGGCGGCAGGTGGGGAAGCGGCAGGTGCGGTCGCGGGCGCGGATGAGGTCGGCGACGGCGGCGCTGGGTCGGTAGGTGGTGTGGCGGGTGGTGTCGGCGCCGCACCCGGTGACCGGGCCAGTGCTGNGGTGGGGCCGTGGGGGTAGGGGGTGACGTGGTCGAGGTCGCAGGCGGTGGCGCGGCGGCGGCAGGTGGGGAAGCGGCAGGTGCGGTCGCGGGCGCGGATGAGGTCGGCGACGGCGGCGCTGGGTCGGTAGGTGCTGTGGCGGGTGGTGTCGGCGCCGCACCCGGTGACCGGGCCAGTGCTGGCACTGAGGCTGCTGGTGCTGGTGCTGGTGCTGGTGCCGGTGCTGGTGCTGGGGCTGGGGCTGGTGGTGGTGCTGGTGGTGGGGTGGGGGGTGGTGGCGGTGATGTGGCCGGTGGTGGGGTCGGTGGTCCAGCGGCGCCAGCGGGCGTCGGCGGCGAGGGCGCGGGCCAGGGGGGCGGGGATGGGGCCGTGGCCGTCGAGGTCGCCGGGTTCGTCGCCACCGGCCAGGACGGTGTCGGCGGTGGCGATCAGGGCGAGGTCGATGTGGACGTTGTGGGCGCGGGTGAGGTCCTCGGAGGTGCCGAGGAGGGTGGCGAGGAACACGTCGACGCGGGTCTGGTCCAGGGTCCGGGCCGCGTCGGGGCCGGACGCCGAGGCGTGGGTCTGCGCGGTGGCGGCGGGGTCAAGCCCGCGGGTGCCGGCTGGGTCCTGTCCGCGGGTGCCGGTGCGGGGGCCGGCGGGGGTGCTGGTGCGGGTGCCGGTGTGGGTGTCGGCGTGGAGGAGGTCGCGGGCGGTGGTGTCCAGGCGGGTGAACGCGGCGTGGAGGAGGTCGGCGCGGCCGGTGATGGACAGCAGGGCCATGCCGTCGGGCAGGTTCCGCAGGCTGCA
>NZ_JBPKAO010000009.1:1187-47176 GCF_051216895.1 Aquipuribacter aurantiacus
AGGGTCCGGGCCGCGTCGGGGCCGGACGCCGAGGCGTGGGTCTGCGCGGTGGCGGCGGGGTCAAGCCCGCGGGTGCCGGCTGGGTCCTGTCCGTGGGTGCCGGCGGGGGTGCCGGTGCGGGTGTCGGCGTGGAGGAGGTCGCGGGCGGTGGTGTCCAGGCGGGTGAACGCGGCGTGGAGGAGGTCGGCGCGGCCGGTGATGGACAGCAGGGCCATGCCGTCGGGCAGGTTCCGCAGGCTGCAGCCGCGGCGGGTGTCGGCCAGCGTGGTGCGGTCGGTCGCGCCGGCGGGGTCGACGCGCAGGACGAGGCGGGTGAGGCGGGCGGTGAGCTGGGCCGGGGTCAGCTGCCCGGCGGGGCGGGCGGGACGGCGGTCGCTCAGGGCGGGCACGCTGCCCGGGTGCAGGACCTCGGCCTCCACCAGCGCGGCCAACCCGCCCCTGGCCCTCGTGCCGTCCGTGCCGTCCGTGCCGTCCGTGCCGCCGAACTGCTCGGAGGGCTCGCTGGGGTCGGGGTCGCTGGGCTCGGGGCCCTCGAGCCCGTCCGGCTCAGCGTTGTCGTCGCCGTCCTGGGACGCAGGTAGGTGGCGGACGGCGTCGCAGATGCGGCGGGCGCGAATGAGGTCGACGTGTCCGGCCTGCAGGGCCTGGAACGTGACCGGTCGCCGCTCGACGAGCTCGACCGCGAGCTCGAGGCGGTCCCGGGCGATGACCGGGGACACCGTCAACGCCAACGACACCTCCTGCGCGGTGAACCGGTCGACCTNGGGCCCTCCGGGTGGCACCCCTCCGTCGCCGCGGGGTCCTCACTGCCGGGGTCTCCGCTGCCGGGGTCTCCGTTGCTGGGGTCCTCGTTGCTGGCGGGGGGTAGGTGGCGGACGGCGTCGCAGATGCGGCGGGCGCGGAGGAGGTCGACGTGTCCGGCCTGCAGGGCCTGGAACGTGACCGGTCGCCGCTCGACGAGCTCGACCGCGAGCTCGAGGCGGTCCCGGGCGATGACCGGGGACACCGTCAACGCCAACGACACCTCCTGCGCGGTGAACCGGTCGACCTTGTCCACGTCCACCGGCTTCGCCCGGGTCGTGCCGGGGGTCAGGCCCCGAGCCCGGTCGACCTCCCGGGCGACCGAGCGGGCCCGGGCCACGGCCTGCTGACGACGGATACCGGCCAGGGTGGCGATGGCCTGCAGCTCCACCGCATCCGCCGCCGCCCGCACGAACCCCGTCGAGGCCATCGCCGCCACCGCCGCCGCCGCCAGATCAGCAGCACCGGGGTCACCGGACTCGTCGGGCTCACCCGACTCTGGCGCGACATCAGCGGCGGAAGGCATACGACGATGATGGTCGGAACCCCGGACACAACTCGGGTGTCGAGCCGCCCCTGCCCCTGCTTCGCCGCGGACCCGACCGTCCCTACGGGTCGTCGATCAGGTCTTCGANNNGCACCGGGGTCACCGGACTCGTCGGGCTCACCCGACTCTGGCGCGACATCAGCGGCGGAAGGCATACGACGATGATGGTCGGAACCCCGGACACAACTCGGGTGTCGAGCCGCCCCTGCCCCTGCTTCGCCGCGGACCCGACCGTCCCTACGGGTCGTCGATCAGGTCTTCGATGCGCGAGGGCGGTCTGACGCGGAGCACGGCCACCCCGACCACGTCGTCGAGAAGGACCGCACCGTGGTGCCGGGAGTCGATCGAGCGCTCTCGGTGGTCTCCCAGGACGAACACGCTACGGGGCGGGACGACTACTGGCCCGAACCAGGTCCCGTCGACGGTCTTGGGGTCGACGTCCTCGGTGACGCGTACGCCGTCGATCAGGAGGACCCCGTCTGCCACGCCGACCTCCTGACCCCCGGTCGCGACCACCCGCTTGAGGACGACCGCGCCGTCGACGGGGGATCTGACCGCGACCACGTCGCGCCGGTCCGGGTCGGCGGTCCTCATGAGCAGGACGACCTGGCCGGCGAGCAGCGTCGGAGCCATGCTGTCGCCGGACACCATGACCGGGCTAAGGGCGACGAGCCGGACGACCACCACCACGAGGACCGCGCCCCCGAGCAGGAGTCGGGGGAGGCGTCGGCTGCAGCGACGTCGTCCCGGTGGGCTGGCCGGTCGGGCTGCTGGGGGGCTCACTCGGCTGCTCCTCGTTGGGCCCTTGCGTCGGCGTCGCCGTCGGCTCCCCGACCGGCACCTGCGTAGGTGCGCCCGTGGGTGCCTCGCCGGGCCCCTCGGACGGCTCGGCCGACGGATCCTCGCCCGGCCCGCCCGGGTGGCCGTACGTGTAGTCCTTGACGGGTGGTGCCGCGGTCCGTGGATCGGTCGTGTCGTCGTCCGCGTCGTAGGGGCCGACCGCGAACTGGGCCATCATGGCGTGGTCCTCGTGCGGCAGGTTGTGGCAGTGGATCATGTACTTGCCCTGGTGCGGGTAGAAGGCGGCAAGGACGGCCACGGTTTCGCTCTCCCCCACGTAGACGGTGTCCTTCGGGCCGCGTTCCCAGGGGAACGGCGGGGCCCCGTTCCGGGACAGCACCTGGAAGTCGACCAGGTGCATGTGCACCGGATGGAACCAGCCGCCCGAGCTGTTCTCGAAGATCCACCGCTCCACCGCCCCCAGGGCGGGGTTCGCCAGCACGTCCCGGTAGCCACCGGCCTCGACGACCTCCCACGACGTCTCGCCGATCTGCCACTCGTTCGTCCTGTCGTCCCGCTTCAGCCGGAACCGTCGGGTGCGGGTGGCCTGCGCGGCCGTCAGCCGCATCGGTGCGGAGTCCTGCAGCAGGTCGGGGATGTGATCCCACGTCGGGTCGGCCTGGTCCACGGGGTCGTCCACCACGTCGAACGCCATGACCTGGTCGGTGGGGTCGTAGTCCCGGTTGTTCTCGTTGCTGTCGTTGAGCAGCTTCACCCTGGTGCCCGGCGCGTAGCCGGAGAAGTCGACCAGGACCTCGACACGTTCGGCGCCGCCCTGCCGCCACGAGCTGAGGGGGACGCTCCGCGGCACGAGGCCGGCGTCGGTGCCGACGAGGTGCACCGGCTCGTCGGTGGACAGCCGGAACCGGAAGGACCGCGCCAACGTCGCGACGAGGATGCGCAGGCGATAGACCCGGCGCCTGACCTTCATCACCGGCCACGGGACCCCGTTGACCAGGATGACGTCGCCCCAGAGGCCCGAGCGCTGCCGGTCGTCGAACGCGAGCCCGCCGTTGCGGTCGAAGATCGCGTCCCCGATGAGCAGGGCGACGTCGAACTCGCCCTGCGGCAGGGTGACCCGCTCCCAGGGGTCGTGCAGGTGGTACTGCGCGTAGAGCCCGCCGTAGACGTTCTCTGCCGTGCGGTGCTGGGCATGGTCGTGGTACCAGATCGACCGGGCCGTGCAGTCGTTCTCGTACCAGTAGTGCTTGAAGTAGCCCGGGCCACTCAGGTCGGCCGCGTACCCGTCGTACTGCGGTCGGGACGGGTGCCCGTGGAGGTGGGTGGACAGCAGGAACTCGTGCCCGTGCTGCTCGTTGAACAGCGGCAGGTGGTTGCGGATCCGCAACCGGACCGGTGTGCCACGGTCCACGTGGATGGCAGGTCCGGGGACCAGGCCGTCGTAGCCGTACACGGGTGTCCGGATCCCGGTCACGATCTCGGCGGTGCCCTTGCGGGCCGTGATGTCGTAGTGGACGACGCCGTCGACGACGTCGACCGGGGTGGCCACGGGCTCGGGGACGAAGGCGCGACGGTACGGCCGCGGCATGAGGCGGTCAGGCAGCTGACTGGCGGACTTGGTGTCGGCCGGGGGGCCTGTGGGCAACAAGAAGGACGCCAGGCCGATGGAGCCGATGCCCCCGGCCGCGATCGCCTCGCGTCGGGTGAGCATGGGCCGAGAGCGGTCCGCCGTCGGGCCCGAGGCCGTGTGGTCGTCGTCACGCATGGCTCGATGCTGGTCGGGCTGCGTTGGGAAAACCTTGGTGTCAACACTCAACGTGACTGGTGAACGACATCAAAGCAGGACAAAGCCGTCGGTCATCACTCTCCGTAGTCTTGCGGCCTCCTCGGATTTGGGGGCGGCGATGCCCCACCGAGGGCTGGGGGGGGCCGGGCGTCGATGACCATGATCATCGATCATCGATCAGCAGGCGCGGCAGGCGGGCACCCCCGGGTGGCACCGTGACGGGACGGAGGAGCCGGATGAGCGACGAGGACGAGCGGGGAGCCGCCGACGAGGTGGCGGAGGGGCGCACCCGGGTCGACCTGGTGGGTGACGTCCGGGTCCGACGCGGCGCGGTGGTCCTCGGGTCCAGGCAGCTGGGCGGGACGAAGCCACGACTCGTCCTCGTCTCGCTGGTGCTGTCGGCCGGCCTCCCGGTGTCCAAGGAGCGGCTGGTGGAGCAGCTGTGGGGAGAGCACCCGCCGGAGGGAGCCGTCCCGGCCCTGGAGAGCCATGTGAGCGTGCTCCGGTCGCGGCTGGCCGCGTTGGGCGGCTCGCCGCGGCTGGTGGCGACGGTCCCGCACGGCTACATGGTCGACACCACCCGGCTCGACGTCGACGTCTGGCAGGCCGAGGCCGTGCTGGCGCTGCCGCCCACGCCCCGGGGCTCCGTCCCGACCGCCGCCGCCCGGGCGACCCTCCGCCGGGCCCTGGAGCGGGTGGACGGTCCGCTGCTGGCGGACGAGGCCGACCTGCCCTGGTTGGAGGCAGCCCGCGCCAGGCACGGTCGTCTGCTGGGCGAGCTGCGCAGCCGGGCCGCCCGCTACGAGCTGGAGGCAGGCAACGCCGAGGAGGGACTTCGGCTGGCGGCCCGGAGCCTCGAGCAGGACCCGCTGGACGAGCGGTCCTGGTGCACGCTGCTGGAGGGCCACATCGCGCTGGGGCAGCCGGTCGAGGCCGTCCGGGCCTTCACCCGTTGCAGGGACGTCCTCCGGCAGCACCTGGGGTGTGTACCCGGACCGCGGGTGCAGGTCGCCCTGCGGCGTGCCCTCGGGGCAACCGCCGACGACGGGTCGGCCGACCTCCTGGTCCTGCTGCTCCGGATGCAGGACGCAACGCTCGCCAAGACCGAGGACGAACGACGCCGGGTGTACAGCAGGGCCCGGTCGGCGTTGCTCGAGGCTGCCTCTGTGTGACCGCCGGGTGCCGCTGGGTCGTGGACGGCCCAGTGCCGGCACCCGGACGGCCCTGCGGCCCCGGCGGTGTGCCCAAAACGGTGGCGACGCCGTGCAGAGACGCGCATGCTGTGGGGTCGCGGGGACGAACGCACCACGACTGAGGCAGGGATTCGATGTCGACGGTCGCCCAGGAGGTCACGACCGTGCTGGTGGTCGACGACCACAGCACGTTCGCCGAGCTCCTCGGTGGTGCCCTGGACCGGGAGCCCGACCTGCGCTGCGTGGGTCATGCGACGTCGGCGGCGCAGGCGCTCGAGATGGCGGTGAGCCTGCGGCCGGATCTCGTCGTCATGGACGTCCGCCTGCCCGACGTGGACGGGTTCATCGCGACCGAGCGGGTCCTCGAAGCGGTACCCACGACCACGGTCGTCATCCTCACCGCGCACGCCTCCACCGAGCTGGTGCACCGCGCCGCCTCGTCCGGGGCCAGCGGCTTCCTCCCCAAGGACGGCGCGCTCTCGGTCGTCCTCGACACCCTCCGCAGCGCGCGGCGAGGCAGCATCATCGTGCCGCCCTCCCTGCTGACGACGGACCGCACCGCCGGCCACGCATCTGTCTCTCACCGCCCCAGCGCGGTGGAGCTCACCCCGCGCGAGCTGGAGGTGCTCCACCACATGGCCCAGGGGCACGACGTCGTGACCACGTCCCGGAGGCTGGGCATCGCCGAGAGCACCTGCCGCGGCCACGTCAAGACCATCCTGGTGAAGCTCGACGCGCACACGCAGCTGGAGGCGGTCGTCAAGGCGGTGCGCCGCGGCATCGTGTCCCTGGTCGAGGACTAGTGGCATCCGCCCCGTCGCACGACGACGTGCAGGACGACGAGCCCGGGGCCCGCGCAAGGTCACCCCAAGGTGGCGACGGCATGGTCGAGGACGTGGACTTGTCGGCGCTTCGCCCCCTCGACGGTGCTCCGGTCGGGCCCCTCCCGTCGGGGGACGGTCTGACAGCCGTCTGGCCGCGCCCCCTCCTGTCGGGGGTGTCGGGCGCCTGGCGTTCCTCGTCCGGGGTGGCGTCGGTCGTGAGGCGCTACCTGGCCGTGAGTGGTGTCGTCCTGCTCGCGGTCGGCGTCCCCACCGCCGTGGCCCTCTCCACCGTCGCCCACGAGCTGGCCACGGCCGCGGCCATCGAGCGGGCCGACCGGTTCGCCGACCGGGTCGTCGGGCCGATGCTGGCCCCGGAACCCACCGGGACGGCCGCCGAGGTCGGCGCCGGGGCGCTGGACCGTGTGGTGGCCGCACGACTGGCCGACGGCTCGATGGACGGCGTCCGGGTGTGGGACCACGACGGCCTGCTGCTGTACAGCGCGGGCGAGGCTCCGGGCGAGACCGCCGAGGTGGTCTCCCTCGACGTGGCGCACGAGGGTGACGCCGTGTTCGAGGGCACGGAGCAGGTGCGGGTCCTGACCGCTGCGGATGTCGGGCTCGTGGACCCGCTCGCTGTCGAGGTGCTCGTCCCCCGGGACGAGGTGCTGCGGGTCGAGCAGCGGTTGCGGTGGCCGTTCGTGCTCGCGGGGATGCTGGGACTGCTGGCGCTGACCACGGCCCAGCTGCCGCTGGCGATCTCGATGGCGAAGCGCGTCCAGGACGTGGAGCAGTCGAGGCGGATGCTCCTGGCCCAGGCCGTGGCCGCCTCGGAGCTGGAGCGCCGCAGGCTCGCCCAGCAGCTCCACGACGACGTCATCCAGGACCTGGCCGGGCTCGGCTACTCCCTCGACTCGATCGCCCGCCACCTCCCGCAGGCCCAGCGAGGGCCCGTCGTCGCGGCCCGGGAGCTGTTGCAGTCGGACGTGACGAAGCTGCGCGACATCCTGGCCGACGTCTACCCGAGCCAGGTGGCCCATGCGCAGCTCCTCGAGCGGCTGGACGCGTTGGCGGCGACGCTGCGCCAGGACGGGACGGACGTCGTCCTCGACGTCGACATCGCCGCGCCCCTGGACGTCGGACGGGCGACCCTGCTGCACCGCGTGGCCCGCGAGGCGCTCACGAACGTCGGCAAGCACGCAGACGCCGGTCGGGTCCGGGTGACGGTTCGGCACAGCGGGCGGGGGACCGAGCTGCGGGTACGGGACGACGGTCGTGGTTTCGAGACCGGGGACGGGGAGGCCTACGGACACGTGGGGCTGCGACTGGTGCACGACCTCGTGCAGGAGTTCGACGGGGCGTTGAGGGTGGTCAGCGAGCCCGACGCGGGCACGGTGGTCAGCCTGCGGCTCCCACCGCCTCGTTGACGTCCGCCGTCGTCGGGGGGTGTCGGTTCACCCGACGACGTCGGCGGCGGTCAGTGACCCGCTGAGCCGGACGACGAGGAGAAGCGCGGTCCCGATGCTCACCTTCGTGGTCCCGTCGGCGAGGGTCTGCACCACGAGAGACCCCGCGAGCGTCGTGAGGTCGCCGCCCTCGTCGACGAGCGCCGTGACGCCGATCACCTGCTGGTCCGCGTCGAAGGTCTCCAGCAGCACGGTCTCCCCCGGGCGGAGCTGGACCGCCGGCGCCGGTGGCGTGGCACCCGGGGCTCCGGGCTCCGGGGTCTCGGGCGGGGGCTGCGGCTGGCTCGGTGGAGGCGTCGGTTCCGGCGTCGTGCCCGGCGTCGGTGGCGCTGGCGTCGTCGGTGGCGGTCCGGGCGTGGGTGCCGGGGCGGGTGATGTGGGTCTTGGCGCGGGGTCGGGTGACGGCACGGGGGTGGGCCGCTGGGTGGGTGGCGGGGCCGGCGAGGGGACCCGTGGCGGTCCCGTCGGCGGCGTGGCCACAGCAGGGGGCGTGGGGCGCGATGGTCGGGGTGGTGCAGCGGTCGGTCGCGCCGGGCTCGAGGTCGTCCGGTCCGGCGAGGACGCCGCTCGGGCAGGTGGCGTCGGGGGGCCCGCCGACGGTGGTGCGGACGTGGGGGTCCGTGTCGGTTGCGGCGGGCGCCCCCGGACGGCCGCGACCGCGGTGCCGTCGGCGTAGGCGGCGGCCAACGACAGCACGCGGTCGACGTAGGCCCAGCTGTGGTTGTAGCGGTGGACGGCGGCCCGGGCCCCGGCGACCGTGCTCATGTCGCTGCCGCCGGAGCACAGGTAGTCACCCGCGGCGGCGGACGCGTCGTCGAGGTCATGGGGGTCGGCCCGGCCGTCGCCGTCGCCGTCGACCCCCGCGAAGGCCCAGGTGGACGGGATGAACTGCATCGGGCCCACCGCGCGGTCGTACGTGGTGTCGCCGTCCAGGGCGCCCCCGTCGCTGTCGCGGATCAGGGCGACCCCCGGGCGGCCGTCCAGCGGTATGCCGATGATGAGCGGCGTCGCCCGCCCGGCCTGGTCCAGCCGGGCGCCGCCGAACCGTCCGTGGTCGGATTCGACGGACGCGATGGCGGCGAGGAGGTGGGAGGTGAGGCCGCAACCGGGGTGACGGACACGGGAGCGCTGCGCGGCGGCCGCGTAGGCCTGCAGGGCCCGGGCCGGGACCCCGGACGGGGCCGCGCGCGCGGGGGTGGCCCCGGTCTCCGGCCCCGGTGCGTCAGGGACGACCCGGCCGATCCGGGTGACGCCGATCCCCCCGTCCGCCAGGCGGGGCCCGCCGGCCCCGGGGTCGGACAGCGCGGACAGCGCGGACAGCGCGGACAGCGCGTCAGGCGTGAGCGCGTCACCGGGGACGGCGTCGCCCCCGAGGCCGGGACCGTCGGCGGGATCGCTGACGGACGCGGGGGCGGCGTCCTCCCCGGGGAGGTCGGCCCCGACCTGCAGGTCGGTGCCGGCGATGAGCCTCCCGGTGCCCGCGTCCGGCCACGTCCCGGCGGCGCCGGGGTGCAGGAAGGACGCGGCGCCGACGAGCAGGGCGGCCGACAGCACCGTGGCGGGGGCAGGCCGAGGCCCAGGGCGCCGGCGGGTGCCGACGCCCTGGGCCTGTGGGTGGGGCATCGTCCTGCGTCCGGTCAGCGGCCGGAGCCGCTGAGCTGGACGGTCACCACGGGGTTCGTCGCGTTGGTGGTGACGGTCAGCGCGCGTGCCACCGCGCCGGCGGCCGTCGGCGCGAACGTGACGGCGACCTCGCAGCGTCCACGGGCGGGGATCACTCCGCCGCACGCACCGGCCGGGACGCTGAACGGTGCGCTGGTCGTGATGGAGCTGACCGCGATGGGTACCGTCCCCAGGTTGCGGAGCCGGACGTTCTGGGTCCGGACCGTGCCCAGCCGCCGTGTCCCGAAGTCGACCGCTCCCGGGGCGTTCAGAGCCGCGGCCACCGGTGCGGCCGTCCCCGTCCCCGTCAGGGCGACGAGGGTGGGGCTGCCTACGGCGTCGTGGGCGATCTCGAGCGTGCCCCGGTTCTCCCCGATCACCACCGGTGAGAACCGCACCGTGACCGTGCAGCTGCTGCCGGCCGCGACCACCGCGCACGAGCTGGTGGTCGAGAACGCCCCGGCATCACGGCCGGTGAAGGCGAGCCCGCTCACGTTCAGCGGCGCCGTGCCGGTGTTGCTGAGCACGACGTCCAGCGTGGAGCTCGCCGTGATGGCCAGCGTGGGGAAGGTGAGTGCGGCTGCGGACGCCTCCGCCACGGGGACGTCGCCCGCCGCCAGGGGTTGCGTGGCTGCCGACTGGACCTGCTCCGCCGTGCCGTGGCTGTCGGTGTAGCCCACCACCACGACGAAGGCGCTGCCGACGTCGGCCGCCGTGGGGGTGTGGGTGGAGGCGGTGGCCCCGGCGACCGGGTCGAAGTCGCCCGGGTCGGTCGGGTCGGCGGCCAACCACTGGAAGGTGTGGACCGCGTCCGCGGGGATCCCGTCGGCGTCCTCGATCCCGTCGGTGAGGGCGATCAGCTGGTCCCCCACCTCCGGCGCGTCCGGCGTGATGACGGGGCCACCGGTGGGGATGTCGTTGACGTTGGCGACGGGGAGCGTCTCCTCGGACACCAGCTGCTCGGGGTTGCCCTCGAGGTCGGCGAAAGAGAGCAGCACCCGCAGCGGTGCCCCCACGGTCAGGTCACCCGGGGCGAAGGTCTCGCCCGTCGCGACCGTGATCCAGTCCTCGCCGATCAGTGCCTGCCAGCTGAAGGTGAGCAGGTCGGGGACGCCGTCGGGGTCGACGAGGTCCTCCACCGTGGCCGTCAGCTCGGCGTCCTCGGTCGGGCTCACGTCGCTGATGACCACGGTGCCGGTCGCGGCGACGTTGGTGGGCAGGTCGGCGACGGGGAGCACGACGCTCGTGTCACCGACCCCGAACCGGAACTGCTCGACGCCCCAGACGTGGTCGGTGCCGTCGGTCTGCGCCCCACCGGTGTGCGAGATGGTGACGAGGGAGCGACCGCCGCTGGTGCCGATGGAGATGTCGTACTCCTCCGGCGCCCCGCTGTACTGGGCCTCGTCGATGCTCCCGTCGTCCTCGGTGACGATCTCCCGGACGATCCGGATGTCGGCCGGGGACAGCTCCCCGGAGAACACCCTGGCCTGCAGCTGCGACATGCTGCTGTAGCGGGTCGTCCCGGCGCCGCTGGAGCTGGGTGCCTCCAGCATCACGTTCAGCCAGCTGTCGCCGTCGATGACGTCGTCGCCGCCGCGGCCCTCGACGATGTCGCCGCCCGCGCCGCCGAGCAGGATGTTGCCGCCGGTGAACCACACCCCGTTCTCGTCCGGCGCCTGGTCGGGCAGCAGTGCCTGCAGCCCGTCGATGAGCGCCGGGTTGCGCAGCTCGTGGTTCTCGAAGGCCCGCTCGCCGGGCTGCTGGCCCGGGTCGGGGGTCTCGGAGTCACGGTCGTCCCCGCGGAGGGTGTCGTCGTGGTTCCAACCGGACAGGCCCTCGACGAGGTCGAACCGGTCACGGACGTTGTTGACGTCCGGCGGCAGGAGACCGGTCAGGCGCATGTCGTCGTTCGCGGGGAACTGGTGCCGCACGTTGGTCACCCAGTCGAAGCCCATCATCCCCTCGTTGCGGTTGGTGCCGGTCCCGGCAACCATGATGTCGTCGCCGCCCTCGGCGTCGTAGTCGTCGTTGCCGACGTTCGCGATGAGGACGTCGTCGCCCCCGTCCGGGTCGTTCTGGAACCCGTTGCGCTCGTCGCCCTGGAGCAGGTCCGTCCCGCCCCCGCCTTCGATCCAGTCGTCGCCCGCGTTGCCGGCGATGATGTCGTGGGCGTTGCCGCCCATGATGAAGTCGTCGCCGGTGTTGCCGAAGCTCTCGGTCTCGTCCGCACCGTGCATGACGAAGTCCTGGCCCGCCCCGGCGAGGATCAGGTCGAGACCGGGCCCGGCGTGGATGGCGTCGTTGCCGTTGCCACCCTTGAGGTTGTCGTCGCCGTTGAGGTCGGTGATGATGTCGTCGCCGTCGCCGCCGACGATGCTGTCGTTCCCGTCGCCGCCCTCGATGACGTCGTCGCCGCCCAGGCCGAGGATGTGGTCGTCACCCTCGTCGGACCACATCCGGTCGGCTGCGCCGGTGCCGATGAAGCGGATGTGCTCGCCCCCGGTGAACCGGAGGTTGCCGTCGGCGTCATCGGCGAGCTGGTCGCCGGTGCACGGTGCCATGGACGCGTTGTCGACGTAGCTGCCCTGACCGTCGCTCTGGAGCAGGCCGACCTCGATGGTGCAGTCGGGCGTGGCGAACACGTTGGCGGGGAGGTTCTCCGCCGTGGTGTTGCGCTCGATGATCCCGGCGAACGAGTTCGCCTCGAGCTGGCCGAGCAGGTTGGTGCCGATCAGGCGGGACAGGTAGTAGAACCGGTCACCGTTCTGCAGGTCCTCCATCTGCTGCTCGAACACGTAGTTGAAGGAGGACCCGAGCATCGCGCCGAACACGCGTGGGCGCTCGGCCAGGCCGCCGGCCCAGAAGTCGACGTCGTCGACCCCGGAGGTGGTGCGACCGTCGACCCGGGCGAACGTGCCGCTGCTGTTCATGAAGGCGACCCGGTCGCCCGGTGCACCGGCCCCGCCCTGCACGAGCAGGGCCGCAGCCGCGCGCCGGGTGTCGATGGTCATGGCGGAGGTGATGGTGGGGTGGGTGCCGTAGGCGGCGACGAAGTTGACCGCCGACTCCGGGTTGCGCAACGCAGAACGGAAGTCGTTCCAGCTCGAGTACGGCCGCACCGTCGAGTCACCGGACTCGGCGAAGAACGTGCGGCGCGCCTCGTTGAGGCCGGGGACCCCGGCGTCACGCGCACGGGTCATGTTGATCGCCGGCAGGTCCAGCGGCAGGCCGAGGAGGCTGTTGCGCAGGGTGGGGGTGACGAACTCGTCGATCTCGTTGCCCTGCAGCTCGACCGCGCCGCGCACCAGCGTGCCGGCAGCCTCCTCCGGCGACATGGCGCCGTTGTCGT
This sequence comes from Aquipuribacter aurantiacus, assembly GCF_051216895.1. Classification (NCBI taxonomy): domain Bacteria; kingdom Bacillati; phylum Actinomycetota; class Actinomycetes; order Micrococcales; family Intrasporangiaceae; genus Aquipuribacter; species Aquipuribacter aurantiacus. Next base: position 13,614 of record NZ_JBPKAO010000009.1, read on the forward strand.
CGTAGACGGTGGGGTCGAGGAAGGCCTCGAGCAGGCCCAGGCTCATGTCGGAGCCGTCCTCGCCGATCCGGGCGACGTCCTCGGTGAGCATCGAGTGCCCGAAGCGGTAGACCACGTGCGCGAACTCCGCGCTGATCGCCGGGTCGATGGAGGGGATGTACCCGCTCTCGTTGGCAGGGACCACGTCGATGTTGGGGGAGACCGTCCGGCCGAACTCCTCGAAGACCAGGTGCTGGTACTGCATCTCGGTGACCAGGCGGGCGGCCTGGAACAGGCGCTCGCCGTCCCACGCGCCGCCGTCCAGCTGCCACTGCGCCGTGAAGCCCGGGTCGGCCTCGGCCACGATCACGTCCTGCACCTGCTGCCACACCCGGTTGTGCTCGGAGTGGAACACGTGGTGCACCGACGTGAGGGCGATGTTCTCGTTGCCGCGTCCGTCGCCGGTGATGAAGTGCTCCTCGAGCATCTCGTCGTCGTAGGTGCTCGGGTCGCCGTCGTCCGTGGTGCCGGGGTCGTCGTCGGGCACCTGCGCGACGCCGTTCACGGCGCCGGGGACGGCGTGGTGGGCGATGTCGTCCAGGAACGCGTGACCGGTGCTGTACGCCTCGTCGACGGTGGCCGGGTCGGCCAGGTCGCCCCCGACGAGGTCCGTGGGTCCGCCGGGGGGCACGACGAGCTGAGGCAGCCCGTTGCCGCCCGGGACGAAACGGCCGTAGGGGTCGGTGAGCAGCAGCGGGACGCTGGACACGTCGGCGTCGACGAGCTCGATGCCCAGCACGTTCGCCGCCTGCGCCTTGACGTCGGCCCAGGACGCGAGACCGCCGTCGGGGCCCTCCAGCAACCGGCCCGTGGACACCGGGCCGTTCGGTCCCACCGCGTACTCGCGCAGGAACACCTGGTGGCTGGGGTGCGAGGTGTAGGTCTGGTTCTGGTCGACGAACGGGGTGGTGGTGTTCATGTGCTCCTGGACGTCGTCGACCGTGCCGACCACACCGTCGGGGCCCGGTTGGTTGGTCGCGCGGGTGACGACCATGAAGTTGCTGGTGCTGGTCGGGTCGTACAGCGGGTCGTCCGGGTCGAGCGGTACGACCACGGTGCCGTTCCCACCTTTGCTGACCAGGTCGAGGCCGTGGTCGAAGAACTGGCCGAAGAAGGTGAACCACGAGTTGAACGGGGCGGACAGCCCGAGGTCCGGTGCCGTCGCGGGGAACTCGACGATCGCGGGGGTCGCGGGGTCGTCGTCGTGGTCGACGAGCACCGGCTCACCGTTGAGGCGCGTGGAGGCGGCCACGGCGGCGGGGTTGTCCTCGGTCTGGTCGACGACCAGGTTGCTGATGCGCCGGGGCTCGGCGTCGTAGACGAACTGCCGGGCGACCTTCTGCGTGTAGGAGGTCGTGTCGCCGACGGCCTGTCCCGGACCGACCGCGGCCGACGGCGGGATGACGTCCGCGTCACGGAACTGGGGGGACAGCAGGCGCGGGAACACCTGGTCGGCCGCACCGAAGTCGCGGTACCGCTTGGCGTCTGCGGTCGCAGGCCCGGCGAAGAGGTTGTTGTCCTCGCCGGTCACGGTGCGCAACCCGAAGCCGAGCAGGGGGCTGCCGACCTGGTTCTCGCCGTCACCGAGCAGCTCACCGCCGGCGGCGTGCGCCTCCGCGATCTCGATCTGCCGCAGGATGAACTCGAGGTCGGAGCGGATGAGCTGGAAGCTCGGTCCCGTGTGGCCCGGCTCGTGGTCCGCGGTCGCGGGCGGAGAGATGGTGAGCAGGCCGAGGCCTGTGAGCACCACGGTGAGCAGCACGGCGGTCGCCGACCGGAAGCGCCTCGGCGCGACCCCGGACCGGCGGCGGACCGAGCCGCGGTCAGGACCGGTCCGGGTGGTCGTCCTGGGCCGCCCCCGCGGGGGTGTGGTCACTCGGCTGTGCCTCGGCTGCGCGTGTCTGCCCATGGTGTGCCCCGCTCTCGGCCAGTCGTCCCTGTGCGAGCCCTCCGACGGGGTGCCGGTGGGCGACGCCGACCGTCCCAGCGCGACCTTGCGGAAACCCTGGGCATCCCACCGGCGCGCTAGCGTCCGCTGGTGCCTCCTGAGCAGAGCCTGTCCGACACGGTCCCTTCGTCCGGGGCGTCCGCCGGGTCCCGTCCGCAGCGCGCCCGCCGCTCAGTCCTCGCCGTCCCCGGCTCCAGCACCCGGATGCTTGAGAAGTCCAAGGGGCTACCGGTGGACGCCGTGCTCCTGGACCTGGAGGACGCCGTCGCCGACGACGCCAAGGCGACCGCGCGCCAGAACGTGGTGGCCGCGCTGCGCGAGGGCGGTTGGCAGGCTGCGACTGTCACGGTCCGGGTCAACGGCTGGGCCAGCGCGCACACCGTGGTCGACGTGACCGCGGTCCTGCAGGGGGCCGGGGCCGCCGTGGACTGCCTGGTGCTGCCGAAGGCCTCCGACCCGGGTCACGTCCAGGCCCTGGACCTCGTCCTGACCCAGCTCGAGCGCGCCAACGGGTTGCCGGTCGGGCGCATCGGGCTCGAGGTCCAGGTCGAGGACGCCGCCGGGCTCCTCCACGCCCCGGCGCTGGCCTCGGCGAGCCCGCGGGTCGAGTCGCTCGTCCTCGGCCCCGCCGACCTGATGGCCGACCTCGGGATGCGGTCCTTGCAACCCGGGGAGCAGCCCGACGGCTACACCCCCGGGGACGCCCACCACCACACGCTGATGAGCATCCTCGTCGCGGCCCGGGCCCACGGGGTCCACGCGGTCGACGGGCCGTATTTGCAGGTCCGTGACGTCGACGGCTTCCGCCGGCAGGCCCGGCGCAGCGCGGCGCTGGGCTACGACGGCAAGTGGGTGCTCCACCCGGACCAGGTCGAGGCCTGCAACGAGGTGTTCAGCCCGTCCCCGGCCGCCTACGAGCGCGCCGAGGACGTGCTCGACGCCCTCGCGTGGTTCGCGTCGCCGGAGGGTGGCGGCCGGGGTGCGGCCATGCTGGGCGAGGAGATGGTGGACGCGGCCAGCGCGGCCATGGCCCGTCGGGTCGTCGCGGCCGGGCGGGCGGCGGGCCTGGGCCGGCCGCACCCGTGGCGGCCGCCGACGCCCGCGGGTGACGTCGCCGAAGGGTGAGCCACCGGGACTGATCGGGGCCACCGGCGCGTTACCCCGTCAGGGCCTCGCCGCTGTTTGTGGTGGCGGGGCGCCGGGTACCCAGTGACAGCGGGACGGCGACGGGACGCGACCCCATCGGGGTCGTCCCGGCACCGGCCCGACACCCAAGACCCAACAGATCGGAGCAGCAGTGCCGACCAACAACTCCCGCCGTGGTGGCTACACCGTCCCCGGGCTCGACGAGGCGTCGTCCGCGACGCTCGTCGGTGTCCTCCAGGAGCGGCTCACGGCCCTCACGGACCTGCACCTCACCCTCAAGCACGTGCACTGGAACGTCGTGGGCCCGCACTTCATCGCGGTCCACGAGATGCTCGACCCGCAGGTCGAGGACGTCCGGGCCATGACCGACGAGATCGCCGAGCGCATCGCGACGCTCGGGGGCTCCCCGGTCGGCACGATGGGCGCGATGGCGGCCAGCCGCACGTGGGAGGACTACTCCCTCGCCCGCGCGGTCACCACCGAGCACCTGGGTGCCCTCGACGTCGTGTACCAGGGCGTCATCAGCGACCAGCGCGAGGCCATCGAGAAGGCCGAGGCGGACCCGGTGAGCGAGGACATGCTCATCGGCCAGGCCGCCAAGCTCGAGCTGTTCCACTGGTTCGTGCGCGCGCACCTCGAGAGCTCCTCCGGGCAGCTGTCGACCTCCGGGGAGACCACCGAGAAGGGTGCTGCCGAGGCCGCCAGGGCCGCCGAGCACTGAGCACCGGGAACCACCAGCACGACCTGCGCCGTTGACGGGCCGGGTGCCGCACGACGGGCACCCGGCCCGACGACGTCGGCGCCATGCCCCGGGACCATCCGCCTCCGGCCCGGGCCGGGAGCGCCAGCGGTGGGAGGATAGGGACCATGGCCTTCAGCGGATCCAGCGGCGCGCGGGGTGTGCCCAAGCTCCCCACCCCGTTCCACGGCGAGCTCATCGCCAACTACGCCACCTACGAGCAGGCCCAGCGTGCCGTCGACTACCTGTCCGACGAGAAGTTCCCCGTCCAGAAGGTCGCCATCATCGGCACCGACCTGCGCATGGTCGAGCGCGTCACCGGACGCCTGACCTACCCCCGGGTCGCCGCCGCCGGGGCTGCCAGCGGCGCCTACTTCGGGTTGTTCGTCGGGCTGCTGCTGACCCTCTTCGGGACCGGCGGCCTCGACCTCTTCCTGGCCGCCCTGCTGATCGGGGCGGGCTTCGGCATGCTGTTCGGGGTGCTGTCGTTCAGCTTCACCGGCGGGCGTCGCGACTTCACGTCCGCCAGCCAGATCGTCGCGTCGCACTACCAGGTCGTCGCGGTGGCCGAGGTGGCGAACCAGGCCCGCAACACCCTGCGCAAGCTGCCGAACTCCGGCGTCGACGACGGTCCCGCCGAGCTCGGCGGGGTCAGCCTCTAGGGCTGAGCCCCCTCGAGCCTCACCGGCTCAGCCCCGGATCTCGGCCATCCACGCCTCGACGGCGTCGGGCTCGCGCGGCAGCATCGCGGACAGGTTCTCGGCCCCGTCGGCGGTGACCAGGACGTCGTCCTCGATCCGCACGCCGATCCCGCGGAGCTCCTCCGGCACGAGCAGGTCGTCGGAGCGGAAGTACAGCCCGGGCTCGATGGTGAACACCATGCCCGGCTCCAGGGCCTGCCCCTGGTAGGTCTCCCGCGCCAGCCGGGCGCAGTCGTGCACGTCCAGACCCAGGTGGTGGCTGGTGCCGTGGACCATCCAACGGCGGTGCTGCCCGCCGGAGGCCACGTCCAGGGACTCCTCGGGGCTGACCGGCAGCAGCCCCCACGCGGACAACCGGTCGGCGATCACGGCCATGGCGGCCTCGTGGACCTCACGGATGGTGGCACCGGGCCGCGTGGCGGCGAACGCGGCGTCGGCGGCGTCCAGGACCGCGGTGTAGACGCGCCGCTGGGCCTCGGAGAACCGACCGGAGGCGGGCAGCGTCCGGGTGACGTCCGCGGTGTACAGGGAGTCGACCTCGACGCCGGCGTCCACCAGGACGACCGCGTCCGCGTCCACCCGGCCGTCGTTGCGGATCCAGTGCAGCGTGCAGGCGTGCTCGCCGGCCGCGGCGATGACCTCGTAGCCGATCCCGTTGCCCTCCTCGCGCGCCCGGGCCGCGAACGCGCCCTCGATGACGCGTTCGCCCCGGGCGTGCTGGACGGCGCGGGGCAGGGCCGCCACGACGTCGGCGAAGCCCCGTGCGGTGGCCTCGACGGCCTCCCGCAGCTGGGCGACCTCCCAGTCGTCCTTCACGCAGCGCATGGCCGACACCGCGTCGCCGAGCGCCTCGTCGGCGGCCTCGGCCTCGGTCGCGTCCAGCCCGTCGGACGCCCGGGCCAGGTCGAGGCGGTCCGTCACGCGCTCGTCGCCGTCGCGGACGACCCGGATGCCGACCGAGCCCAGGTCCTTGACCAGGGCGTCCGGCAGCTCGTCCAGGTGACGCGCGGGCAGCCCCGTCTGCGCGGTGACCTCCGGCAGGGACTGGCGCGTGCCCACCCACAGCTCGCCGTAGCGGGCGTCGGCGTAGAACTCCTCGGTGTCCCGCTCGGCCCGCGGCCGGAAGTACAGCACCGCGTCGTGACCGGCTCCGCCGTCGCGGGGCTCCAGCACCAGGACGCAGTCCGGCTCGGTGTCGCCCCCGAGCCCGGTCAGGTAGGCGAACGCGGTGTGCGGGCGGTAGCGGTGGTCGGTGTCGTTGCTGCGGACCTGCAGACCGCCGGCGGGCACGACGAGCCGCTCGCCGGGGAACCGGGCGGACAACCGCTCGCGGCGGGCCACGGCGTGCCGGGCCCCCTCGGCCTGCTCCGGCAGGGTCCCCGGTCGCTCGGCCCAGCCCGAGGCGACGAACCGGCGGAACGCCGCGCTGCTCGGTCGCTGGCTACGGGCGCCCGTCCCGGCAGCCCCCTGCGTGGTCTCTGCGGCGTCGCTCATCAGGCGATGGTGTCATCCGGTGACGGCCCGGGCGAACGCCTGCGTGACGGCGTGCGCCGCGGCAGCCTCCAGGGCGACCTGGTCCCGGGGCCCGGTGAGCGCCGTGCCGGAGCCGGTGGCCAGGGCCAGGACGACGTCGCCGTCGACCACCGTGTGGCTGGGGTCGACCGCGCGGGCGAGGCCTGCGTGGGCGGCCTGCGCGACGCGGCCGGCCGTCGCCACGTCGAGGACGGCGTCGGTGACCACCACCACCAGCGTCGTGTTGAGCAGCCCGCTGCCCGTCCCGGACCCCGTCGCGGGGGCGACCGGCGGCTCCTGCCCGACGGGCGTGCCGGCGGCGTTGGCGACGACCAGGGCACCGACCCGGTGGGCCGTGCCGGGGACCGCGCCACCGGCGACGCCCACCCCACCGGGGGCCGTCCCGCCGGCCACCCGGCAGCCGGTCCCCGCCCCGACCTGCCCCTCGGGGACGGGCTCCGCCGTCGCGCCGACGCGGCCTAGCGCCACCGTGGCCTCGCAGGCGGCCTCGCCGAAGCGGGCGTCGGGGCGGGCCGACGGGTCCCCGCCGCGGCCGAGGTCGAACACCACCGCGGCGGGCACGACCGGGACCCTGACCACCGGACCGGGCGCGTCCGGGGCCGACACCACGAACCCGCGGCCGTGACGTTCGCACCACCGCACGACCCCGTCCGCCGTGGCCAGCCCGTAGGCGCTCCCACCGGACAGGACGACGGCGTCGACGGTGCTGACGAGGGTGCCCGGCGCCAGGGCGTCCGTCTCCCGCGTGCCGGGCGCGCCGCCGCCGACCGCCACCGCCCCCACCGTCCCCGGGGGCGGCAGGACGACGGTGCACCCGCTCAGCCAGCCGTCGCCGGTGGCGTCCGCGTGCCCCACCAGGACGCCGTCGGGGCCGGGGAGCAGGCCGGCCGAGGTCCGCAGCGGGGGATGAGCAGTCGTCTCCACCCGCCCGACGCTACGCCGCGGGCCTAGCATCGTCCCTCGTGCCCTACGACCTGCACACCCATTCCACCGCCAGCGACGGCACGACCTCGCCCGGGGACGTCGTCCGGGCGGCGGCGGCGGCCGGGCTGCCCGGCCTGGCACTCACCGACCACGACACGGGCGCGGGGCTGGCCGAGGCCGCGGCCGTCGCGCTGGAGCTGGGCGTCGACCTCGTGCCGGGGGTGGAGATCTCCACCGCGCTGGACGGACGCTCGGTGCACCTGCTGGGCTACGGCGACGTGACGACCGCACCCGAGCTGGCCGAGGTGCTGCAGGGCACCGTGAGCAGCCGGCTGGACCGGCTGCGGCTGATCGTCGAGCGGCTCCAGGTCGTCGTGCCGGCGCTGAGGCTGGACGACGTGCTGGCGCGGGTCCCCGACGGGGTGACCCCGGGGCGGCCCCACGTGGCGGACGCCCTGGTCGCCGTCGGGGCCGTCGCCCACCGCGACGAGGCCTTCGTCGAGCTGCTGGCCGAGGGGAGCCCCTACTACGTCGGGTACCGGGCACCCCAGCTGCTGGACACGGTCCGGATGGTCGTCGCGGCCGGAGGGGCGGCCGTCATCGCCCACCCGGCCTCGCGCGCCGCCGCGGACGTGCTCACCGACGAGGTCCTGGCCCGGCTGGCCGCCGCCGGTCTGGCCGGGCTCGAGGTCGACCACCGCGACCACGACGCCGCGACACGTGACCGGCTGCGCGGGCTGTGCGCGGAGCTGGGCCTGCTGGCCACGGGGTCCAGCGACTTCCACGGCGACGGCAAGCAGAACCGCATCGGCGAGAACACCACGGCGGAGGACGTCGTGGAACGCCTGCTCGCGCCGACCCGGGTGCAGGAGCGCCGCTGACGGCTCGCCCCTTCCTGCCGCCGCTCAGGCGGTGCGCAGCCGGCGGCGCGCCGCCCGCTCGTGCGGGCTCCGGGCCAACGCCGGCGCCATCGTGCCGACGCCGATCCCGGTCCGTCGCAGCGCCCGCAGCGAGGCGGTGACGGCGGCCTCGGGCATCGACGCGTCCGCGGTGCCGGGCGGGGGGAACAGGTCGCGGGCCCAGTCCGGGAGGGTCGCGAACGCGACGCCGGCCAGCGACGACCAGCCGACCCGCGCGGGCGTCAGCAGCTCCAGCAGCGGGTGGATCGGCGGGGCGAGCACCAGCCGCACCGCGTCCCGCGCCGGGTCGGACAGCCGCAGCGACGGGCGGACCCGTTCGAGGTAGGCCGCGAGCTCGGCCGTCGTCCGGGGCGCGGCCCGGGGGTGCACCCCGAGGAGCGCGACGGAGCGGACCTGCTCGGCGACGTAGCGGTCGGACTCGGGTCCGCTCAGCCGGACGCCGCCGCGGCGGGTGACGGCCAGGACCGAGTCGAGGAGGCAGGCGTGCACCCACAGCAGCAGCGCGGGTTCATCGATGCGGCGCCGGCTGCCGTCACCCGGGTCGACGAACGGCGAACCGGCATGGGCCCGGCGGACCCGGGCGGCCGCCGCGTGGACCTCGCTGGTGCTCCCGAAGGTGGTGACGGCCATGAAGTCCGCCGTGCGCAGCAGCCGCGACCACGGCTGCCGCTGGTAGTCGGAGTGGGTGGCGAAGCCGTGCGCCACCACCGGGTGCAGCGACTGCAGCAGCAGGGCCCGCAACCCGGCGAGCGCGACCAGCGGGTCCGCGTGCAGCTGCCACGTGACGCTCCCGGGGCCGAACAGCCCCGGGTCCCGTGGGGCGGGAGGCGTCGGCGCCCCGGCGGGCGAGGGGTCGACGGTCACGGCGTCATCCTCGCCCGGGGCCGTTCCCCGGGCCCGCCGACCCGCGGTGCCAGGATGGGGCGATGTCCCGGGTGCTGGCGATCGCCAACCAGAAGGGCGGTGTGGCCAAGACCACCACCGCCGCCGCGCTGGCCACGGCCTTCCACGAGCGGGGTCGCCGGGTCCTGCTCGTGGACCTGGACTCCCAGGCGTGCCTGACCTTCGCGCTGGGCGTGGGCACCGTCGGCGAGGACGGCGAGGACACCCTGGGCAGCCACGGCGTCATGCTGGGCGGGAGCGTCACCGCCGCCGTGGTCACCACGGCCGAGGGCGTCGACCTGGTGCCGGCCACGCTGGACCTGGCCGGGGTCGACGCGGCCCTGTCGGGTCGACGTGGGCGCGACCTGGTCCTGCGGGAGGCGCTGGCCCTGGTGGCCGACGACTACGACGACGTCGTCCTCGACTGCTCGCCCAGCCTGGGGGTGCTGACGCTCAACGCGCTGGCCGCGGCCGACGAGGTGCTCGTGCCGCTGACGGCGGAGATGCTCGGTCACCGTGCGGTCGGGCAGCTGCTCGACACGGTCGAGGACGTGCAGGACCTGCTCAACCCCGACCTGACCGTGGTCGGCCTGCTGCCGACCATGGTCGACATGCGCACCGCCCACGCCCGGCAGGTCGTGGCGGACCTGGGGGAGCGCTACGGACTGCCCGTCCTCGGGCCGGTGCCCCGGTCCGTGCGGGTCGCCGAAGCACCCGCCCGGGGTCGCAGCGTGCTGGCGACGGCGGGCCGGTCGAGCGCCGCGGTGGCCTACCGCGAGGTGGCCGACGTCCTGCTCGCCGGTCGCTGACCAGCGAGCCCGGCCCGCCGGTCAGCCCGGGCCCGCCGGCGGGCCGGCTCAGACGCGAGCAGCGCGCCGACCGTGGTGGTCGACGCGCTGCCGGTGCGTGCGAGGTGCGCGGGTCAGTCGACCGTCGCGGTCTGCGCCGGGGCGCCCGAGGCGTCGCCACCCGGGGCGCTGCCACTGCTGCGACGACGGCGACGACGACGCGGTGCGCCGGTCTCGCCGTCGCCGACGGGCTTCGCCGTCGCGTCGTCCACCGCGACGGGGCCGGCGTCGGTCAGCAGCACGGTGGTGGAGCCGGCGGCCCGCCGACGGCGACGAGGCCGGTCGGTGGCCGGGGCGTCGCCGGCCGGAGCCGCAGGGTGCTCCGCGGCGCGCTCGGGGGCGCGACCGCCGTCGCGACCACGGCCTCCCTCACGACCGCCGCGGCCGCTGTCCCGGTTGCCGCCCTCACGACCACCGCTGTCGCGGCCACCGCGAGCTCCGCCCTCGCGGGAGCCGCCGTCGCGACCGCCCTCGCGGGGGGCGCGGGTGCGCTTGGGGGCACCCTCGATGTCCTCGACGACCTCGGCGTCCAGGCCGGCCCGGGTGCGCGACGCGCGCGGCAGCCGCCCGGTCGTGCCCGCGGGGATGTGCAGGTCGGTGAACAGGTGCTCCGACGTGGAGTACGTCTCGACCGGCTCGTCGAACGGGATGCCGATCTCGCGGGCGATGACGGTCCAGCGGACGGTGTCGGCCCACTCGACGAACGTCACCGCGGTGCCCGCGGCGCCGGCGCGACCGGTGCGGCCGATCCGGTGGATGTAGGTCTTGGCGTCGTCGGGGCACTCGTAGTTGACGACGTGGGTGACGTCCTCGACGTCGATGCCGCGGGCGGCCACGTCGGTGGCGATGAGCACGTCGACCTTGCCGTTGCGGAACGCGCGGAGCGCCTGCTCGCGGGCGCCCTGCCCCAGGTCGCCGTGGATCGGCGCGGCGGCGAACCCACGGGCCACCAGGTCGTCGGCCACCTTGGACGCGTTGCGCCGGGTGCGCGTGAACACGATCGTCAGACCGCGGCCCTCGGACTGCAGCAGCCGGGCCAGGCACTCGATGCGGTCCATCGGGTGGGTGCGGTAGGCGAACTGCTTGACGAGCTTGACGGTGGCGCCGTCGTCGTCGGGGTCGTGGGCCCGGATGTGCGTGGGCTGGGTCATGTAGGCCCGGGCCAGCGACACGATCGCGGACGGCATCGTCGCGCTGAACAGCATCGTCTGACGCCCCGCGGGGGTGCGCGAGAGGAGTCGCTCGACGTCGGGCAGGAAGCCCAGGTCGAGCATCTCGTCGGCCTCGTCGAGGACGACGTGGCGGCAGCGGCTCAGGTCGAGGTGCCCCTGCTGCACCAGGTCGTTGAGGCGACCCGGCGTGCCGACGACGATCTCGACGCCGGTGCGCAGGGCGTCGATCTGGGGCTCGTAGGCGCGGCCGCCGAAGATGACCGTGACCCGGACGGCGCGGCGCTTGGCGGCGGTCGTCAGGTCCTGGGCCACCTGCAGGGCGAGCTCGCGCGTGGGGGCGACGACGAGGGCCTGCGGCTTGCCGGGGGCCTCGAGGTCGTCGAAGCCGGGCTCGCCCGGTCCCACGACGCGCTGCACGAGCGGTATGCCGAATCCGAGGGTCTTGCCCGTGCCGGTCTTCGCCTGGCCGATGATGTCGGCCCCCTGCAGCGCGACCGGCAGGGTCATCGCCTGGATCGGGAACGGATGGGTGATCCCCGCGCCGGCGAGGGCCGCGCAGATCTCTGTCTGGACGCCGAAGTCGGCGAAGGTCTGGTCAGTCACTATGGGGCGATCCTAGCCGGGGCTGCGGGCTAGGGTGCCCGCATGCCCCCGCACGCGCCTGTCGTCGACCTCCTCGGCGCCCTGGCCTACGGCGAGCTGACCGCCTTCAGCCGGCTCGCCGGGGACGCGGAGCTCGCCCCCAGCCTGGCCGACAAGGTGGCGCTCGCCCAGGTCGCGGCCTCGGAGTTCCGCCACTACGAGGCCCTCGCGGCGCGGATCGAGCAGCTCGGGGCCGCCCCGCAGGAGGCGATGGCGCCGTTCTGCGCGCCGGTCGACGCGTTCCACGACCGGACCTCGCCCAACGACTGGCTCGAGGGCCTGGTCAAGGCGTACGTCGGCGACGGGATCGCGACGGACTTCTACCGGGAGATCTCGGCCTTCGTCGACGCCGACACCCGGGACCTCGTCCACCGGGTGCTCGAGGACGCCGGGCACACCGAGGTCGTCGCGGGCGCCGTGCGGGCAGCGGTGGACCGTGACCCGCGCCTCGCCGGCCGTCTCGCCCTGTGGGCGCGGCGGCTCGTGGGCGAGGCCCTCAGCCAGGCCCAGCGGGTGGCCGTGGACCGGGACGGACTGGCCGCGCTGCTGGTCGGCACCGAGGACCAGCCCGGGGCGGACCTGGCCGAGATCGGCCACATGTTCGCCCGCATCATGGATCGCCACGGCGAGCGCATGAAGGTGCTCGGCCTGGCCCAGTGACGCGTCCCGCCCAGTGGCGCGTCCCGCCCAGTGGCGCGTCCCGCCCAGTGACGCGTCCGCCCAGTGACGCGTGACGCCCGGCGACGCGTGACGTCAGGAGCGCTTGCGGCTGAACCCGGTCAGCAGGGCGACGCCGAACGCCGCGACCAGGACCTGGATGCCGAACTCGGCCCAGCTCCACCCGTCGGTCTCGACCCCGGCGGCCTCGGCCAGCAAGGTCCCGGCCAGGGCGGCGAGGATGCCGACGCCGATGGTCAGCAGGCACCCGATGGGGTTGCGTCCCGGGACCAGCAGGCGTCCCAGGACCCCGAGCACCGCGCCGATCAGCACGGCGGACAGGATCGTCTCGACGGTCACGGCTGCTGCCCCCGGGGTCGTCCGCGCGTGCGGCTCAGGCGCCGCTGAGCGGAGGCGTGCCGAAGCCGACCTTGCGGACCTCGGTGGGCCCGGTCTCGACGTAGGCGAGCGCCTCGGTGGGCACGAAGACGTGCCGGCCCTTCTCGTCGACGAGCTCGAGGACGCCGCCGGCCTCGATGGCCTTGGCGACCGTCGAGCCGATCTGCTCCGCGGTCTGGGTCGACTCGAGGAACAGCTCGCGTCCAGCGTTCCGGACGCCGATCTTGACCTCCACGGTGCCTCCTGTGCAGTGGTGGGCGAGGTGCGCCCGGTGTGCCGCGCCGGTCCGGCGGGGCGGGACGAGCCTAACGGGTGGGGCGTCAGGCCCCGGACTTGGGGAACCCGCGGATGCCCCGCCAGGACAGCGAGAACACCAGGCGGGCGGCGTCCTCGCGGGGGATGGGTCGACCGTTGGTCAACCACCACCGGGCGGTCACCTGGGCCTGGCCGACCAGCGCGATGCCGAGCATCCGCGCCTGCTCGGCGGGGAGGCCGGTGTCCTCGGCGATGACGACGCTGATCGGCTCCGCGCAGGCCGCCGTCATCCGCGCCACCCGGTCGCGCACCGCCGGCTCCGAGGTCAGGTCGGACTCGAAGACCAGCCGGAACGCCTCGCCGTCGGTGTCGACGAAGGAGAAGAACGCCCCCGTGACGCCGGCGACACGCTGCTTGTTGTCCTCGGTGGCCTCCAGGGCCGCACGCACCGCGTCGACCAACGCGTCGACGTGGCGGTCGAGGACCGCGAGGTACAGCTCGAGCTTGCTGGGGAAGTGCTGGTACAGCACGGGCTTGGAGACCCCGGCGCGGTCGGCGATCTCGTCCATCGCGGTCGCGTGGTAGCCGGAGGCGACGAACACCTCCTGCGCGGCGCCGAGGAGCTGCTGGCGGCGTGCGGGCCGGGACAGACGGGTGCCCCGGGCGGGGTCCGCGGTGGGTGCCGCGGCGGCGCTGGTCATCACGGGGAGGGTACCGGCGGGGGAGCGTCGGCTCGCGCGCGCAGCAGCGCGCCGTGCGCGATGGTCAGCACGTCGGAGTCGTCGAGGTCGGCGGCCAGCGCGGCACGGGCCAGAGTCGCCGCCGCACGGTGGACGGCCGCGAGTCCGTCGACCCCGTCGCCGTCCGCGGGTGCGGGTCCCGCCGGCGCGGCGGTCACCACGGTGCCGACCCGTCGCCGCGTCGTCACCAGACCGTCCCGCTCGAGCTCCCGGTACGCCCGGGCCACGGTGTTGGGCGACAACCCCAGCCGTCCTGCGAGCTCCCTGACCGTGGGCAGCCGCTGACCCGGTCGCAGGGTCCCGGCGGACACGTGGGCCGCCACCTGGCGGCGGACCTGCTCGTACGGCGGGGTCGGGGACAGCAGGTCGACCTGCAGCAGCGGCGACGGGGCGGGGGAGCTCATCCGCCGGGGTGGGTGCGGCCCGGGGAGGGGCCGGCCCCGGTGGAGGTGCCCGACGCCAGGACGAGCGGGGGCGGGCGCAGCGCCAGCAGGACGCAGCCCCCGAGGAGCAGGAGCAGGCCGAGCGCCCCCACCGCGGCCTGCCAGTCGTCGCGCGACGCGACCCCGTCGACCAGGCGCAGGCTGCTGTGGCCGAGGGCCAGCTCGAGGCCGGCCACCAGCAGGGTCCCGGCGGCGACGGCGCGTCGTAGCCGGAAGCGGACCCGCTGCCGGGCGGAGGCGACCACGGACGGGTGCGGTGCGCCGCCGGGCACTCCGAGGGGGTGGTTGCGGCTCCACCACGCGGCCGCCGCGCTCCCGGCCGCCAGCACGGCGACGGCCACCAGGGCCACCACGACGTCCTGCGACCGCGGCAGCGGCTCGACCTGGGCGAACAGCTCCTGCGGGTCGCTCATCCCCAGCTGGTCGAGCGTGACGACCTGCAGCCGAGGCGGGAACAGCCAGGTGCCCAGCCCGACGAGCGCGAGGACGCCTGCCGCCACGACGGGGGCGACGGCGAGCAGCCGGGTCCGGGGCAGCGGCGGCCCGGCGGCGGACAGGTCGGCCGTTCGCACGGTGGAGCCGTCGGCCGACGAGGCGAGGACGACCACCAGGACGACGGAGTACGTCAGGGCCGCGGCGGCCACCGACGTCGTCACCAGGCCGAGCAGCAGGACCAGGGGCAACGGCAGGAGCAGGCCGGCCGTGGTGGCGGCCGCGAGCGCCGTGGCCTCACGCCGGCGCAGTCGGGCCCGGCCCTCGGGCTCGCCGTGGCCCGGAGGGGCGAGCGCCCGCCCCGCGAGCCCGGCGCCACCGGCGAGGAGGCCGACCGTGACCAGCCAGGCGGCCAGGACAAGGGCGGACCAGACGACGTCGTAGCCGGTCGGGACCAGCGGGCTCACGCGGACCTCCTGAGTCAATGAGTTAAGGCATTCAGTCGATCATCGGCGACCGTGCCACGCCACCCCTCCGGTCGGTGCCCGGTCCGGTCGCTGCCCGGTCCTGTCGGTGCCCACCCCTACCGTCGGCGCACACCTCAGGAAGGGAGGCCGTCATGACGTCCGACCCGCAGCCGCAGGTCGTCCAGATCGACCCCGTCGAGCTCGCCGTGATCCGCGAGGTCGTCCCGATGGACGCGATGACCGAGTTCTACGACCGCTCCTACGCCGCGCTGGCCGAGGCGGTGCCCCAGCAGGGGCGCGCCCTGGTGGGCCCCGCGTACGGCGTGACCTTCTCGATGCCCACCGACACCATCGACCTGGCCGCCGGCTTCCCGGTGGACCGGCCCGTGACCGCGGACGGGGTCGTGTCGCCGCTGACGCTGCCAGGAGGTCGCGCCGTCAGGTACGCCCACCACGGCAGCTACGACGGTCTCGGAGACGCCTACGGACGGCTGTTCGCCTGGATCGACGGACAGGGCCTGACCCCGGGGCCGCTGATGTGGGAGGTGTACGTGACCGAGCCGTCGCCGGAGGCCGACCCCGACAGCATGGTCACCGAGCTCACCGTGACGCTGGCCTGAGCCGACCCGGGGGCGGCGCGCGCGAGAAGGGTGGAACACGACCGGGCGCGGGCGGGTTGACGACGAGGACCGCCGACCCAGAACCGAGGAGCCGTCCCGTGACCCTGCCCCCGCTCGTCGAGCCCGCCGCTGCGCTGACCGTGGACGAGGTGCGCCGGTTCAGCCGCCACATCATCATCCCCGACGTCGGCATGGCCGGTCAGAAGCGGCTGAAGAACGCCAAGGTCCTGGTCGTGGGCGCCGGGGGACTGGGCAGCCCGGCGCTGCTGTACCTGGCGGCGGCCGGTGTCGGCACCCTGGGCATCGTCGAGTTCGACGTGGTCGACGAGTCCAACCTGCAGCGGCAGATCATCCACGGCCAGTCCGACGTCGGGAAGCCGAAGGCGACCTCGGCCAAGGAGTCGGTGCTCGAGATCAACCCGTTCGTCGACGTCCGGGTGCACGAGACCCGGCTGGACTCCTCCAACGTCCTGGACATCTTCCGCGACTACGACCTGGTGGTGGACGGGACCGACAACTTCGCCACGCGCTACCTGGTCAACGACGCCTGCGTGCTGCTGGGGATGCCGTACGTGTGGGGCTCGATCTTCCGGTTCGAGGGCCAGGTCAGCGTCTTCTGGGCCGAGCCGCCCGCCGGTCCGGACGGTTCCGTGCGGGAGGGCGTGCAGTACCGCGACCTGTACCCGGAGCCGCCGCCGCCCGGCATGGTCCCCAGCTGCGCCGAGGGCGGTGTCCTGGGCGTCCTGTGCGCGTCGATCGGCTCCGTGATGGTCAACGAGGCGATCAAGCTCATCACGGGCATCGGCGACACCCTGCTCGGCCGGCTGCTCGTCTTCGACGCCCTGGAGATGAGCTGGCGCGAGGTGCGGGTCCGCAAGGACCCCCAGGGCACCCCCGTCACCGAGCTCATCGACTACGAGGCGTTCTGCGGGACGGTGTCGGCCGACGCGTCCGAGGCCGTGGTGGGCTCCACCATCTCCGTCAGGGACCTCAAGCAGATGCTCGACGAGCGGGAGCGCGGCGAGCGGGACTTCGTGCTCGTCGACGTCCGCGAGCCCGACGAGTTCGACATCGTCAGCATCCCCGGCGCCGTCCTGATCCCCAAGGGGCAGTTCCTGTCCGGGGCGGCGCTGGAGCAGCTGCCGCAGGACAAGCCCGTGGTCCTGCACTGCAAGGCGGGCACCCGCTCGGCCGAGGCGCTCGCCGTCGTCAAGGGGGCGGGGTACGCCGATGCCGTGCACGTGGGCGGCGGCGTGCTGGCCTGGGTCGACCAGATCGAGCCGGACAAGCCCTCCTACTGAGGTGCCCGTGACCTGCCGCCCGTCGGCAGGTCACGGGGTCGGCCGGTCGGGGCGGGCCGGCGCGCCGCCGCCCCAGCCGGACCCGTCCCAGGTCGTCTGGGACCCCGTCACGTCCACCGGGCCGTTGCGGACCTCGATCCCCCCGACGGTGGTGGACGCCTCGATGGACCTCGACGACGACGGGTCGGTCGGGACGCTCACGTCGGAGCCGCCCACGCTGACGTCGGTGCTGACCGCGTACGCCTGCCCGTCGACCGGGAGGCCGATCGCGATGCCCCCGGTCACCGTCGACACCTCCACCTGCCGGGGTGCCACCGCGAAGTCCAGGGCCACGCCACCGGTGGTGACCTGGACGTCGACCTGCTGCGACGCCGCGGCGGTGAGCATGACGCCGCCGGTGACCATGTCGACGGCGACGTCGCCGCTGAGACCGTCCGCCTCGAAACCGCCCGTCACCATGTCGACCACCACGTCGGTGCTGGGGTCCACGACCAGGTCGAAGGCGACCTCGCAGCGGCGGGGCCACGCCTGCTGGTCGCAGTCCGCCTCGAGCAGCAGCACGTCGCCCTGGCGCTCGACCGTCACGTCCGCCTCGTCCCACGACGTCGTCAGCCGGGCCGTCCCCATGACCTCGCCGTCGCTCGAGGTCCGGGTGGTGACGCTGGCGCCGCCGGCGACCCCGGTCAGGCGCAGCTCGCGCACCCCGGTCTCGGCCACGGCGACCTCGCTCGTGCGGGTGGCGGCCGCGTACACCAGCGCGCTGGTCACCCCGACGAGGGTCGCCACCACGGCCAGGACCCCGAGGACCGCCAGCAGGCCGGCCCACCAGGGGGTCCGCGGGCGTTCGGTCGGCACGGGGGGCGGCGGGTCGGGGACCGGGCCGTACCCGCCGGGCGGGGGCCCGTACCCGCCGGGCGGTGGGCCGTACCCGCCGGGGGGTGGGCCGTACCCGCCGGGGGGTGGGCCGTACCCGCCGGGGGGCGGGCCGTACGCGCCGGGGGGTGGGCCGTAGGCGGGTGGGGAGGGGGGTGCCGGTGGCTGCGTCATGACGGGCTCCTGGTCTCTCGACGCTTCAGTCGACGTGCTCGAGGTAGCGCAGGACGGCCAGCACCCGGCGGTGGTCGTCGCCGGCCTGGGGCAGGTCGAGCTTGGTGAACAGGTTGGACACGTGCTTCTCCACGGCCCCCTCGGTGACGAACATCGCGGTGGCGATCCCCGAGTTGGACCGGCCCTCCGCCATCAGCCGCAGCACGTCGTGCTCGCGCGGGGTGAGCGTCGACAACGGGTCCTCGCGCCGCGCCCGCGCGAACAGCTGGGACACCACCTCGGGGTCGAGCGCGGTGCCGCCGGCCGCGACGCGCTGCATCGCCTCGACGAAGTCCGCCACGTCGGCCACCCGGTCCTTGAGCAGGTACCCCACGCCCTTGGCCCGTCCGGCCAGCAGCTCCGAGGCGTAGTTCTCCTCCACGTACTGGCTGAGGACGACGACGGCCACGTCGGGGTACTGCTCGCGGACCACGAGCGCGGCCCGGACCCCCTCGTCGGTGAAGGTCGGGGGCATCCGGACGTCGGTCAGCACCATGTCCGGCGCGTGCTGGGCGACGGCCGACAGGAACGTCTCCGCGTCGCCGACCGCGGCGACCACCTCGAAGCCGTTCTCGCTCAGCAGGCGTACGAGCCCCTCGCGGAGCAGGACGCTGTCCTCCGCCAGGACGAGGCGGCGGCGCGGGGGTGTCGGGGTGGTCGGCTGGCTCACGGCTGTCCTCCGGTGGTGGTGGGGGCCGGCGCCAGGGGCAGCCGGACGGTGAGGACGGTCGGGCCCCCGGGCGGCGAGGACACGAAGACCTCGCCGTCGACGGCCCGGGCCCGGTCGCGCAAGCCTGTCAGGCCGCTGCCGAGCCGCGGGTCGACCCCACCGCGGCCGTCGTCGGTGACGGTGGCCTGCAGCACGGGGCGGCCCTCGAGCTCGCGGGTGTCCACGTCGACGCGCGCCGACGTCGCCCCGGAGTGCTTGGCCACGTTCGTCAGCGCCTCCGACACCGAGAAGTAGGCGATGGCCTCGAGCCGCGCGGGCGGGCGGGGACCGGGTTGCACGTGCACCGACACCGGGACCGGGGACCGGGCCGCCAGCGCGGACAGCGCGGCGTCGAGACCACGGTCGGTGAGCACGGGCGGGTGGATGCCGCGGGCGACGCGGCGGAGGTCGACGACGGCCTCCTTGGCCGAGGCGTGCGCCCGGTCCAGCAGCTCCTCGACCCCGCCGGGGTCGGTCTGCAGCCGCTGCTTGGCCAGGCCGAGGTCCATGGCGATGGCCACGAGCCGCTGCTGCGGGCCGTCGTGCAGGTCGCGCTCGATGCGTCGCCGCTCGGCCTCGACGGAGTCGATGGCGCGCTCCCGGGTCTCGGTCAGCGTGTCGACCCTGGCGCTCAGGGCGGCCTCGCGGGCCGCGGGGTCGGAGCTGATCGACAGCTTCGCCAGGGCGACGTCGACGTGGCCCAGCACCCAGCCGAGGAACGGGAGCAGCAGCAGCAGCACCGCACCGCCGACGGCCAGGGGCCACAGCACCCAGGTCGCGACCGGCTGGCCGAGCAGGGTGCTCCCCTCCGGCAGGGCCGGTGCCCCCAGGGCCACCAGCGACCCCGCGAGCAGGGCGGTGACCAGCAGACCTCCGGTCAGGCCCCAGACGGCCATCAGCGCCAGGTACAGCAAGGAGCGCCACGGGCGGGGGTCCAGGCCGACGCGGCGCCAGGCGGGCAGGTGCGGCGGGCGGCGCTCCATCGGCGGGACCCACGCGCGCAGGAAGATCGCGATGCGCCACCGCTCGGCGCCGACCATCCCGAACGCCACCAGCAGGGTCAGGGCCAGGACGGGGATCGTCACCAGCGTCCAGGAGCCCAGTGCCGTTCCGACCGCGCTGAGCACCACCAGCAGGAACACGACGGCCAGCAGCAGGTCGAGGACGAGGTGGGCCAGGGCGGGCCAGCCCCGGAGCCAGACGCGCACGACGCCGAGGCGCCGGGGGCGGGTGTCGGTGGTGGCCGGGGTCATGCCACGACCGTAGGAGCAGCCGGGCGCCCACGGCAGTGCAGCGGGCACGTCGAAGCCGACGGGGGGAAACCCCCCGTCGCCACCTTGTGTCCCACCCGCCGGGCATGCTTCCCCTGTGACCTCGACCCCCGACCGCGCGGCCCCGGAGCTCGGCGAGTACGCCGAGGCCGTGCTCGACGTGGTCGACCAGGTCCCGCCCGGGTCCGTCACCACCTACGGGCGGATCGCGCGGGTGCTGTCCGACGCCGGTCTGGGAGGAGGGCCACGCTCGGTGGGCGCCGTGATGGCGTCGCACGGGGGTGCCGTGGCCTGGTGGCGGGTGCTGCCGGCCGACGGCTCCCCCCCGGTGTGCGACCCGGCTGCGGCGTCGGCCCGGTGGCGCGAGGAGGGGACCCCCCTGCGGGCCGGGGGACGACGGGTGGACCTCGTGCGCGCCGTCGTGGAGCCCGTGGCCCCGGTCTGGGTGACCGGACCCCAGGTCGGACCCGAGGCCGAGGCCGAGGACGAGGCAGGGGCGGGGCCGCGGTGAGCACCCCTGCTCCCGGTCCGGTCCTCGACCGGACCGACGGGACGTCCGTGCTGACGGGCGCCCAGCTGGACGTCGTCCGGCGGGCCGGTCGCCAGGTGGTGCTGGGCGGTCCGGCCACGGGCAAGACCCGGGCGCTGGTGTCCTGGGCCCTGCACCGCAGCCACGGCACCGGGCCCGGGCCGGTCGTCCTCGTGCCGTCGCGGCGGGCCGCGGACCGGGTCCGCGACGCGGTGGAGGACCGCGTCCAGGGCGCCCGGGGCGACCGGGTGGCCAGGACCCCGCACTCCCTGGCCTGGGCCGTGCTGCGCGAGCACGCCCTGCGCACGGGGGCGCGTCCGCCCCGCCTCGTCACGGCCAGCGAGCGGGACGAGGCCCTGGCGGAGCTGCTGGCCGGGCACGCCGAGGACGGGTCCGCCCCGCCGTGGCCGCCGCACCTGGACCACCGGCTCCGGTTGACCCGGGCCTTCCGCGACGAGCTGCGCGAGATGTCGGCCCGCGCGGTGGAGCACGGGGTCTCACCGACCGACCTCGCCGGCCTCGGCCTGCGGCACCACCGACCGGAGTGGGTGGCGGCCGCTCACGTCCTCACCGAGCTGGAGCAGGTCGCCGGCCTGCGGGGGGACGAGGCCCACGACCCCGCCTCCATCGTCGCCGTCGCCGCGGACCTGCTGGCCGACCACCGGACCGGCCTCGCCGGGTGGTTGTCGGAGCAGGTGGGCCACCTCGGGGTCGACGACGCGCAGGACCTCACCCCGGCGGCCTGGTCGTTCGTCCGGGAGGCCGCCGACGTGGTGGGCGACCTGCTGGTCGTGGGTGATCCCGACGGGGCGACGCAGACGTTCCGGGGCGCCCACGTCGGGCTGCTGGAACGGGCCGCGGACTGGCTGGGCGACCCCGGGGCGCCCGTCCACGTCACCGAGCTCCGCCGACCGCTGCGGCAGGCCGGGCTGCTGCGGCGGGTCCAGGCCGCGGTCGCCGCCGAGCTGCACGGCCCCAGGGCCCCCGGCTGGTCCCCGGCTGCGGCCGACGTGACCGACGGTCGCGACGGGGGCGACGGGGGCGCGGCGGCCGCTGACGGGGCCGACGTCGTCCCCGCCGGCCGGGTCAGCCTGCTGCTGGGGATGGACCGGGCGGACGAGGCGGTGGTGGTCGCCGGTGAGCTCCGCCACCGTCGTCACCGCGACGAGGACCCGGTCCCGTGGTCGCAGATGGCCGTCCTGGTGCGCAGCGTCCGGGGGGCCGACGAGCTGCGCCGCACCCTGGAGGGCGCCGGGGTGCCGGTGCGGGCTCCCGGCGTCCGGGCGCCGCTGCGGGAGGAGCCCGTGGTGGACCTGCTGCTGCGCGCGCTCGAGGTCGCCGCCGACCCGGACCGGCTGGACCCCGACGTCCTGCAGCGGCTGTGCGTGGGCCCGCTCGGGGGTGGGGACCCGGTGCGCTGGCGGCGGCTGGTGGTGCACGCACGCTCCGCCGCGCGGCCGGACGACGGCCGCGCCGTGTCCGGTGAGGAGGCCCTGACCGGGGTGTGCGGCCACGTCGCGGCCGTGCTGCGTGGTGAGGCCGCCGTCCCGGCCCCGGGTCACGCCTTCGCCGGCCTGCCGCCGGCGGTGGGCGCCTCCCTCGTCCGGGTGGTCGACGTGCTGGCGGCGGCGGCGCGGGCGGTCCCGGACGGGGTCGAGGACGCGCTGTGGCAGCTCTGGGACCGGCTGCGCCTGGCCGAGCGGTGGCGCCGGACCGCGCTGCGCGGCGGACCGGACGCCGTCCGGGCCCACGCCGACCTGGACGCGGTGATGGCGCTGTTCGACGCGGCGTCGGCGTGGGTGGACCGCAACCCTCGCGGCGACGTCGCCGGGTTCGTCGCCCACCTGCGGTCCCGGGCCGTCGGTGACGACCGGCTCGGGGGCGACGGCCCGGTGGAGGCGGTCACCGTGACCACCCCCGCCGGGGCGGTCGGCGAGCGGTGGCGGGTGGTCGTCGTGGCCGGGGTGCAGGACGGGGTCTGGCCCAACCCGCGGCTGCGGGGCTCCCTGCTCGGTCTCACCGACCTGGCCGAGGTGCTCCGCTCGCCGGGGCGGACCGGCGCGCCGGGGTGGCCCGCGACCTCGGTCGCAGGGGTCGGTGGGTCCGCGGCGGGCGCGGTGCAGCACGCCGAGCTCCGCCGTCAGGCTCGCCGCGACGTCGTGCTGGACGAGCTCCGGCTGTTCCACGTGGCGGTGTCCCGGGCGGTCGACGACCTGGTGGTCACCGCCGCGGACGACGCCACCTCACGGCCGAGCGACCTGTGCACCCTCGTGGCGCGGGCGGTGGGACCGGCGCTCGTCACCGGCCCGTCCGTACGGCGGCGAGCAGCGGCGGGGCCCGTCGTCACCCAGCCGGGCGAGCTGGACCTCGGGATCCCGCCCGTGGGCCACGACACCGACGGGGAGGACGGCCGTGCCGGTGCCGACGGGGGCGCCGACCTGGGAGCGGGGTCGACGCTGGTCGAGGTCACGGCCCTGCTCCGCCGCGAGGCCGTCGCCGGCCCGCGGGCCTCCGGCGCGGCCGTCCTGCTGGCCCGGCTCGCGGCCGCCGGGGTCCGTGGCGCGGACCCGCGCGAGTGGTCGTGGCTGCCCGCGACCGGGCCGGACCCGCAGCGGCAGGTGACCGACCTCGGCGTGTCCCCCTCCGCGGTGGAGCGGTTCCTGCGCTGCCCGCTGCAGTGGTACCTCACCGCCAGCGGCGGCACCCTGCCCCGGGAGACGGCCCAGGGCCTGGGGACCCTGGTGCACGCCGCGCTCGAGCAGGTGCCCGACGCGGACAGCCAGGCGTTGCGTGACGTGGTCGACCACGGCTGGGGCGACCTCGAGCTGGGGGAGGGGTGGGTGTCGGCCCACCAGCGGTCCCGGGTCGAGCAGATGATCACCAAGCTGGCGGTGTGGGCGGCCGAGCAGCGCAGCGCGGGGACCGCCGTGGTCGGCAGCGAGGTGCCGTTCAGCTACCAGGTGGACGACATCACCGTCCGGGGCGCCATCGACCGGGTGGAGCTGACCGCGGCCGGCGGCGTCAGGGTCGTGGACCTCAAGACCGGCCGGACGGCGGTGTCAGCCGCCGAGGCCCGCGACAACCCCCAGCTGCAGCTGTACCAGCTGGCGGTCGAGTCCGGCGCCCTCCCGGACGTCGCCGGGGCGCCGGCGGGCGGGTTGCTGCTGTTCGTCGGGGGGACGCAGCGGGCCGCGACCGAGCGCACCCAGCCGGCCCCTGACGCGGACGCGCTGGAGGCCGCCCGCGAGCGGGTCCGCGAGGTCGGACGCGGCATGCGGGCCGCCACCTTCGTGGCCCGGCCGGGCACCGCCTGCCAGCGCTGCCCGGTCCGCAGCAGCTGCCCGACGACGGCCGAAGGGCGCCGGACGCCCCCGCCGACGGCCCTGCTGCCCGCGCCCACGACCCGACCCACGCCCACGGACCACGAGGAGCCCGCATGACCGCCCTGCTGGACGACGTCGAACAGCTGGAGCGGGCGCTGGGGCTGCAGTACCACCTGGCCGACGAGCAGCGTGCCGTCGTCACCGCCCCGCTGGACAGCGCCCTCGTCGTGGCCGGGGCCGGCTCGGGCAAGACGGAGACCATGAGCCTGCGGGTGGCGTGGCTGGTCGGCACCGGGCAGGTCCGCGCCGACGAGGTCCTGGGCCTGACGTTCACCCGCAAGGCCGCCGGCGAGCTGGAGGAACGGGTGACCCGGGCGGTGGAACGGATGCAGGCGTGGGCCGGCGCCGGACGCGGCCCGGCGGCCGAGGGCAGCCGTCCGGACCCCTCCGTGCTGGTGGAACGCCCCCAGGCCCGGACCTACCACTCCTTCGCCGCCGACCTCGTGGCCACGCACTCGGCCCGCCTGCACCTGGACGAGGTCAGGCTGCTGGGCGAGGCGGCCTGCCACCAGCTGGTCGACACGGTCGTGGGCGACTGGCCGCACCCGCTGGACATCGGCCTCAACCCCAACCAGGTGTCCGACGCCGTCCTGTCCCTGGCCGGGCAGTGCGCCGAGCACCGCGTCAGCACCGACGAGCTCGCCGCCAGCCTCGACGACCACGTCGACCTGCTCGCCCGCCAGCTCGACGCCGGCTACCTCAAGACCGTCAAGGAGCGCGAGGTGCTCGAGGTCCTCGGCCGGCGCCGCGCCCTCGTCCCGCTGCTGGCCGAGTACACCCGCCGCAAGCGTTCCGCCGGGCTGCTCGACCACGGCGACCAGGTCCTGCTCGCCGCCGAGGTCGCCGGTCATCCGGAGGTCGCCGAGCAGCTCCGCGCCGAGCACCGGGTGGTGTTCCTCGACGAGTACCAGGACACCTCCGCCGTGCAGACGGACCTGCTGGCCGCCCTCTTCGGCCGTGGCCACCCGGTCACCGCCGTGGGCGACCCGCACCAGTCCATCTTCGGCTGGCGCGGCGCCAGCTCCGGCACCCTGGGCCGGTTCCTGCGCCACTTCAGCACCGCCGCCGGCGGGCCGCCGGCTCAGTTCACCCTGTCGACGTCCTGGCGCAACCCCGCCCGGGTCCTCGACGTGGCCAACGCGGTCTCCGCCGGCCTGCGGGAGCCGGGACCCGGGGGGACCGGCGGCCTCGAGGTCGGCGTCCTGCACCCGGCTCCGGGTGCCCGGCCCGGGCGGGTCCGCTCGGCGTACCTGGAGACCGTCGAGCACGAGTCGGACCTGGTCGCGGACTGGCTGGCCGGTCGGCGTGAGTCGGCCGACGCCGTGCCCACCCAGGCCGTGCTGTGCCGACGCCGCAGCCAGATGAGCCGGTTCGAGGACGCCCTGCGTCACCGGGGTGTCCCGGTGGTCGTGCTCGGTCTGGGCGGTCTCCTCGACGAGCCCGAGGTCGTCGACCTGGTCTCGGTCCTGACGGCCGCCGCTTACCCGGGACGTGGTGACGCCGTGGTCCGCCTGCTGACCGGTCCGCGCTGGCAGCTGGCCCCGGCCGACCTGGACGCCCTGTCCGACCGTGCCCGTGAGCTGGCGGGTGACGACCGGGACGCCGCGTCGCTCGTGGACGCCCTGGACCTGCTGCCCGGCCCGGAATGGACCTCACCGCGAGGTCGACGGCTCAGCGACGCAGGGCGGGCCCGCTGCTCGGCCGTGGCCGCGGTCCTGGCCCGGGTCCGCCAGAGCCTGCACCGGCCCGTGGTCGACATCGTGCTGTCCGCCGTGTCGTCCACGGCCGTCGACGTCGAGGTGCTCGCGTCCGCCGGGGACCCCCGGCAGGGCCGACGCGTGCTGGACCGGTTCGTGTCCGAGGCCGCCGGCTACGTCGACGTCGACGGCACCTCCACCCTGGGCGGGTTCCTCACCTGGCTGGACGCCGCCCGCGAGGACGAGCGCGGCCTCGAGGTGGTCGACGTCGCACCCGACCCGGCCGCCGTCCAGATCATCACCATCCACTCCGCCAAGGGCCTGGAGTGGGACGACGTCGCGGTCGTCGACCTCGTCGTCGGCGGGTTCCCGGTCCGGGAGGCGTCCGGCCGGCCCGCGGCCGGCTGGCTCAGCGGCAACGGCGAGCTGCCCTGGCCCGCGCGCGGCGACGTGGACTCCCTGCCGGCGTGGCGACCGGCCGGGGCCGTGTCCCGCGAGGACTGGAAGCAGCGGCACGAGCAGTTCCGCAGCGAGGCCGGGCTGCACGCCGCGGCCGAGGAGCGTCGCCTCGCCTACGTCGCCCTCACGCGCCCCCGCCGGTCCCTGCTGGCCACGGGGGCCCGCTGGGCGACCGGGAGCACCCCCAGGGAGCCGTCCCCGTTCCTCGTCGATGCCCGCGACGCGGGGGCGGTCCCGGTCTCCTGGTTCGAGCCGTCGGGGGACGACTCCGACCTGGTCAACCCGCGCGAGGTCCCGGAGCTCGAGCAGCCTTGGCCTGCGCCGGGCGGGCACGAGCAGGTGCTCGCCGCGGCCGACGCGGTGGTGGCCGCCCGGTCGTCGTCGGCGACGCCAGGGGCCGCGGGGTCCCCGGACACCTCGGACGAGCCGTCGGGCCCGCTGTCGGACCCCGTCCTCGCCCGGTGGGAAGCGCTGGTGGACGCCCTCCTGGCCGAGCGGGACGCCGGGCTCGACACCCCCGTCCCGACCCACCTGTCGGCGTCTCAGGTCGTGGCGCTCGCGGACGACCCCGAGGTCGCGCTGGCCGACCTGGTCCGTCCCGTGCCGCGCCGGCCGTTCCGTCAGGCCCGCCGCGGCAGCCGCTTCCACGAGTGGGTGGAGTCGCGCAGCGGCCCGCGACGCGGCCTGTTCGAGCCCGAGGAGCTCGTCGGCGCCGCCGACGACGCCGAGGCCGACGACACCGAGCTGCAGGAGCTCAAGGCGCGCTTCGAGGCCAGCGAGTGGGCCACCGCGGACGTCGTGGGCGTCGAGGTGCCCTTCGCCACCCCGATCGACACACCGGCCGGGCGGATCGTGCTCCGCGGCCGCGTCGACGCCGTCGTGCGCTCCACCGACCCCCGCCACGACCTGGACGTCGTCGACTGGAAGACCGGTCGACCGCCGGTCGGGCGCGCGGCCGAGGCCCGCAGCGCCCAGCTCGCCGTCTACCGGCTCGCGGTGGCCCGCCTGCACGACCGGCCGCTGGAGCGGGTGGGAGCGGCGTTCTGGTACGGCAGCGGCGGTCCGGCGGGCACGACGCTCAGGCCGCTCGCGCTGCTGGACGAGGTCGGGCTCGCCCGGCTGCTCGGGGCGACCGCGAGGCCGGTGAGCGCAGCGCAGGTGCACGCCGGGTCGACCAGCGCGGGGCCGGTGACCGGGAGGACGCGCGACTGAGGGGCTAGGGGCCTGCGTCTCCTCGACGGACGACGTGGTCGTCGTCGGGCCCGCCCGTCGTCGTACGGGCGGCCACCGAGCTGCCGGTCCGCGGCCGGTCGGTGCCCGGCCGCGCGTCGGTCGTCGGGCCGGTCGTCGGGTCGGTCTCCGGGTCGGTCTCCGGGGCGGTCGGCGCGGCGGTCGTCGGCTCGTCCTCGAGGGCGTCGTCGTCGCGGCCGCCGACGACATCCGGGCCGTCGTCGTCCTCGAGGCCACGGTCGTCGTCGTGCTCGTCGTGCTCGTCGTGCTCGTCGTGCTCGTCGCCGCGGCGGGCGGCGTTCTCCGCCTCCACCCAGCCGGCGAGCTGCTCCAGCATGCCGTGGGCGTCGTGCTGGACCGCGTCGTCGGCGACGGCCACGCCGTGCAGCAGCCACCGGACCAGGGCCATCTCGCCGTGCAGGACCGCCCGGCGCAGCAGGTCGGGGTCCACCGAGCCGTGGCGTGAGGCGCGGTACGCCGCGAGGACCTCCTCCACGGTCTCGGGCTCGGCGCCCACCGCCAGCCAGGCCAGGTCCTGCGCCGGGTCGCCCACGTGCAGGTCGTTCCAGTCCAGGACGGCAGTCACCTCCTCGCCCGTCACGACGAGGCGCTCGGCCACCAGGTCGCCGTGGACGACGGTCGGGCTGAAGTCCCACACGGAGGTGTCGTCCAGCAGCGACTCCCAGCGCTCGAGCAGCACCGGGGGGACCTGACCCGTCGCCGCGCCCTGGTCGAGCTCGACGAGGCGGCGGCGGCGGACCTCGCCGGCGTCCCGGACGGGCACACCGGCCCGCTCCACCACGGCGGTCGTGACGTCGTGCAGCGCGGCCAGGCTGCGTCCCACCGACCGGCAGACGCCGGGCGAGGCGGCCAGGCGGACCAGGTCCACCGGGCGCCCCCGGGGGGCCGGGAACACCACGGCCCGGCCGCCACCGGGCAGCGCCACGTCCGCACGTGGGCGGGGCACGTCGAAGGGCAGGACCCCGGCGAGGAGCCGGACGGCCTCCGTCTCGGCCTCCACCCGGGCCGCGGCCTCGGGGGTCCTGGGGGCCAGCACGACCCACACCCCGGAGTCGGCGTCGTGCACCAGGGCCGCGTCCACGTCCTCGCCCCCGGCTCGCGCCGGGGCGACCGCCACCGGCCGCACCTCGGGCATCGCGGCTACCAGGATGGCCGCGAGGGTGGCCGGGTCGCGGCGTCGGGCCGTCGACCCACGACCGAGCGGCGGGGTGTCCGGACGCCCGGGGGCGGAGGGAGCAGGCACGCGCCCACCGTACGGGCGAGGGACCCCCATAGGCTGCAGGCGTGGCTCTGGCTGACCTGACGTTGTCCCGCTCACGACTGGACAAGGTCAGCGAGGACCGTTCCGCCCCGGGGTTGCTGGAACGGCTCCTCCTCGACCCGACCACCTCGTTGCTGCTGCTGCGCGGCGGACGCACCCCGGTGCACCCTGCCGGGGCGGACCACGGCCTGGGCACCCTGCGCGGGACGGCCGCCCTCGCGCTCGTGGAGGCGCTGGGTGGGGCCAGGGCCGTCGCGGCCGCCGGGCAGGACCCCGGGACCGAGGTCGTGGCGGTGCACCTGGGGCGGTTCCCGGACGACGACGTACGCGCCCCCGGCGCCCTGGTGGGTCTGCTCCTGCCCGACGCAGGCGACGCGGGCCACGCGGGGCACGCGGGCCACGCGGCCGACGCAGGCGACACGGCCGACGCGGCGGACGGCGCCGACGGGACCGCGGCGGACGGCGCCGACGGGACCGCGGCCGGTGACGGGGCCGGGCGGGCCGACGGGACCACGGCGGACGGCGCCGACGGGGCCGGGCGGGCCGGGCGGGCCGGGCGGGCCGGCCGGGCCGACGGGGTCGGGCGGGCCGTGGACCGCGCGCTGTCCGGCGAGGTCAGCGACCTGCGCGGCCTGGGGGCGCTGCTGCCCGCCACGGACGCCGGCGCCCTGACCGAGGCGGTGGCGCTGCACCACTGGCACCGCTCGCACCCACGGTGCCCCCGCTGCGGCGCGGCGACCCGGGTGGGGGCCGCCGGTCACGAGCGGGTGTGCCTGGTGGACGCCAGCACCCACCACCCCCGGCACGACCCCGCCGTGATCATGACGGTGACCGACCCGGCCGGCCGGCTCCTGCTGGGGCACCAGGGCCGGTGGCCGCAGGGCCGGTTCTCGGCCTTCGCCGGCTTCGTCGAGCCGGGGGAGTCGCTGGAGGGGGCCGTCGCCCGGGAGCTGCTGGAGGAGGCCGGCGTGCACGCCCGGGAAGTGGTCTACCTGGGCAGCCAGCCCTGGCCGTTCCCCGCCTCGCTCATGCTCGCCTTCCACGTCGAGACCGACGACACGGAGGCCGTGCCGGACGGCGACGAGATCACCGAGACCCGCTGGTTCGAGCGGCAGCAGCTGCGCGACGCCGTCGCCCGGGGCGAGGTCACGGTCCCGCCGAGCGTGTCGGTGGCTCGCCGGTTGATCGAGCGCTGGCTGGGCGCGCCCCTGGTCCAGGACGGCAGCTGGCGCTGAGCGGCCTCGACCGGCCGCTCAGGCGATCCGGGCCTTGACCTCGGCGAGCGACGGGTTCGTCGCGGCGCTGCCGTCGGGGAACAGCACCGTGGGCACCGTCTGGTTGCCCCCGTTGACCTTCATCACGAAGTCGGCCGCGTCGGGCACGTCCTCGATGTTCACCTCGGTGTAGCCGATCCCCTCGCGGTCCATCTGCGTCTTCAGCCGACGGCAGTAGCCGCACCAGGTGGTCGAGTACATGGTCACGGTGCCGGGTGCAGGATTCTGCACGGGGTGTCCTCCAGGTCGGTTGCATCGGCCGCGTCGGGCCCGGCCAGGCCGGCCCACGTGGTCCGGGCCGCGGTCCCGCGGCCCAGTCATCCACAACCGGACCGGGTGTGCGGGTGTTCCCCGACCCACGACCCGGCGCACCCGCGCCGCCGCCGACGCTGGGAGGATCGGGGCATGCCGCTCAGCCCCGCCGACGCCCCCGCGCTCCTGGCGCCGCTGGACGACGAGCAGCGGGCCGTGGCCGAGGCCGTCCGCGGCCCGGTCTGCGTGGTCGCCGGGGCCGGCACCGGCAAGACGCGGGCCATCACCCACCGGATCGCCCACGCGGTCGCGGTGGGGGCCACCGCCGAGGACCACGTCCTCGCGGTCACCTTCACCGCCCGGGCCGCCGGCGAGATGCGCGAACGGCTCCGGGCCCTGGGGGTGGGCCGGGCCACGGCCCGGACGTTCCACGCCGCCGCCCTGCGGATGCTGCAGCACTTCTGGCCCACGGTCGTCGGCGGCGGCGCCCCCTCGCTGCTGGAGCACAAGGCGGCCGTCGTCGGCGAGGCCGCGGCGCGGCTCGGGGTCAGGGTCGACCGGACCACGGTCCGCGACCTGTCGGCCGAGCTGGAGTGGGCCAAGGTCGGGCTGCTCACGCCCGCGTCCTACCCGGGCGCCGCGGCCGCCGCCGGGCGGGGTGACGTGGCCGGTCTCGACCCGTCGCTGGTGGCCCGCCTCATCGAGGCCTACGAGGACGCCAAGACGGCGCGCGGGGTGATGGACTTCGAGGACGTCCTGCTGCTGACGACGGCCATGCTGCGCGAGCGGGAGGACGTGGCCCGTCAGGTCCGGTCGCGGTACCGGTGGTTCACCGTGGACGAGTACCAGGACGTCTCGGCCGCGCAGCAGCAGCTGCTCGACGCCTGGGTCGGGGAGCGGGACGACGTCTGCGTGGTCGGCGACCCCAACCAGACGATCTACACCTTCGCGGGCGCGGACGCGTCGCTGCTGGGTGGGTTCGCCTCGCGGCACCCCGGGGCCACCGTCGTGCAGCTCGTCCGCAACTACCGGTCCCGTCCGGCCGTGGTCGAGCTCGGCAACGGGGTGCTCGAGGGGGCGGGTGCCACCCCGGGCGCCGGCAGGGCCGGGGCGGTCGGTGGGGCCACGGCGCCGAGCGGGACCGTCCGGCTGCGCGCCGTGCGACCCGCGGCCGACGACCCGGGGGGTGCGGCGCCCGGCGCTGCCACCTCGGCGGCCGGGACGGACCTGGGCCCGCCCACGTTCTCGGAGCACGACGACGACGTGGCCGAGGCCGAGGCCGTCGCGGCCCGGGTGTCGGCCCTGCTGGGGGAGGGCACCGCCGCGGCGGACGTCGCGATCCTGGTGCGGACCAACGGCCAGCTGGAGGTCGTCGAGGAGGCCCTGGGGGCGGCGGGCGTGCCGTACCTCGTCCGGGGCGGTGAGCGGTTCTTCGCCCGGCGCGAGGTCCGGGAGGCCGTCGTGCTGCTCCGTGGCGCGGCCAAGGGCGCCCACGACCGGACCGACGGGCCGACGGCCGACCCGGACGGTCGGGGGACGGCTCCCGCGGAGGCCTCCGCCCTGGCCGACCGGGTGGCTGACGTGCTGTCCGGGGCCGGCTGGTCGCCGGAGCCCCCGTCGGGCCGGGGCCAGGTCCGTGACCGCTGGGAGTCGTTGGCGGCGCTCGTGGACCACGCCCGCCGGCTCACCACCCAGCGCCCGGACGCCGACCTGCCCGACCTGGTCGCCGACCTCGAGGCGCGGGCCGCCCAGCAGCACGCCCCGGTGCTGGACGGGGTGACGCTGGCGACCATGCACGCGGCCAAGGGCCTGGAGTGGGACGTGGTCATGCTGCCGGGGCTGTCCGAGGGGCTGGTCCCGATCTCGCTGGCCACCACCCCGGCCGCCCTGGAGGAGGAGCGGCGGCTGCTGTACGTGGGCGTGACCCGCGCCCGCGAGGTCGTCCACCTCTCCTGGGCCCGCGCCCGCAACCCCGGCTCCCGCGGGGCCCGGCGGCCCTCGCGGTTCCTGGACGCCGTCCGGCCGGGCGGCGGTTCCAGCAGCCCCAGCCGCGGGGACGGTGCGCGCGCGGCAGCCCCCGCGACGGGACGCGAACGGCGACGGGCCCCGATGCCGAGCGTGTGCCAGGGCTGCGGGGTGCCGCTGGCGACCGCGGCCCAGCGGACGGCCGGTCGCTGCTCCGACTGCCCGCCGCGCTACGACGCAGCGGTCCACGAGGCCCTCAAGGCCTGGCGCGCCGCCACCGCGGCCGCGGCGGGGGTGCCCGCCTACGTCGTGTTCACCGACGCCACCCTCGAGGCGATCGCCGACCGGCACCCCACCGACGTCGGGGCGCTGGTGGGGATCGCCGGTGTCGGCTCGGTCAAGCTCGGCCGCTACGGACCGGACGTGGTCGGCGTCGTGGTCGCGGCGTCCGGCGCCCCCGCGGGACCCGGCTGACCGCAGGGCCAGGGGGTCCGGCGCCCCGGCGGACCCGGCGACACAGCGGAGCCGGAAAAAACAGTGGCGCACGTCACGGGAGGCGTTCTACCCTTCCGAGCACACGGTCGCAGCGGGGTCAGCCCGGGCTGCGCGGACGACGAGAGGAGGTGCCACCCATGGAGAACACGACGACCACCCCGGTGTACGGCCGTCACGCCGTCGCCGCCCTGCAGGTCTGCGTCCTGGTGCCCGCCTTCAAGCCCCGTCCCACGGGTGGAGTGCGCCTTCTCGCTGACGGCGACTTCCTCATCGCCCCTCCGGGTCCCCCGCTCATCGACTGACGTCGGTACCACCGACACGTCGGAGCCGCGGACCCCTTGGGGCCGCGGCTCTTCTCGTCCCTCCTCCGGGTCACTCCCGGTGTACGAGCAGAGCTCGGCCCTCCTCCTGGCCACGAGCCGAACCCGTACCGCGCCCGCCCGGTCCACCCGACCGGTCGGCACTCCCGGAGAGGAACGACGGTGACCGTCACCGAGCACCTGGACCCGATACGACTGGCACCCAGCGAACCCGGCACGCTGCCGTGCCGCGTCCACGACCCCGAGCTCTGGTTCGCCGAGCTCCCCGCCGACGTCGAGGCCGCCAAGGCCCTCTGCACCGGATGCCCGCTCGTCGAGCTCTGCCTCGAGGGAGCCATCCAGCGGCGCGAGCCGTGGGGCGTCTGGGGCGGCCAGCTCGTCCAGGCCGGGGTCGTCGTGCCCCGCAAGCGTCCCCGAGGGCGTCCGCGCAAGGACGCCGTGGCGTGACCCACCTGGTGCCCCGTCCGGTGCATCAGGACCAGACCACCGCGCTCCTCGTGGGCGTGGAGAACATGCAGGAGACCGACATGCCCTTCCTGGCCGAGGACCTGGCGCGCGAGCGCTGGTCCCGAGACCTGTCCTACGCCCGCACCGCGCGCCTGGCCGGAGCGATACGGCGGCGTCGCGCCGCCGAACGCTCCCGGGCCCGGGCCCGGCTGCTCCTGCGGCTGGCGAGCGCCGCCACCCGCCGCAGCGAGCACCTCACCTCGACCAGCGACGACTGGACGCTCGCTCGGTGAGGACCCCCACCCGTCCTGACCACCGGCCCTGGGGGGGGGGAAAAGAAGGGGGAAGCGCAGGGG
>NZ_JBPKAO010000009.1:47334-173677 GCF_051216895.1 Aquipuribacter aurantiacus
CAGGGCCCTTCCACGTCCGGGCCGCTCGCTCCCGGCCGCTTGCTCAGGGTCGCTCGAAGCCGGGCAGCCAGTCCTCGAGCACGTCCAGCACGGGGACGGACCCGCCGACCTGGCACAGCACGCCGATCCCGCCGAGCCAGACGCGGTGGATGAGCAGGTACTCCGGCGGCAGGTTGAGCTTGAGCCCCACCGACCACGTCGGGCGGCGGGGGTCGTTGATGTGGGCGACCAGGTCGCGCAACCACTGCCGGCTGAACTGGAACGACTCCTCGCGCGCCGGGGCCAGGAACGGCTCGAGGTACTCCAGCAACGAGTCCGGCTCGATCTCGATCTCGTCCTTGATGAACCCCGCCCCGCGCAGCCCGGCGACCACGCCCTCGCCGTCGCCGCGCAGGGCCGCGTTGAGCAGCACCGGCACCTCCGCGGGCATGCCGTCCGGCAGCTGCTTGACCGCCCCGAAGTCCAGCACCCCGAACCGGCCGTCCGGCATGAGCAGGAAGTTGCCCGGGTGCGGGTCCGCGTGCAGCAGGCCGGCCAGGTGCGGCCCGGCCAGCAGCAGCTCCGCGTAGTGGCGGGCGGCGGTGTCCCGCTCCTCCTGCGTGCCCGAGGCGATGACGGTCGACAGCGCGACACCGTCCAGCCACTCGCTGACGATGACCTTCTCCCCGCCGGCCAGCACCTGCGGGACCGCGAACACCTCGTCCCCGTCGAACGCCTCGGCGAACGTCTGTTGCGAGGCCGCCTCCAGCGTGTAGTCGAGCTCCTCGGCCATCCGCGCGCGCAGCTCGGCCAGGATCGGGTTGATGTCCAGGCCGGGGATCCACGACGCGCCGAGCCGACCGGCCCGGGTGACCTGGTCCAGGTCGGAGATCAGCGCCTCGCCCGCGCCGGGGTACTGCACCTTCACCGCGACGGTGCGCCCGTCGTGCCACACGGCCTTGTGGACCTGCCCGATGGACGCCGCCGCGGTCGGTCGGTCGTCGAAGTCGGCGAAGCTCGAACGCCACTGCTCGCCGAGCTCGGCCGCCAGCACCTTGTGCACCGTGCTGGACGGCATCGGCGGCGCCGCGTTCTGCAGCTTGGTCAGGGTGGCCCGGTAGGGCGCGGCCAGCTCCTCCGGCAGCCCGGCCTCGAAGATGCTCATGGCCTGCCCGAACTTCATCGCCCCGCCCTTGAGCTCGCCCAGGGTGCGGAAGATCTGCTCGGCGGTCCGGGTCTGCATCTCGGCGGCGACCGCCTCGGCCGACCGACCACCGACTCTCTTGCCGATCCCGAGGGCGGCACGGCCGGCGATGCCCAGGGGCAGGGCGGCCAGACGAGCACTGCGGGCCACGGTCCGGCGGGGGAGGTCGCTCACGCCGCCATCGTCGCACCGGTGCCGCCGGGCGGCGCGGGAGGGTCCTCCGGACGCAGGTCCGACGGGTGGGCCGACCCGACCGGGTCCGGGTCCGGCCAGCCGACGCAGCCGCACCCGGGGTGGGCGGACCACCGCCGCCACCGGGTGGCCCCGGAGTCCTCGACGTGCACCTCCACCCCGGCCCTGCTCGAGGCCTGCGGGGCCCCGGCCACGACCAGCACCAGCCCGGCGACCACGGCCGTGGCCGCCGGCCCGGGCTGCCGCACCCGCCCGGAGTCCCGTCGCAGGAGCCGGACCGCCTCGGCCCACCCCGGGTCCAGGTCGCGGTGGTGCAGGTCCAGGCAGTGCAGGCAGGCGCCCCGTCCGGGCACCACGAGCGGGCCCACGACCACCTCGTCGGGACGGACGACCACGGGCAGGTGCACCGTCCCCCGCTGCACCAGCGGGATGCCGGCCGGGGCGTCGGGGACGTGCGGGCTGAGCAGCACCACCAGGTCGGGGTCGGTCGGGCACGCGGTCCGGACGTCGGGACGGAGCCGGTGCACCGCCTCGGCCGCGACGTGCGCGGCACGTCGCCCGACGTCGCCGTGCTGGGCCCCGCCCGGCAGGACGTCCGCCTGCCCCACGGACGCGTCGTCCACCAGGGCGCTGCGGGAGGCGCCGGCCGCGGCGAGGGCCACCGTCAGCACGATGCCCAGCCCGCCCCCACCCACCACCGCCACCTGGGCGCCGGCCAGCGACGGGCGCAGCTGCTCGCGAGCCCGCACCCCCACGGCGCCGCAGAGGGCGCCGACCCGGGCGAGCACGTCGAGCAGCCGTTCGCAGCGCGCGGCGGGGATGCCGAGGGCGGCCACGGCGTCGTCCAGCTCGGGTCGGGACCGGGCCCGGTCCAGCAGCGCCAGCAGCCGCCAGTCCGCCGCCGTCAGCCCCTCCAGGACCACCGCGTCCGACCCCGAGCCCAGCTGCAGGCTGCGCGGGCCCCGCACGGTGCGCGCCAGCCCGACCCGCCACCTGACCGGGACGTCGTCCTCGCCGCGACGCCGGCGGCCCTGCCGCTCGCCTCGCGCGGTTGACCGCGTCGGGTCCACCAGCCGCGTCGGGTCTGCCTGCCGCGTCTCGTCGTGATGCCCCGCCTGGTCCGACTGCTCCGTGTCCCCGGTCCTCACCGCGCGAGCGTGCCAGCGCGACGGGGACCGCCGCGGCGACGATCCACAGGCAGCTGCCGGTCGGTACCCCCGGGGGCACGCGCTGCGCCATCCTCGGGTCATGGACGTCATCGAGGACCTGTCGCCGCTGCCTCACCTGGACGTCCGCCGGGACGACGTGGACCCCGCCGTCCTGGTCGTCACCCTCGACGACCCGCAGCGGCGCAACGTCATGTCCGCGGGGATGACCGCGTCCTGGGTCCGGTTCACCGGGGCGCTCGCCCAGGTCAGCGACGTCCGGGCGGTCGTGCTCACCGGGGCGGGCACGGCGTTCAGCTCCGGCGGGGAGCTGTCCTGGCTGGACGACGGCACGGGGGAGGGGGCGCCGGTCGACGACCTGCGCCGACGGATGTCCCGCTACTACGAGGACTGGCTGTCGCTGCGCGCGGCCGGCGTGCCCGTGGTGGTGGCCGTCAACGGTCCCGCGGTCGGGGCCGGTCTCGGGCTGGCCCTGGCGGGCGACGTCAGGCTCGTGGCGGACACCGCCCACCTGTCGGTCCCCTTCACCGCGCTGGGGCTGCACCCCGGCATGGGGGTCACCCACACCCTCGTCGCGACCGTCGGGCGCGCGGTGGCGACCGAGCTGTTGCTGACCGGGCGTCGTGTCGGGGCCGAGGAGGCCGTCGCGCTGGGGCTGGCGTCTGCGGTCCACCCCGCGGCCGGGCTGCTCGAGGCCGCGCTCACCACGGCCCGGCAGATCGCCTCCCGGGCCCCGGTGGCGACCCGGCTCGTGCTGCAGGCCCTCGCCGCGGGCGGGCACCCGGACCTGGCCGCCGCGCTGCGCTGGGAGTCGCTGGCCCAGGCGGTCACGCTGGCCTCGTCGGACCTGGCCGAGGGCCTGGCTGCGCAGCGGGAGCGCCGCGCGCCGCGCTTCACCGGCCGGTGACGGACGGCTAGCGTCGGGTCATGGCTGGGACGGGGCCGTCGTCCGGGCAGGCAGCAGGTGCCGCCCGGACCTCGGACGAGCCCGTCGTCGAGGTCCGCCGCTCCGCGCGGCGACGTCGCACGGTCAGCGCCCACCGCGAGGGCGACCGGTTCGTCGTCCTGGTGCCGGCCCGCCTGAGCGCCTCCGAGGAGCGTCGCTGGGTGCAGCGGATGGTGGAGCGGCTGACCGAGTCCGAGGCCCGACGGCGGCCCTCCGACGACGAGCTGCTGCGGCGGGCGACCACGTTGTCGGAACGGCACCTGGGCGGGCGGGCCGTCCCGTCCGGCGTGCGCTGGTCGACGAACCAGCAGCACCGGTGGGGCTCGTGCACCCCGGCCGACGGGACGATCCGGATCTCCGACCGGGCCAAGGGCCTGCCCGGGTGGGTGCTGGACTACGTGGTGCTGCACGAGCTGGCGCACCTGCTCGAGCCGTCGCACGGGGACGAGTTCTGGGCCCTGCTCACCGACTACCCCCGCACCGAGCGGGCACGGGGGTTCCTCGAGGGCTTCGACACGGCCTCCCGCGCCCTGGGCGGTCCCACGACCGAGCAGGGCGACGAGGGCCACGTCGACTAGCGAGGGGCGTCCGGTCCGTCCGCCGGCCCGCTCCCCGGCCCGTCGCCGCCGGGCGTCCCGCCCCCGGGCTCGCTGCTGCCGTCCCCGCTGCCCTCGACGAGGCGGCGCAGCTCGTCGTCCAGGGAGTCGGTCGACCCCTCGCCGGCGCCGGCGCCCGGACCCGGCCCGTCCCCGGGCCCACCGGCCTCGACGTCGTCCAGGTCCGGCAGCAGGTCGGGGTGCTCCCACGCCTGGTCGCGGACCGTCACGTCGCCACCGCGCGAGACCCACCAGGCGGCGGCCTCCCGCATCCGGCGCGGCCTCAGCTCCAGGCCGACGAGGGCCGCGAAGGTCTGCTCGGCCGGCCCGCCCGCCGCCCGACGACGGCGGACCGCCTCGCGCAGCTGCTCGACCCGGCTCAGCCGTCCCGTGGCCGCCTGCGCCACGACCGTGTCCACCCAGCCCTCCACCAGGGCCAGCAGGTCCTCCAGCTGCGACTTGGCCGTCAGCTGGGCCGGCGTCTCCGCCGGCTGCAGCAGACCCGACCCCAGGGCGTCCTGCAGGGCGGCGGGGTTGCTGGGGTCGATCCCCGAGAGCATCTCCTGGATGCGCTCGACGTCGACGTCGATCCCCGCGGCGTAGGCCTCCACGGCCCCCAGCAGCCGCGGCGCGAGCCACGGCACGTGCGCGAACAGCCGGGCGTGGGCGGCCTCGCGCAGGAGCAGGAACAACCGGACCTCGTCGGGCTCGATGCCCAGCCCCTGCGACAGCACCGTGACGTTCGTCGGCACCAGGGCCATCCCGCCGGGGTGCAGCGGCAGCCCGACGTCGGTGGCGGAGACCGCCTCGGCGGCGAGCCGGCCGACGGCCTGGCCGATCTGCATGCCGAGCATGCCGCCCCCGAGCCGCTGCATCATCGGCCCCGCGTTGGCCAGCAGGCCGGCCATCTCCGGGGGCAGGCCGGGCGGGAGCTCCCCGGTGCCCCCGGTCAGCGCGCCGCCCATGCTCGCCGACATCTTCTCCGCGACCGGGGTGACCAGGGTGCGCCAGGTCGGCAGGGTCGCCTCGACCCACTGGGCCCGGGACCAGGCCTCGCACGAGGCGCCGGTGGGGGCCAGCGCCGTCACCGGGTCGAGCCACAGCTCGGCCAGGCGGCCGGCCTGCTCGACCGCGGACCGCTCGCCCCAGGACGGGCTGGGGTCGTCGCCCGCCACGGCCTGCCGCGCCGCGTCGCGGGCCAGGTCCCAGTTGACGGGTCCGTCACCGCCGGTGGTGAACATCTTCTGCAGCTGGCCGAGCACCGCCCCCATCGCCGCGGGGTCACCGAACATGGACGGGTCGAACCCGCCCGGGCCGAAACCCGAGCCACCCGAGCCGCCCGAGCCACCGGAACCGCCCGAGCCGCTCGAACCGCCCGAGCCACCGGGACCGCCCGAGCCTCCCGTGCCGTTGGGTCCGAACCCGATCCGTCGGTCGTCATCACCAGCCATGCCACCAGCCTCCTCGTCTGGACAGGGAACCACCACCGCCGCCGCACAGTTCCCTCCTGCGGGTCGACGTTCGCCCAGCGCGGAGCCGGACCCGCCGCAGCACCCGGTGTCCGGTGACCGACCAGCCGGGCCGCCGACCTACGCTGGTGGCACGGGGCGTCCGTCCCGATGCCGGACCACGAGCCGACCACGGAGCCACGGATGACCACCGCACCCCCCACCGCCGAGACCCTCGGCGGTCCTCGGCCGGACGCCGGCCGGCGGCCGTCCCCGCGGACCCTCGTGCTGCTGGTGGCCGGGACCACCGCCGTGGTGCTGGCCGCCGTGGTCGCCGCGCTGCCCGTCCCGTACGTCATCTTCTCGCCCGGCCCGGTGCGCGACACCCTGGGCGCGTCCGCGGACGGCGAGGCGCTGATCGTCATCGACGGCACGGAGACGTTCCCGACCGAGGGCCAGCTCGACCTCACCACCATCCGGGTGGCGGGCGGCCCGCTGGGGCGGGTGACGGTCCTGGACGCCGTGCAGGCCTACGTCGACAGCACGCGCTCGCTGCGGCCGGTCGAGACCGTGTACCCGCCGGAGGAGACCCGGGAGGAGGCCCGCGAGGCCTCCAGCGCCCAGATGACCTCGGCGCAGCAGAGCGCCGCGGTGTCCGCGCTCAAGGCGCTGGGCGAGGACGTCCCCTCGCGGCTGGTGGTGTCCGGGTTCGCCGGCAACCCGGCGTCGGAGGCCGTGCTGGCGGAGCAGGACGTCGTCACGGCGCTGGACGGGACCGCGCTGCGCAGCAGCACCCAGCTGGTCGAGGCGCTGCAGGCCTACAGCCCCGGCGACGTGGTCGACATCACCGTCGACCGGGCCGGGGCGCCCGTCACCGAGCCCGTCGAGCTGGCCGAGTCCGACGAGGGCGCCGTCATCCTGGGCGTCCTCATCTCCCCGGCCTACGACCTGCCGTTCGAGGTGAGCTACGACGTCGGGGGCATCGGCGGGCCGAGCGCGGGCCTGATGTTCTCCCTCGGCATCTACGACAAGCTGACGCCGGGCCCGCTGACCGGTGGGGAGCACGTGGCCGGCACCGGGACCATGGACGACGACGGCGGCGTCGGGCCGATCGACGGGATCCAGCAGAAGATGGTCGGCGCCCGGGACGTCGGCGCCTCCTGGTTCCTCGCCCCGGCCGACAACTGCACCGACGTGGTCGGCGCGGTCCCGGCGGACATCGAGGTCGCGGCCGTGGCCACCCTCGCCGAGGCCGTCACCGCCGTCGAGGCCATCGCGGACGGCACCGCGACCGGCTCGCTCCCGACCTGCGAGGACGTGCTCGCGGCCCGCTGACCGGTCGGGGGTCAGTCCTCCAGCGTGGCCGCGAGGGCGCGGGTGAGGCCCGGCACCAGGTCGGGCCCCGACACCACGGTCTCCTCGGGGTCCTCCTGCGTGCCGCGGGTCCGCAGGACGCATGCGCGGCCCCCGTCCCGCAGCACCGCGGCGGCGATGCGGACGTCACGGCGACGCGGGTGCTCCGCCAGCCACCGGACGGCCTCGGCCGGCTCGGGCGGGGCCTGCGCCTCGACCTCCGGCGGGACCACCAGCCGCTCGACCGTCAGCGCGACGCCCTGCACCTCGTCCGGCCAGGCGAGCCGCGCCAGCATCCGCTCCAGGGCGTCGGCGTCGCCGTGCTCCCCGCCCGACCCCGGAGCGTCGCTCCGGCCCGCGGGCCCGTCCGGTGACCCGTCCGGGGTCGCCGCCAGCTCGTCGAGCTCGTCCTGCTCGACCAGCAGCAGGTGGTCGGGGTCGGCGGCGGCCGCCTCGGCGTCCTCGGCGGGCAGCCGGTCCAGCAGGTCGGGCTCGCGCTGCAGGGCCTCGGCGGTGCGGACGAGGGCGAACAGGCGGACGGGGGAGTCCCAGCCGTAGGACGCGACGTGCTCCTCGACCTCTCGGACGGCGCGCTGCAGGGCGGTGTCGGTGCTCATGACGCCATCATCCTGCAGGCGGCGAGGGCAGCGGTCCCAGGTTGCTGAGTTACGGTGAGTGATGTGAGTGCCCCGTTCCCACCTGGTCCGCCATCCTCCGACGCCCAGGGTCCGGGTGGTCCGCGCGGCCCCCAGGGCCCCCGCCGTCCCGGCCGCCGTCCGGGGGCCCTGGCGCCCACGCTGGCGATCCTGGGTGCGCTGGTCTTCCTGCTGGTGCTGTTCGCCGAGCTGTGGACCGAGGTCCTCTGGTTCCAGCAGCTGGGCTTCGTCGAGGTCCTCCGCACCCGGATCGTGACGCAGGCGATCCTGTTCGTCTCCGCCGCCGTGATCATGGGCGCCGCCGTGTGGGCGAGCCTCACGCTGGCCTTCCGGGCCCGCCCGGTCTACGCGCCCTCGACCCCCGGCCAGGAGGCGCTGGACCGCTACCGCGAGCAGCTCGAGCCGCTGCGCCGGCTCGTCGGCATCGCCGTGCCCGTCGTGCTCGGCCTGTTCGCCGGCTCCGCCGCGTCCGGGCAGTGGCAGACGGTCCAGCTGTGGCTGAACCGCACGCCCTTCGGCGAGACGGACCCCGAGTTCGGCCTCGACATCGGCTTCTACGTCTTCACGCTGCCCCTGCTGCAGTTCGTGACCGGCTTCGCCACCGCGGTCGTGCTGCTGGCGGGCCTGGCCGCGCTGCTCACGCACTACCTGTACGGCGGCCTCCGCCTCAGCGGCCCCGGTGAGCGGACCACGCCGCAGGCGCGCGTCCACCTGGGCATCCTGGGTGCGGCGTTCCTGCTGCTGCGCGCCCTGAGCTACTGGCTCGAGCGGTACGCCCTCATGACGGTCGAGAACAACGCGATCACCGGCCCGCTGTACACCGAGGTCAACGCCGTCATCCCGGCCCGCACCCTGCTGGCCGTGGTGTCGGTGCTGGTCGCCCTGACGTTCCTGTGGACCGTGATCCGGGGCAACT
This sequence comes from Aquipuribacter aurantiacus, assembly GCF_051216895.1. Lineage (NCBI taxonomy): Bacteria > Bacillati > Actinomycetota > Actinomycetes > Micrococcales > Intrasporangiaceae > Aquipuribacter > Aquipuribacter aurantiacus. The sequence goes on from NZ_JBPKAO010000009.1 coordinate 55,791, forward strand.
GGCGCGTGCCGGCGCTCGGTGTCGGGCTGCTGGTCCTGGTGGCCGTCGCCGCCGGCGGGATCTGGCCGCAGGTCATCCAGCGCTTCCAGGTCCAGCCCAACGAGCTGACCCTGCAGTCGCCGTTCATCGACCGGAACATCGAGGCCACCCGCGCGGCGTACGGCCTGGACGGGATCGAGGTCCAGGACTACGACGCCGAGCTGGAGGCCGAGGCCGGCCAGCTGGCCGAGGACGCCCGCACCATCCCCGGCATCCGGCTCATCGACCCCAACCTGGTGTCGCCCACGTTCCGTCAGCTGCAGCAGATCCGGCCGTTCTACGCCTTCCCGGACCAGCTGGACGTCGCGCGCTACGACATCGACGGCGAGACCCGCGACACGGTGCTGTCCGCCCGGGAGCTCGACCTGAACGGCCTGCCCCAGGGGCAGCGCAACTGGGTCAACGACCACACGGTCTACACCCACGGCTACGGCGTCGTCGCGGCGTTCGGCAACCAGCGCACGCAGGGCGGCGAGCCGGTGTTCTTCCAGTCCGGCATCGTGGCCCCGGCGGTGGAGGAGGAGGAGGTCGAGACCGTCTCCGACCTCGGCAACTTCGAGCAGCGCATCTACTTCGGCGAGTCCAGCCCGGACTACAGCATCGTCGGCGCCCCCGAGGGCTCGGCCCCGCAGGAGCTCGACTACCCGGACTCCACCGAGCCCTCCAACCAGCGCAACACCACCTACGCAGGCGACGGCGGCGTGGCCATGGGCGACTTCTTCTCGCGGCTGCTGTTCGCCATCAAGTTCCGCGCCGAGGAGATCCTGCTCTCGGACACCGTCAACCCGGAGTCCCGCGTGATGTTCGACCGCGAGCCGCGCGAGCGGGTCGAGAAGGTCGCGCCCTGGCTCGAGCTGGACGGCGACCCGTACCCGTCGGTCGTCGACGAGCGCGTGGTGTGGGTGGTGGACGGCTACACGACCACCAACCAGTACCCGTACTCGTTCTCCACGAGCCTCGACGAGGCCACGGCGACGTCGGTCACGGTCGGCGGCGCCGACAACATCACCACCCTGCTGCCGCAGCGGGTCAACTACGTGCGCAACTCGGTCAAGGCCACCGTGGACGCCTACGACGGCGCCGTGACGCTGTACGCCTGGGACACCGAGGACCCGATCCTGCAGGCCTGGTCCGGGGTGTTCCCCGACTCGGTGCAGCCGCTGGAGGAGATCAGCGGCGAGCTGATGAGCCAGGTCCGCTACCCCCAGGACCAGTTCAAGGTCCAGCGCGAGGTGCTGGAGCGCTACCACGTCACCGACGCGGCCTCGTTCTTCAACGGCACCGACTTCTGGTCCGTCCCCGAGGACCCGACCACGCCGGACCTGGCCGCGCTGCAGCCGCCGTACTACCTGTCGCTGCGGATGCCCGACCAGGACGCCCCCTCGTTCAGCCTCACCTCGACGTTCATCCCGACCACGGAGGGTGAGTCCGACGACCGCAACGTCCTGACCGGGTTCCTCACCGCGGACGCGGACGCCGGGAACGAGGCGGGGGTCCCCTCGGAGGGCTACGGGCAGCTGCGGCTGCTGCAGATCCGCAACGACGAGACCGTGCCCGGACCGGGCCAGGTGCAGAACGACTTCAACGCCGACCCGGCCATCAACCAGGAGCTGAACGTCCTGCGCCTGGGCGAGTCGAGCACCATCAACGGCAACCTGCTCACGCTGCCGATCGGTGGCGGTCTGCTGTACGTGCAGCCGGTGTACATCCAGTCCACCGGGTCGACTCAGTTCCCGCTGCTGCAGCGGGTGCTGGTCGCGTTCGGCAACGACCTCGGCTTCGGGGAGACCCTGGACGAGGCGCTGGACGACCTGTTCGACGGTGACGCCGGGGCCGACGCCCCTGACGCCGACGCGGAGGTCGTCGAGGACACCGGTGACGGCGAGGGCACGCCGGCCCTGGACAGCCCGACCCCGGAGCAGAGCGTCGAGCCCAGCCCCGAGGCCACCGACGGCACCGAGCCCGCGGCACCGACCGTGTCGCCCGTGGACCCGGCCACCGCCCAGGCCCAGCTGGACGCGGCGCTGCAGGACGCCCGTCAGGCGATCGAGGACTCGCAGGCGGCCCTGGCCGACAACGACTTCGCCGCCTACGGCGAGGCGCAGGAGCGGCTGACGGCCGCCATCGAGCAGGCCATCGCGGCCGAGGAGTCGCTCGGCGGGTGACGCGCACGCCGGGGGCCTGACCAGCCGATTTGGCTCCCGGCGGCACCTCGCGTAACGTTGCAGACGCGACGCGGGGTGGAGCAGCTCGGTAGCTCGCTGGGCTCATAACCCAGAGGTCGTAGGTTCAAATCCTACCCCCGCTACACAGAACGAAGGCCCGGACCTGATGGTCCGGGCCTTCGTCGTGTGCGCGAGGGGCCTGAGCGGTGCTAACCCGACGGGATGTCCCTGGGAGGGCGGGCGCGCAGGTGCTGCGTCCTCAGGCCTTCACGAGGGAGTCGAGGTAGCGCTCCACCTCGTCGGCGGGCATCGGGCGACCGAGCAGGTAGCCCTGAACCTTGTCGCAGCCGAGGCGGCGGACCGCGGCGAGTTGCCCGTCGGTCTCGACGCCTTCGGCCACGGTGCTCATGCCGAGCTGGTGCGCCAGGCCAACGACAGAGGCGATGACGGTCGCGTCGCCGCGGCCGGGCAGACCTGCCACGAAAGCCCGGTCGATCTTCAGCTCGTGGATGTCGAGCTGGGTGAGGTAGGCGAGGGAGGAGAACCCGGTCCCGAAGTCGTCGATGGACAGCCTGACCCCGCGTTCGCGCATGCGTGACACGAAACCGCGGGTGACCAGGTCCGAGCCGAGCACGGCTCCCTCGGTGATCTCCAGGGTGAGCGCACCCGGCGGGATGCCGTGGCGGTGCAGGGCGTCGCCGACTGCTGTCTCCAGTCGGGCGTCGCCCACCTGCACCGGGGCGACGTTGAGGGACAGGCCCAGGTCGTCGGCGGGCGCGAGGCGACGCCAGCGGGCCAGTGCAGCCAGGCCGACGTCGAGCGCCCACTCGGTGAGGGGTGCGATGAGCCCTGTGAGCTCCGCGACCGGGATGAACTCCGAGGGCGGGATCATCCCCCGGCCGGTGAGGGGCCAGCGGCAGAGCGCCTCGAAGCCGCGCAGCGATCCGGAGGCGTCCTGGATGGGCTGGTAGTGCAGGACCAGCTCCCCGCGCTCGAGTGCTGGGCGGAGGCCGGTCTCCACCTCGATGCGGCGCAGGCTGAGGGCACGCATCTCCGCGGTGAAGGACGCCGCGGCGTTGCGACCGTCGTTCTTGACCCGGTACATCGCGGTGTCGGCATCCCGGAGCAGCTCCGCCGGCGTGGTCCCGGATTCGGCCCGGGCCACGGCGACGCCGACGCTCGCCGTCACCGTGACGGCGTGGTCGTCGAGGCGGAACGGGTGCTGGAACGCCGCCACCACACGATCGGCGAGCTGGTGCGCCTGGCCCGCGGTGACTCCCTCGCACAGGACGACGAACTCGTCGCCGCCCAGTCGGGCGACGGTGTCCTCGCTCCTGGTGGTACCGCGCAGACGTTCCGCTGCCTGCAGCAAGACGGTGTCGCCGCCCACGTGGCCGAGGGAGTCGTTGACGAGCTTGAACCGGTCGAGGTCGACGAACAGGAGTGCGATGTGGCGGTTCCCTCCGGGCGGGTGGGCCAGGCACTGCGCAAGCCGGTCCATGAGCAGGCCCCGGTTGGGCAGACCCGTCAGGGGGTCGTGCAGCGCGAGGTGGGCGAGCTGGTCCCGGGCGCGTGCGAGCAGGAGCTCCGGCACGGCGTCGGCGAGGCTGTGGACGGCGTCGATCTCGGCCCTCAGCCAAGGTCGGCTGCGTCCGCGCACCTCGTCCGCCCACGCGGCGAACGACTGCCGCGGCCCGAGCGCCGTCAGCTCCGGGGCGCCGGGTACGGCCATGGGGGCGTCCCGCTCGGCCTCGCCCGGTCGGCCGCCCCAGGTGATGGTGTGCCGGTGCTCGCCGCGGAACCACACGACGTAGTCGCCCCAGCCGGGAGACAGCGGGACCGCCAGGACACCCGAGGCCTCGGGCGCACGGCCCGCCTGGACCGGGAGGAACGAGAGCGCGTCATCGCTCACCCACGCCATCGTGTCCGGCTGCCCTCGCACGAAGGCGACGATCGCATCGAGGACGGTCGGTGAGGGCACCGAGCCCGTCGCCGCAGACCGGCCGCCGATGTGCGCCAGCACGCCGTCGGCCGAGGCCAGGTCGAGCGGCGACGGCTCGCCGTCGACGAGGGCCGTTGCCGGGTTCTCGCCGGTGGCCATCCGCGCGACGAGCTGCAGCCTGCACTCCGCCAGCCGCGTGCGCAGGGCGGCATCCTCACGGTCGTCCTCCGCCACGACGTGCAAGGAGAAGAGCTGCCCGAGCAGTCGGCACGCCACCTGCAGCTGCGCACCCAGCTGCTTCGGGGAACCGTGGTGACAGACGATCATGCCCCACAGCTCTGTCCCGCTGAGCAGCGAGATCGTGAGGGTCGCGCGCACGCCCATGTTGCGCAGGTACGCCAGATGGAACGGCGAGACGCTGCGCAGGGTCGCATGGCTCAAGTCGAGCTCGGTCTCGTCACCGACCATCGGCACCGGCTCGTACGTCGCGTCGGCCACCACCCTCAGGTGGTTCAGCAGGTACAGCCGGCGAGCTTGCGCAGGGATGTCGGAGGCTGGGTAGTGCTGGCCGAGGAGCGGCTCCAGCGCGGCGTCGCGGGACTCGGCGACGACCTCGCCGTGCCCGTCGGGGTGGAACCGGTAGACCATGACGCGGTCGAATGCCGTGAGGCGGCGGACCTCCTCGCTCGCCCCGTCGCACAGCGCCTGCACCCCGTCGCTGGCCCGTAGCGCGTCCATCGCGTGCCGGACGTCGCGGAACAGCCTCGACACCGACGGGTTCGACTGGCTGTCCGAGGACTGCAGCTCGATGACCAGCAGACCGTCGCAGCGGTGCCACGTCAGCTCGAGGGGCCCGGCGGGCAGCTGCGCCGACAAGGGGTCCCCACCCCAGGCGCGAGGATCGGACAGCGTCGCCCGGAGGCGGGCGACGAGGTCGTCACCGAGGGCCCGGACCAGTGGCGCCCCGACCAGCGAACCGGGAGCGACGCCGAGGTGGCTTGCGCTGTTGGCGCTCACCTGCCTGATCACGAGCGAAGGCTCGTCCACTGCGAGCAGCACCCCGTGGGGCTGGATCGCCCCGGGGCGGTGGATCGGCTCGCGCTCGCAGTTGCTCAGCGTCACGGCTGCTCCGGGCAGCAGCAGACCACTCTCGTCGTGCCCGGGCGAGTGCACGGCCGTCATCGGGTAGGGACGGGGATCAGCAGCCGCACCTCGAAGAGTCGGAAGGACTCCTCGGCGGCCCCGACCGCACGGTCGACGGCGTCGAGGTGGCCCTGCGGCTCCAGCTCGTCCAGCCTTCGCTGGAGCGACCGCCAGCGTGTGGTCAGGTCAGGTAGTCCTGCGCCGGTGAAGAAGGCCACCGGTACGTCGGGGCCGAGCGCGGCCCGTGCGTGGCGGGCCACGAGCCGGCCACCCAGCGCAGAGCCCTCGAGGACGTACAGCCGACCCAGCGCCTCCGGGAGGCCCATGAGCGGCGCCGCGCCCACGGCGGTCGACAACCGGTCAGGAACAGCCTCGCCCCACCGCCCGAGCTGCACGAGGTCGGCGCCGAGCAGGTGCGCCCGGGACCGTAGGTCCATCCCGAGGCTCGGCGTGGTCGCCCCGGCGTCCCACGAGGCCAAGGCGTCCTCCATCGGTGCGTAGTACCCGTGAAGGCGCACGAGGAGATCGGTGTACGTGGCGCGGGTGGCGAGTCGCCGGTCGACGTCGAACGCCGCCTCCGCCCGTGCGTGCGCCTCTCGCGTGCGCTGCCGCAGCAGCTCGGAGGCAGTGCTGGTGCGGGTGGCCCGCCGGGCGCTCCCGAGCGGGCGCCGATGTGGGGTCACGGGCGCCACGCGCTCCTCGTCGACGATCCTGTGCACGACACCACCTCGGGACTCGCGGAGCACTGCTCCTGCGGGTCCTGGCAGGTCACGCCGACGGCGTTGTCGTTCAAACGTACTCTCTCGCCGCCGCCGACAACCGCACTGCAGTCCGTCAGCCGTCAGGTGCACGTCGGTGACTCCGAGACCGTCGCAGAGAGCGGCACGGACCTGAGGGGCGGGATGGTGTCAGACCGTCGTGCTCCGGGCCTTCGTCGTCCCGGCGGCGCACGTCGAGCGGGGCCGCGCTGGGCCGTCAGGGCAGACCGCGACGACATCCCCTCGTCGGCGCCCCGGAGCGAGCACCATGGGTCGGTGGCCCAGGTGCTGGCGGGACTGCTGGTCGTGGCGGGCGTGCTGCTCGCCGGTCTCGCGCTGTCCGTGGCCAGGACCCGCGGCGCCCAGGCGGGGCGACCGCTGGCGCTGCTGCTCGTCGCCGCGGCCTGGTGGGGGCTGGCGGGTGCGGTGGAGCTGTCGGTGGCCGACCCGGACGCGCGGGTCGACTGGGGCGACCTCAAGTACGTCGGCATCGTGCTGGTGCCGCCGGCCTGGTTGGTGTTCGTTCTGCTGTTCACGGGCCGGCGGGCCTGGGTCACCCCGATGACGACGACCGTCCTCGCCGTCGAGCCGGCGCTGGTGCTGGCGGCCCTCGCCGTCCCCACCACCCACGACCTGTTCCGCTACCTCCCCGAGTCGCAGGTGGGGGAGCCGCTGCCGGTGGTGGCGGTCGGCCCGCTGTTCTGGGTGCACGCGGTCTACGCCTACGTCCTGGTGCTCGTCGCGACGGTGATGTTCGTCCGGGCGCTGCTACGGGCCAGCCGCGCCTACCGCGGGCTGTCCGTCGTCCTGGTGGTGGCGGCCGTGCTGCCCTGGACCGCCAACCTGCTCTTCAACCTGGGGGTCGGGCCCTTCGCCCTGGTGGACCTGACCCCGTTCCTGTTCGTCCTCAGCGGGGCGTTCCTGGTGCACGGGCTGCTGCACGGGCGGCTGATGACGCTGGCCGGGGTGGCGCGCGACGTCGTCGTGGACAGCATGGCCGACGGCGTGCTCGTGGTGGACGCCTTCGACCGCGTCGTCGAGGCCAACCCGGCCGCCCGGGCCCTGCTGGCGCCCGGACGCCCCCCGCTGGGCGTGCCGCTGCCGGAGCTGCTGCCGGGCTACCCGGCCGAGGAGGTGACGGTCGGCGAGGCGGCGGCCGCCCGGACCGTGGAGGTGCGGCGGCAGCCGCTGCCCGACCGGTCGGGCGCCGACGCCGGGCAGCTGGTCCTGCTGCGCGACGTGACGGCGCGCCGGGCCGCCGAGGACCAGGTGGCCGTCCTGCTGCGAGAGCGCACGAGGATCGCCCTGGCCCTGGAGACGGCCCTGCGGCCCGCGGCCCTGCCCGCGGTGCCGGGGCTGGTCACCGCGGCGCTCTACCGCCCCGCCGGCCGCGGCGAGGAGATCGGCGGCGACTTCTACGAGGTCTTCCCGCTCGGTGACGGTCGCTGGTGCGCCGTGCTGGGCGACGTGGCGGGCAAGGGCGCCCAGGCCGCGGCCGTGACGGCCCGGGTGCGCTTCACCGTCCGTGCGCTCGCCCCCGGGGCCGGGCGACCGCACCGGATCGTGCGCCAGGTCAACGCCGCCATGACCGCGGAGGGGGAGGACGACGAGGCCTTCTGCACGTTGGCCCTGGTCGTCCTGCGGCCCCACGCCGGTGGCGTGCACGCCGAGATCGCCCTGGCGGGGCACCACCAGCCGCTGCTGCGTCGCGCCGACGGGCGGGTGGAGACCGTGGGTGAGCCGGGTACCGCCCTGGGCCTGCTGCCGGACCCCGTGGTGGTGTCCACCGCGGTGGAGCTGGCCGCCGGGGACGCGCTCTGCCTGTTCACCGACGGACTCGTCGAGGCCCGGGACGCGTGCGGCGAGGAGCTGGGCGCGGACCGGGTCGCCGACGTCCTCGCCGCGGTGGACGTCGCGGCCCCCGCGGGCGCCGACACCGTGCTGGACCTGCTGGACAGCTCGGCCCGGTCGTGGCACGGCGGTGAGCTGACCGACGACGTGGCCGTGCTGCTGCTCAAGGCCGACCCGGGACGGGGGGCCCCGTCCTGACCAATTCGGTCGGACGCGGGAACAAACCCGCTGCGGCGCCGGTTGCCCCGCTTCGGCGAGGCAGTCCTCGACCCGACGGTCTCCCGAGGCCGCGCCCGGCACGCTCTTTCGACAGGACAGACGACGTGACTCCACCCGTCCGCAGCAGCACCGCCGCCCACCTGGGCCAGGACCGGCACGACCAGGAGCCCGGGCACGAGGCCCCGTCGGTCGGGGCCCGCGAGGTCCCGCCCATGGCCCGCACCGCGCTCGTGCTGGGCGCGTTCGTGGCCGTCGGCCCGCTCACCATCGACATGTACCTGCCGGCCCTGCCGACCATCGCCAACGAGCTGCAGACCACCGAGGCCGCCGTCCAGCTCACGCTCACCGGCACCCTGGTGGGCCTGGCCCTCGGGCAGCTCGTCATCGGCCCGCTGTCCGACGCGCTGGGCCGGCGCGGCCCGCTGCTGGCGGGGACGGCGCTGCACGTGCTGGCCTCGCTGCTGATCATGGTCGCGCCGACCATCGAGGTCCTCGGCGCGCTGCGGGTGCTGCAGGGCGTCGGGACCGCGGCCGGCGCCGTCGTCGCGCTCGCCGTCGTCCGTGACCTGTTCGACGGTCGCGCGGCGGCCACGATGCTGTCGCGGCTGTTCCTCGTCATGGGTGCGGCCCCGGTCCTGGCGCCGACCGTCGGCGGCGAGGTGCTGCGCTTCACGTCCTGGCGCGGCATCTTCGGCCTGCTCGCCGGCTACGGCGTCCTGCTGATCGTCCTCGGCTACGTGGCGCTGCGGGAGACCCTGCCGAAGGAGGCGCGGCGCCCGCTGCGCCTCGGCGCGACCATGAGCACCTACCGGGAGCTGCTGCGCGACCGCAGCTACGTCGGCCTGGTGCTGGTGGCCGGGCTCACGATGGCGGGGCTGTTCAGCTACGTCGCGGGGTCGACCTTCGTCTACCAGGGCGAGTTCGGTCTGGACGAGCAGCAGTTCGGGCTGCTGTTCGGGGCCGGGGCGTTCTGGCTGATCGCGGCGACCCAGCTCAACCCGCTCCTCCTGCGCCGGTACTCCCCGGCCCAGGTGCTGCTCACCGGCACCATCACCGGCACGGTCTCCGGCGCCGGTCTGCTGCTGCTCGCGCTCACCGGGGCGGGCGGGCTGATCGGTGTCGTCGTCCCGCTCTGGGCGGTCCTGTTCTCGACCGGGCTGGCGCTGCCCAACGCACCCGCGCTGGCGCTGTCCCGCCACGGCGAGGCGGCCGGCGCGGCGGCGGCGCTGCTCGGCGCGGTCCAGTTCGGCATCGGCGCCGTCGTGTCCCCGCTGGTCGGTGTGCTGGGCAACGACGCCGTCGCGATGGGGATCTCGATCCTCGGCGCGCTGGTGCTGGCCACCGTCGTGCTGGTGGTCGTGGTGCGGCCGTGGCAGCTGCCCGACCCCGAGGGGGCCGAGGCCGTCGCGGCGGCGCACTGACGCCGAGGAGGCGACCGTCGGGCTACTCCTCGGCGGAGGCGAAGGCCGACGGGGCGCCGCGCCCGACCCGGCGGGAGCGCTTGTCCTCGAGCATGGCCAGGTCCGCGCGGGTCCAGGTGTCCGCGAGGTCCTCGCCGAGGCGGCGGTGGGCGAGGCCCAGCGAGGCCGGTACGTCCGAGTGCTGCAGGTGCAGCCGCAACCGGTCGCCCAGGTGCAGCAGGTCGTTCAGCCCGACGTCCACGGCGAGGACGGTGAACTCGTCCCCGCCGGGGCGGGCGATCACGTCGTCCGGGCGGCAGCCGGCCACCAGGGCGTGGGCCGCCTGCTGCAGCCGGGTGTCCCCGACGGCATGACCGTGGGTGTCGTTGAGGTGCTTCAGGCCGTCCAGGTCGACGGCGATCACGCCGGAGCGCCCGCTGCGTCGGGTCGCGACCGCGAGGGCGTCGTCCCAGGCGCGGCGGTTGCCCAGCCCCGTCAGCGCGTCGGTCCACGAGTGGCGCGCGGCCTCGGTGAGGGCGTCGTCGTGCCGGTCCGCGGCCCGTCCGGCGTCGGCCACCACCGACAGCAGCCGCCCCAGGACGACCGCGTCCGACGCGGCGGCGGTGATCGTGGGGTCGTCGTGGACGTCGCTGACGCCGCTCAGGCACGCGAGCAGGTCGTCGCCGCCGTCCAGGCACGACCCGGCGACGGGGACCCCGACGTAGCCCCGTACGCCGGCCCGCGGCTCCGTCGTCGCCGTCAGGTACCTCGGCACCCGCGAGATGTCCGGCGCCGTCGTGGGTCCGCCGGCCGCCATGGCGAGCGCGAGCGAGCCCAGCCACGGCAGCGTCGCCCCGGTCGGGAACCGTCCCGACCACGGCCCGGCGGACGTCACGACCCGCTGGTGCCCGCCGTCGACCTCGGTGACCAGCCAGAGCGCGAGCGGGTGGACCTCGTGCAGGTGCGCCACGGCGATCCGGGCGGCCTGCTCCAGAGTCGTGCTCACACCCATGGCTCGCTCCCAGGATCACCCGACGTCATGACGTCACCGGGTCCGGGGCGACACGGGCCATCGCGTGGACCGTGCTCGCGAGCCTAGCGCGGCGGCTCGCCCGTGCCGGCGCATGACGCCTCACCCAGGGCGGGGTCGTCCGCGGCGATCCGGTCGCGGTGGTGACCCGTGGACCGTTGCCCTGTCCGGTTCGTCCTGTCTAGGGTCGTCCGCACCACCCCTCCAGCGTCGGAGCCCACCGTGAAGCGATCCCCCCGTCCGGTCGTCACCGTCCTGCTCGCCGCCGTGCCGCTCGTGGTCGGGACCGTCGTCCTGGCCCCCGCCGCCACGGGTGCGCCCCGGGAACGGGCCAAGGTGCCGGTGGCCGTCGGCACCGGCGGAGCGGTGTCCACGGTCGACGCCGAGGCCACCCGGGTCGGCATCGGCGTGCTCCGGGCCGGCGGCAACGCCGTCGACGCGGCGGTCGCGTCGGCGGCCGCGCTCGGCGTGACCGAGCCGTACTCCGCCGGTATCGGCGGGGGCGGGTTCTTCGTCTACTACGAGGCCGCCACCGGGGAGGTGCACACCATCGACGGTCGGGAGACCGCGCCCCAGGCGATGCGCCCGGACTCCTTCGTGGAGGACGGCGTGCCCGTCCCGTTCGGCGAGGCGGTGTCCTCCGGGCTGTCCGTCGGTGTCCCGGGCACGCCCGAGACGTGGGACGTCGCCCTGCAGCGGTGGGGCACCCTGGACCTGGGGCAGGCGCTGCGGCCGGCGTCCCGGCTGGCCCGCAGCGGCTTCTACGTCGACCAGACCTTCCGCGACCAGACCGCGGCCAACGCGTCCCGCTTCGACGACTTCACCTCCACCGCCGAGCTGTTCCTGCCCGGCGGCGCGCCGCACCCGGTCGGGTCCTGGTTCCGCAACCGCGACCTGGCCGACACCTACGACCTGATGGCCCGCGAGGGCGTCGACGTGCTCTACCGCGGCGAGGTCGCGCAGGACGTGGTCGCGACCGTGCAGGACCCGCCCGTCGCCCCGGGCGTGACACGCACCGTCCGCAGCGGGCTGATGGAGCTGTCCGACCTGGCGGACTACACCGCGCCGCTGCGCGAGCCGACCGTCGTCGGCTACCGCGGTCTCGACGTGTACGGCATGGCTCCGCCGTCCTCGGGCGGGTCCACCGTGGGCCAGGCGCTCAACATCATGGAGGCGCTGCCGGCGACCGCGTCGAGGACCCAGGTGGAGCACCACTACCTGGAGGCGTCCGCGCTGGCCTTCGCCGACCGCAACCGCTACGTCGGGGACAGCGACGTCGTCGACGTGCCCCTGGCCGAGCTGCTCTCCGAGGGGTTCGCCGCGGAGCGGGCCTGCCTGGTGCGGCCCGACGCGGCCCTGGTGAAGCCCGTCGCGCCGGGGGTCCCGGACGGGGACTACTCCGGCTGCGGCCAGCGCGGTGCGGTCGGTCTCGACCAGCCGACCGGGCAGTCCACGACGCACCTGACCACGGCCGACGCCGACGGCAACGTCGTGGCGTACACGCTGACCATCGAGCAGACCGGCGGCTCGGGGATCGTGGTGCCGGGACGCGGGTTCCTGCTCAACAACGAGCTGACCGACTTCAACTTCACCGACACCCAGGGCGGCGTCGACCCCAACCTGCCCGGCCCGGGCAAGCGGCCCCGCAGCTCGATGGCGCCGACCATCGTCCTGGCCGACGGCGAACCGCTGATGGCGCTGGGCTCGCCCGGGGGCGCGACCATCATCACCACGGTGCTGCAGACGGTCGTCAACCGGGTCGACCTGGGGATGTCGCTGCCGGACGCGCTGGCCGCGCCGCGCGCCTCCCAGCGCAACACCGCGAGCGTGCAGGCCGAGCCGGGCTTCGACCGCACGGCCCTGGCGGGGCTCGGGCACATATTCACCAGCACGGCCGAGATCGGGGCGGCCACGGGCATCGAGCTGCTGCCCGACGGCCGGTTCCAGGCGGTGGCCGAACCCGTCCGGCGCGGCGGCGGCAGCGCGATGGTGGTGCAGGCCCGGCCCTGAGTGCCCTCGGCGGTCCCGGCCCCCGGTCGGCACCCAGGTGGATGGGCCAGGGTGGGTGCATGACGCCGGACGCGCTGCTCGACGACCTCGACCCCGCCCCGCCCGAGCCCCCCGCCGCACCGCCGACGCTCGACGAGCTGGTGCAGCTACGGGCGGACTTCGCCCGCTTCATGCTGCAGTACCAGTTCGGCATCCGGGAGATGACGACCAAGATCGAGATCCTCCGCGAGGAGTTCCTGCACCTGCACGAGCACAACCCGATCGAGCACGTCAGCGCCCGGCTCAAGACCCCCGAGTCGATCATCGACAAGGTGGCGCGCAAGGGCTGCGACCCGTCGTTCGACGCGATCCGGGAGAGCATCACCGACATCGCCGGGATGCGGGTCACCTGTGCGTTCGTGTCCGACGTCTACCGGATGGCCGACATGCTCGCCCGGCAGGGCGACCTGACGGTGCTGACGGTCAAGGACTACGTGGCCCACCCCAAGCCCAACGGCTACCGCAGCCTGCACCTGCTGGTCCAGGTCCCGGTGTTCCTGTCGGACGCGACCATCCCCGTGACGGTCGAGCTGCAGCTGCGGACCATCGCGATGGACTTCTGGGCCAGCCTGGAGCACAAGATCCACTACAAGTACGACCGCGAGGTGCCGGCCGACGTGCTCGACGGGTTGCGCCGCTCCGCCGGGACGGCGGCCGAGCTGGACACGCTGATGGAGGACCTGCACCACCGGGTGCACGGCGACCGGCCGACCGGCCCCCGGCGCGGCGACCCGATCGTGCCCTCCGACGTCGCGCTGGAGCACCTGCGCCGGATCCGGGACGCCGACCGCTGGGCCGCAGGGACGACTCCGCGGGGCGAGGACACCTCCGGCGGTCCGACGCCGTATGGTTGACCCCGGTCGGGGTCGAGCACCCCGGTCGAGGGTCGGTCCGGTCCGCGTGACGCGGGTCCCGACCCAGAGCGTCGCGCCGATTGCCCGTGCGTCCGGCAGCGGTCACGACCGCCCAGGTCCTGCCTCACGGCCCGCGTCCGCGGGCCGGGGGCACGGTCGCTCGAGCACCGCCGCGCAGGACAGACGCGCGGCACGTGCCGGGGTGATGCGAGGAGGAGGAGTCAGTGGCTCGACGAAGCCAGCGCGGGTCCGGCGGCACCGCCACCCGCGACGCGCGAGGTGGACGGACCGAGTCCCAGGGGTTGATCCCCGCCCTGGCGCGCGCCGTGCGCGACGTCGAGACCCGGGTCCGCCGTGGACCGCTGACCTCCTCCGGGCGGACCACGTTCCAGGTCGTGGCGCTGCTGGTGCGCGACGAGCGGGCCCGGGCCAAGGCCGACGACACCCTGGGTGAGGCCCGACGCAACGAGCTGCTGAAGCGTCTGGACGGCGTGGCCACCGCGCTGGCCCGGACCGCCGCCCGCGACACCACGCTGCTGTCGCTGCTGGCCGACGACGCCGAGGTGACCTTCGAGGCCCGCGAGCTCAAGCGCGAGATGATGCTGGCCGCCGGGATGGAGGCCCCGCCCGAGGAGCGAGCCGCCCCGTCGGCGGCGCAGCCGGACCCCACCGCCGAGCGCCGGGTGGTGCCGCGGTCGGTCATCTCCCGCCAGCTGTCCAACCCGTTCCTCGTCCCGGACTTCTCGACCCCCGTGACGCGTGAGCCCCGCCCCAGCCACCTCAGCGACTGGGAGCTCCTCAGCCCGCTGTTCCGCGCGTTCGAGGAGGGTGGGGCGTCCTCGTGCATGGACCTGCCGGAGCCCACCTCGTTGCAGGCGCCGGGCGGCCACGTGCTGATGCGCCACCAGGCCCAGCTGGTGGCGGCCGCGGCGGCGGGGCACCGGACGTTCCTGCTCGCCGACGAGCCGGGCCTGGGCAAGACGGCCCAGGCCCTGCTGGCCGCGCAGGCGGCCAAGGCCTACCCGCTGCTGGTGGTCGTGCCCAACGTGGTCAAGACCAACTGGGCCCGCGAGACCGAGATGTGGACGCCGGGCCACCCGGTCACCGTGGTCCACGGCGACGGCGACACCGTGGACGGCTTCGCCGACGTCGTGGTGGTCAACTACGAGATCCTCGACCGGCACGTGGGGTGGCTCGGTGACCTGGGCTTCCGCGGCATGGTCGTCGACGAGGCGCACTTCATCAAGAACAAGTCGTCCCAGCGCTCCCGCCACGTGCTCCAGGTGGCCGACCGCATCCGCAGCCGCACCGTCAACCCGCTGATGATGGCCCTGACGGGCACCCCGCTGATCAACGACATCGAGGACTTCCGGGCCATCTGGCAGCTGCTCGGCTGGATCGACGACAAGAAGCCGCGGGCGGACCTGATGCACGCCCTGGTCGAGACCGGCCTGACCCCGGTCGACCCCGGCTTCCGGCCCGCCGCGCGGGCCAGCGTGATCGACCTCGGCATCGTCCGTCGCCGCAAGGTCGACGTCGCCGCCGACATCCCCGCCCGCCGCGTCGCCGACCTGCCGGTCGAGCTCGACGGCGAGGCCGGTCGCTCGATCCGGGCGGCCGAGCGCGAGCTGGCGCGGCGGATGGTGCAGCGCTACGACACCGCGCTCGCGACCCGCAGCTCGGGCCCGCTCGTGGGCGCGGGCGCGGACAGCAGCGACGTGGCCGACGGCATCGACCACGACCTCGTCCGCCTGGTGGCGCGCTGGGAGCGGGACGAGGCCGCCAAGGCCGAGTCCGGCGAGAACGTGTTCAGCATGATGCGCCGCATCGGCCAGGCCAAGGCCGGGCTGGCCGCGGACTACACGGCCCAGCTGGCCCACAGCGTCGGCAAGGTCGTCTTCTTCGCCAAGCACGTCGACGTCATGGACATCGCCGAGCAGACCTTCGCCCAGCGCGGCATCCGCTACACCTCGATCCGGGGCGACCAGACCCGGACGGTGCGCCAGCGCAACGTCGACGCGTTCGTCTCCGACCCGGAGGTCGCCGTGGCCGTGTGCTCGCTGACCGCGGCGGGCGTCGGGCTCAACCTGCAGGTGGCCTCCGACGTCGTGCTGGCCGAGCTGTCCTGGACCGACGCCGAGCAGACCCAGGCCATCGACCGGGTGCACCGGATCGGCCAGGACCGTCCGGTGACCGCCTGGCGCGTCATCGCCGCACAGACGGTGGACGCGCGTATCGCCACGCTGATCGACGGCAAGGCCGGGCTCGCCGCACGCGCCCTGGACGGGTCGGACGAGGCGGTGTCGTCCTCGGCCGACGTGCAGCTGGACGCGCTCGCGCTGCTGCTCAGCGACGCCCTGCGGGCCCGCTGAGGGGTTCGGGGAGCGGCCGCGAGGGGTGGGCGGGGTCGCGTTCCGTCCGGTCGTCCGGGTGCGCCTCGCGCGCCCGGGGCAGCCGGACGTCGGCGGCGACGTGGCGACCTCTCCCGGAGACGTCGGACACGTCGGACGCCGCGAGCAGGCCGGCGGGCAGCACGAGGACGGGGCAGCGTGCGCCGGCGACCACGACGGGGACGGTCCCGGCGCCCTCGCCGTCGAGCATGCGTCGCAGCCCGCCGCCGAGGAGGATCCGTGAGGCGTCCTCGGCCGCCTGGAGCACCAGCCGCGCCGGGTCGCCGTAGCCGGTCACCGTCTCCACGGCGAGCCGGCTGCCCAGCCGTGCCCCCACCGGGGGCAGGCGTCGGGTGAGGTCGCGCAGCGCGGCGACGGCGCCGCGGGGGTCGTCGGCGGCGCGGACGCACCGCAGACCGCAGCCGTGCCGGCGGGCGGTCTCCGTCGCGGTCCTCAGCAGCTCGTCGTCCGCCCCCGGCGGGAGCCCGACGACCACCGGTCCGCGACGGGACCCGGTCCCTGCGGTGGTGTGGCGCGGGACCAGCAGCGTCGGGACCTCGCCGGCGCGCACCAGGGCGGCCAGCGGGTCCGCACGGCGGCGGTCACCGGAGAACGAGCTGCGCGGCTCCAGCACGAGCAGCGAGGTGCCCGACAGCACCGCCCCCACCGACTCGGCCCGGGACCCGTCCAGCACGGTCGCGGACACCTCCAGCCGGGGCCAGCGGGCGACCAGGGCCCGACGGGCCGCGCCGACCTGCATGCTGCAGCGCCGCAGCGACAGCTCCCGGAGCCGGCCGTCGTCCCCGCGCATGTCGCTGCGCCGGCGGCCGCGGGCGCCGCGGGGCAGACCGCGGAAGACGCCCAGGACCGCCAGCTCGGCGTCGGCGGCGAGCGCTTCCTGGGCGGCGACGTCGAGGACCAGGCGGCCCTGCTGGTCACCGACGTGGACGACCACGACCTTGCCGGTCACCGGGCACCCCCCTGGTCGGTCGTGCCGGCGCGCGGCAGCAGGGGCAGGGGGGCAGGTCGGGTCATCGGGGCCTCCGGGGTGGCCCTCGGACGGGACCACTCCCAGGGTCCGGCAGACCTGCCCGGACCACGTCACCCGCCGAGGGTGACGTGAGGGGGCCGACCTAGGGTGAGCCGACCGGTCCGTCGACCCCAGGAGCCCGAGATGCCCACCCCGCACCCCGCTCCGGCCGGACCAGGCGAGGGTGGCGCGGGTCGGTCCGGGGCCGCCCGCACGGTCGGGCGGCTCGCGCTCGGGGCGGCCCTCCTGCTCGCGGGGGTGAGCCACCTGACGGGTGCCCGTGAGGAGTTCCAGGCCCAGGTCCCGCCGTGGCTGCCGGTGGACCCGGACGTCGTGGTGCTGGTCTCCGGCGTCGTCGAGATCGCCCTCGGGGTCTCGCTGGTCCTGGTGGGGCGTCGACGCCGGGCTCTGCTGGGCTGGGTCGTGGCGGGCTTCTTCGTGGTCGTCCTCCCCGGCAACGTGTCCCAGCTCGTCACCCGGACCGACGCGTTCGGCCTGGACTCCGACGCCGCCCGGGCCGTGCGGCTGCTGTTCCAACCCGGGCTGGTCGCCTGGGCGCTGTGGTCGACCGGTGCCTGGCAGCAGTGGCGGCAGCCGCGGTCGAGGGGCGACATCGGTCATCCCGGACAACTCGGGCGGCGCAGCCCGTAGTCGTCGGACCCTGGTCATCTTTTGCTTGACCCTTGGCAAAAGGGGTCCTAGGTTCAGCGTCATGGTCAGAGTTGTCCGTGGTGAGGCGCGTTGTCGGCTCACCACGGAGCAGCTTCCGGCCGTCACCTCCCGGTCGGTCACGACCGGCGCCCCGCGGCGCAGACGCCGCCGGGACGCCCGTCGACGCCGCCCCCTCGCGTCGGTCCCACCGGGCTCCTGCCGCCGGTCGACCGACGTCGCCTCCTGGTCCCGACCGCCCCACCGCACCTGAGCCCAGGAGGGCACGCACCACGGACCACCAGCTCGGAGAAGAACCCCGTCACCGAGGGGCCTGCCGTTGGCGCGGCAGGTCGATGACGGGGCCCCCAGGCACCACGCCCTGACGAGAGGTAGTACCACCCATGAACGCTAGACGCAGGAAGCTCGCCCTGCTCGGACTGGCGGCGACGCTCGTCGTCGCCGGTCCGTTGCCGGGCGCAGCCGCCCAGGACGACACGTCCCAGGTGAGCGCGGAGGACGCGCTCGACTGGGACAACTACGAGAAGGTCACCCTCACCAAGGAGGTCGGCGAGCCCATCGACATGGCCGTGATGCCCGACCTCACGGTCCTGCACACGGCCCGCAACGGCGCGATCCGTCACACCGACCCGGCCACGGGCGTCACGAAGGTCGTCAACACGCTCGACGTGTACGCCAACTCCGAGGACGGCATGCAGACCGTCACGCTCGACCCGGAGTTCGAGACCAACCAGTGGGTCTACCTCTTCTACGCCCCCCGGGTGATGGACGCGCCCTACCCGCAGACCACCCCCACGGGCTCGGCCCCCAACATGCTCCCCGCGGGCGAGGACGACTCCTACTGGGACCGCTGGAAGGGCTACAACCAGCTCACCCGCGTCAAGTGGGACGCCGAGGCGGGCAACCTCGACATGTCGACCGAGCAGGTCATCATCAAGGTCGAGGTCCAGCGCGGGCAGTGCTGCCACGTCGCCGGTGACGTGGCCTTCGACGCCGACGGCCTGCTCTACCTGTCCACGGGTGACAACACCCCGGCCGGCGCGCCCGGCGCCAACGGGTACGCGCCCAACAACGACGCCCCCCGGATGAACCCCGGCTTCGACGCGCGTCGCGGGCCGGGCAACACCAACGACCTGCGCGGCAAGATCCTGCGCATCGACGTCCAGGAGGACGGGTCGTACACGGTCCCCGAGGGCAACCTCTTCGAGCCCGGGACCGACCTGACCCGGCCCGAGATCTTCGCGATGGGCCTGCGCAACGCGTTCCGGATGGACGTGGACAAGGAGACGGGCGCGGTCGTGTGGGGCGAGTACGGCCCCGACGCGGGTACGGCGAACGCCCAGCGCGGCCCCATGGGCTACGTCGAGTGGCAGAGCACCACGGAGCCGCTCAACGGTGGCTGGCCGTTCTGCCACGGCCCCAACGCCAACTACAACGAGTGGGACTTCGAGACCGCCACGCCCGGGGAGTTCTTCGACTGCGACGCCGGTGCGGAGAACAACTCCCGCTGGAACACCGGTCTGACCGTGCTGCCGCCGGCCACGGCTCCCCAGCTCTGGTACGGCGACAACACGAACGACCAGCCCTGGCCCGAGCTCACGGACTTCGGCCCCGGCGGCCAGGGCCCGATGGGTGGCCCGGTCTACCGCTTCGACGACACCGTCACGTCGGCCGGGCAGTTCCCGGAGCACTGGGACGGCACGGCGTTCCTCTACGAGTTCAGCCAGGACTACATCGCCGCGCTGACCATCCCGGACTTCGACGGCCCGGTCACGGACATCACGCACTTCCTGCCCAACGCGGAGCTGCGCAGCAACGTGCAGCCGATCACCGACAGCCCGATCGACATCGAGTTCGGGCCCGACGGGTCGATGTACATCCTCGACTACGGCAACGGCTTCTTCCGGCAGAACCCCGAGGCCGGTCTGTACCGGGTCGACTGGGCGCCGGGCAACAAGTCGCCCAACGCCGTCATCGCGGCCGACCCCATCAGCTCCTCCGAGGCGCCGCTGACCGTCACCTTCGACGGCGCGGGGTCCACGGACCCCGAGGGCCAGGCCCTGACCTACGAGTGGGACTTCGACGGTGACGGGGTGTACGACGCCACGGGGGTCTCGGCCACCCACACGTTCACCGAGCTGGGCCAGTACCAGGTCCGGCTCCGCGTCACCGACCCCGAGGGCAAGATCGGGATCACCGCCTTCGCCATCACGGTGGGCAACGTCGCGCCCACCCTCACCGTGGACTACCCGGCCGACGGCTCGTTCTTCGCCTGGGGCGACCGGATCCCCTACAAGTTCTCGGTCTCCGACCCCGAGGACGGCGACACCCCGGTCTGCTCGCGGCTGCGCTGGACCCTGGGTCTGGGTCACGCCGACCACGCTCACCCCGAGGTCCTCGGCTCCGGCTGCCAGGGCGCCTGGAACACCTCGCCCGACGCCCCCGAGCACGGCGAGACCGAGAAGCTGTTCTCGGTGATCGTCGCCAGCTACACCGACGCCGGCAACGGCGACATCCCGCCCGCCCGTGGGGAGGTGTCGCTCATCCTCAAGCCGTTCACGCAGGAGGCCGAGCACGCCGACATCCAGTCCGGTGTCGAGGTCGTCGCCGACGAGACCGCCGGCGCGCTGTCGAAGATCACCGGCTTCGACGCGGGTGACCACATCGGCTACGAGCCGGTGAACTTCTTCGGCATCGACGCGGTCGAGGTCCGGGCCAGCGGCGAGGGCGAGCTCGCCTTCCGCTGGGACGCCCTGGACGCCGAGCCGTTCGCCACCTTCGACGTGGACTCCGAGTCGTGGGCCACGGTCGGTGGCGACGTCACCGCGTTCCCCGAGGGCACCGGCACGATCTACGTCACCAGCACCGGTGGCGTCGACGTCGACACCTTCGAGTTCATCGGCGACGGCGCCGCGGACGTCACGGCGCCCACGGTCAGCCTGACCACCACGCCCGCGGCGCCGCAGGGCGCCAACGGCTGGTTCACCACCAAGCCGGTCGCGGTGCGTCTGGCCGCGACGGACGACGGGGCCCTGGCCCGCGTCGAGTACTCCGTCAACAACGGCACGACGTGGACCAACGTCCGCGCCAACAACGGCAACATCAACCCGTTCAACATCACGGCCGAGGGCGTCACCACGGTCCTGTACCGGGCGATCGACACCGCCGGGAACATCTCCGAGGTCGGCAGCACGACGATCTCGATCGACACGGTCGACCCGGTCCTCACCGTCTCCGGTGTGACCGCGGGTCAGACCTACGGCAGCTCGGACAGCATCACGCTGGACGTCGAGGCCACGGACGCCACGTCCGGGATCGCCTCGGTCGTGACCCGGGTCGACGGCGACGTCGTCGACGGCGACACCATCGACCTGTGGGACCTGTCCCTGGGGCGTCACCAGGTCGTCGTCACCGCCACCGACGAGGCCGGCCGCAGCGAGACCTTCGCCGCGACCATCCTCGTCGAGACGTCGTACGCCGACGTCGCGGCCAACCTGGCGCGGCTCGCCGCCTCCGGTGAGGTGTCGAAGCGGGACCTAGCCCAGCTGAGGGCCTTCCTCGGCCAGGCCGAGCGTCACGAGGCCGCCGGCCGCGACACCCGCGCGGTGGAGCAGCTGGAGCGCTTCCTCGACCGGACGGACCACGAGCTGCTCGTCCGCGACGTCTCCGAGCTGGTCCGCACCCTCGAGTGCGAGTCGCGCTGCCTGTCGCCCGACCAGATCTCGATCCAGATGTTCAGCTACAACAGCTGGGTCCGTGAGGTCGGCATCGAGACGGTCCTCGGTGAGCTCGAGGACATCGGGTTCCAGAACGTGGAGCCCTTCGGCGGGACCTACGGCGGTCGTGACGCGCAGACCTGGTCCGCGCTGCTCGACTCCTACGGCCTGCAGCAGCCCAGCTCGCACGGCAACGTGTCGCCGACCGGGTTCGCGGCGAACCTGGCCTTCGCCAAGGAGGTGGGCCAGCAGTACGTCGGCTCGGGCGGGTTCCCGCCGCCCAGCATCGCTCGCGACGGGAGCAGCACCTACGCCGACGTCGTCGCGACGGCGCAGGCCATGAACACCCTCGGTGAGCAGTCCGTGGCCAACGGCACCGGCAAGATCTTCGGCCACAACCACGAGTGGGAGTTCACCACCCAGGTCACGAACCCGGAGACGGGCGAGACGACCTCGGCGTGGGAGGCGCTCGTGCCGCTCACGGACCCCGAGCTCGTCACGTTCCAGCTGGACATCCTCTGGGCCGAGGACGCGGGGGTCGACACGGCGGAGCTGATCGAGACCTACTCCGACCGCATCGAGCTGCTGCACATCAAGGACGGCACGCTCAACGGGGACGCTCGCGCGACCCCGACCGACGTCGGGGAGGGCGAGATCGACTGGGCGCCCATCCTCGCCGCGGCCGAGGGTCACGTGTCCTACTACGTCATCGAGCGGGACGGGGCTCCCGCGAGCCCCGAGTTCGCCCGGGACAGCTTCGAGTTCCTCACCAGCCTCTCGTTCTGAGCAGCTGATCCACCCCGCCGAGGCGGGTACGACCGGGTCGTCGGCATCCCTGCCGGCGGCCCGGTCGTCCGTTCGCGGGGCGCTCCGGAGGTCGACGAGGGTCCCGCCCCCCGGGGGGTGGTCCGTCGGCGTCGCCGCGATGCCTTACCGTTGGACCACCATCCAGAGCGGCCGAGAGACCTGGCTCGTCGACGCCGCAGCAACCGCGACCCCCGTGAGGGGAGTCGAAGGTGCTTCCGCCAGGACCGATGGAGGAATCCGTGGAACCGCACCGCTCGCACCACCGGACCTGCGCCTGCTCGGGCGAGGTCCTGACGCGCCGCCTGGTCGTCGACCTGTGCCGCGCCACCACCACCCGCTGCCGGGACTGACCCGACGGGCGTGACCCGCCCGTCCCGGTCGCAGCGACGACACCGGGCTCCCGGTAGCGCCCGCAGCGACGCACCACCCCACCCACCCCGCCACCGTCGGCGCGCCCGGGTCACCCCCGGGACGTGCTCCACGGTCGCGCTCGTCCGCGCCCCCGCCCACCCCGCGAGGACGTCACCGGAGGTCCACATGATCGTCTGCCGCGCCCTGCGCAAGGAGTTCCCGACCCGTCAGGGCACCGTCGTCGCGCTCGACGACGTCGACATCACGTTCGCCCGGGGCAGCGTCACGGGCGTGGTCGGGCCGAGCGGGTCCGGCAAGAGCACGCTCGTGCGCTGCCTCACCGCGCTGGAGCGGCCGACCTCGGGATCGGTCGTGGTCGACGGCGAGGACCTGTCCGCCCTCGACGACCGCCGTCTGCGCGAGGCGCGTCGTCGGGTCGGCATGGTGTTCCAGCACGCGAACCTGCTGGCCAACCGCACCGCCGCGGACAACGTGGCGCTGCCGCTGGAGGTGGCGGGGGTGCCGCGGGCCCGTCGCCGGGAGCGCTCGCGGGAGCTGCTGGGCCTGGTCGGGCTGGCCGGCCGCGAGGACGCCTACCCTGCCCAGCTGTCCGGCGGGCAGAAGCAGCGCGTCGGGATCGCCCGCGCGCTGGCCAACGACCCGTCCGTCCTGCTGTGCGACGAGCCGACGTCGGCGCTGGACCCGACGACCACCCGTGAGGTGCTGGGCGTCATCACCGACGTCGGGCAGCGGCTCGGGCTGACCGTCGTGGTCGTCACCCACGAGATGTCCGTGCTGCGGGAGGTCTGCGACTCCGTGGTGGTGCTCGCCGACGGCCGCGTGGTCGAGCAGGGCCGTCTGGACGAGCTGGTGCGCCTGGAGGGCTCGTCGCTGGCCGCGGAGCTCGTCCCCCTGCCCACGCCGGGGACGGGCAGCGGGCCCTGGGTCGACGTCGTCACCGTGGGCGAGCAGGCCGCCGCCACCGTGGTCTCCCGGTTGTCACGACGTCTCGAGGCCGACCTCGCCCTGGTGGCCGGCGGTGCGCAGACCATCGGGGGTACGCACCTGTCCCGGGTCCGGCTCGCCCCCGGGACGCTGGACGCCCACGACATCGTCACGGCCGCGCGCGAGCTCGGCTCCCGGGCAGAGGTCGTCGCGTGAACGAGCTGCTGGAGTCCCTGGCCCGCCCCGTCATCACCCAGGGCCTGACCGAGGCCACCCTGCAGACGCTGTGGATGGTGGGCCTGTCCGGGCTGGTCAGCGTGCTGCTGGGGCTGCCCCTGGGGGTCCTGCTGCACGCGAGCAGCCCCGGGGGGCTGCGCCCGATGCCCCGCACCAACCGCGTCGTCGGCGCCGTCGTCAACGTCACCCGCTCGCTGCCGTTCATCATCCTCATGGTCGCGCTCATCCCCGTGACCCGGCTGATCACCGGCACCAGCGTCGGGTCGACCGCGGCAGCCGTGCCGCTGGCGATCGGGGCGATCCCGTTCTTCGCCCGCCTGGTCGAGGCCGCCCTGCGAGACGTCGACCCCGGCACCGTCGAGGCGGCCGAGGTCATCGGCTCCACCCGGCGGCAGGTCGTCACCAAGGTGCTCCTGCCCGAGGCCACGCCCGGCCTCGTCGCGGCCACGACGACCACCCTCATCACGCTGGTCGCGTACTCCGCCATGGCCGGCGCCGTGGGTGGCGGGGGACTGGGGTTCCTGGCCATCAGCTACGGCTACCGCCGCTTCGACACCGTCGTGATGGTGCTCACCGTCGTCGTCCTCGTCGTCATGGTCCAGCTGCTGCAGGCCCTCGGCGACCACCTCGCCCGCCGTCTCGACCACCGCTGAGACGCGGCACCCACCAGACCGCACCACCCACCCGACCGCACCACCCCAGCCAGGCGCCGGCGACCGTCGACGCCACCACCACAGGAGGACCACCATGCGCACCACCCGACCGTCCCTGACCGCCGCCACCCGCCTGGGCGCCCTCGCCGCCGTGTCCGTCCTGGCGCTGGCCGCCTGCGGCTCGGACGACGGGGCGGACGCCGAGGCGACCGGCGCCGCGGCCGACGGCCCGCTGCGGGTCGCGGCCACCGCCGTCCCCCACGCGGACCTGCTCAGCTTCGTCGACACCGAGCTGGCCGCCGACGCCGGCCTCGACCTGGAGATCGTCGAGTTCGACGACTACGCCATCGGCAACCGGTGGCTGTCCGAGGACGAGGTCGACGCCAACTACTTCCAGCACCAGCCGTACCTGGACGCGCAGGAGGCGGACTTCGGCTACGAGCTGACCGCCTTCGACGGGGTCCACGTCGAGCCCTACGCCGCGTTCTCCGAGTCCGTCACCGACGTGGCCGACCTGCCCGACGGGGCCCTGGTCGGCATCACCGACGACGGCTCCAACCAGGCCCGCGCGCTGGACCTGCTGGCCGAGGCCGACCTCATCGAGCTGCCGGACGTCGAGGGCGACATCACCGTCTTCGACATCGAGGAGAACCCCAAGGACCTGCAGTTCGTCGAGACCGACCCCGCGCAGCTGCCCCGCTCGCTGGCCGACTTCGACCTCGCGATCCTCAACGGGAACTACTTCCTCGAGGCCGGCCTGAGCGTGCAGGACGCGCTGCTGGTGGAGGACGCCGCGGAGAGCCCGTACGCGAACTTCCTCACCAGCCGTGACGACAACGCCGACGACGAGCGGATCGTGCTGCTCGACGAGCTGCTCCGCTCCGACGAGGTCCGGGCCTACATCGAGGAGACCTGGTCCCAGGGCGACGTCCTGCCGGCCTTCTGAGCCGACCGGTCCGCGGTTCGCGTACCGACCAGCGACATGGGAGGCCGCGGGGGCCGGGTCGCGCCGTCGGACGCGCGTGCCGTGTCGCTGGTCGGTCCCCGTTCGGACCGCGACAGGCGCCCTGCCCCCCAGCAGCGGTGCAGGGCGCCTGTCGCGGTCCGAGCGGGTACCGACCAGCGACACGGCACGCGCGCCCGACGGCGCGACCCGGCCCCCGCGGCCTCCCGTGTCGCTGGTCGGTACCCGCTCGGACCGCGACAGGCGCCCTGCACCCCAGCAGCGGTGCAGGGCGCCTGTGCGTGCAGGTGGTGCCGCGGGCCTCAGTCGACGGTCGAGCTCCACAGCAGGGCGCGGGCGAGCTGCGCCTGCAGACCCTTGAGGTGGGTGCGGAACGTCGGGTCGGTGCCGATGAGCACGACGCCGTTGCCCGCGCCGGTCTCGGCGCTGACGATGCTGGCCTGCCCCGCCGCGGCCTCCTGGCCGTTGGTGCCCGCGTCGTTGGACGCCCACCAGCCGGCCAGCAGCGGGTCGCCCGCGTAGGACTGCTGCACCGTCACGCCCTCGGGCAGGTTCGTGAACCACACCGGCTGCGCGATGAACGAGTGCGGCAGGGCGCCGCCCACGACCGCGCCGGAGTGGTTGTCGACGGTCACGATGCCGCTGGCCAGGCTCGCCCCGCTGGTCGCGGTGACGCTGAGCAGCCCCGCGCGGTTCGCGAAGGCCGCGCCGGGCGTGCCCTGCCCGACGACGTCGCCGCCACGGGCCAGGAACGCGTCCAGGGCCGCCCGGTTCGCTGCGTCCAGGGTGTCGACGTTCAGGGTGCCGTTGACGTAGAGCACGTCGATCTCCGACGTGAGCGTGGTGGCCAGCGTCGCCGCCGTCACCGCGCGTGCGGTGAACCCGAGGTCGGACAGGGTGTCGCGCTCCTCGACCGTGCCGACGTAGCCGACGGTGACGGGCTCGAGCCGCTCACCGCTCCAGCCTGCGGGGGCGGCGTCGAAGCTGACGCCGAGCTCGCGGACCAGCGCACCGGCGCGCTGCCGGTTGGCGGTGGTGCGCGGCAGCACGACCGAGCCGTCGGCGATCTGGTGGACCTCGACGCCCTCGGCCAGCAGGGTGTTCAGGGCCAGCAGGTCGGAGCGGTCCTGCAGGTCCAGGCGCAGGTCGGCGGTGCCGCGCGGCAGGGTGCCGCGGGCGGTGCCGTCCCAGACCGGACGCAGCTGCGCGTCGGGCAGCTCGTCCCACAGCGTGTCGACCGTGGCGCCCCAGATCAGCCCCTGGCTCCAGGCGGCCGGCCCGGCGTACAGGTCGTCGACCCGGTCGGTGATGTCGGCGCCCGGTTCCAGCAGGGCGTTCACCAGGCCGCGCTTGCCCTGGTGCAGGTCGACGACGTACGAGCCGGCGGGGTAGCGGGTGCCGTCGGCGGTGAACTCTCTCCCGGCGACGTGGACCCGGCCGCCGGAGTCGACGAGCAGGTCGACGAGGCGGGCGGCGGCGGTCTGCGAACGCTGCGCCTCACCGACGGGGATGACGTAGGAGCGCGGGAACTCGGTGGAGTAGTTGTCCTCCGGGCCCCACCCGGGTACGAAGCCGTCCGGGATGTCGACCTGCGGCTCACCGGCCAGGCCGCGTCGGAACCCCTCGGCCTGGTCGTGGATCACCTGGCGGCGGTTGTCCTCGACGTACGCCAGCGACGTCGTGATGGCGACCTCGTGCACGTCGGTGTTGAGGGCGGTGCGGCGCTGCCGCTCGGCCTCGGTCAGGGTCGTCCCACGCGGGTTCAGCGGGGCCTCGATCGTGTAGGGGATGCTGTGCTGGAGCATGGCGAAGCTGGGCACGTAGATCGGCGGGAAGTCGTCCCACACGCCCGGGGCGTCGTCGCGGAACGGGATCCGGGCCCGCTGCGTCTCGGGGTACCCGAGCCCGGCGAGGTCGCGCTCGATGTTCTCCGCGTTGGGCAGCGCGTGCTTGATGTACAGGTCGTACTCGTTGTTGACGTTGTGCGGCGGCGTGCTCGGGTGCAGCAGCGTCGGGTTGACGTAGCCGTGCAGGTCGAGGGTGATGATGGGCTGGGTGTCGATGATCAGGTCGCGGACGACCTGCGTCTCCGGCTGCGACACGATGGTCAGGTCCCGGTTCAGGTCGTAGCCGGCGGCGTTCGCGCGGGTCGCGGCGACCCGGCCGTCGGGGTTGGCCGTCACGTTGAACACCAACCGGTTGCGCTCGAGCAGCTCGGCCACGGCGGGGTCGGTGCTGAGGGCCAGGTCCTCGATGACGCGCAGCGCGGCGTCGGTGCCCTCCCACTCGTTGCCGTGCAGGTTGCCGTTGACGAACAGCGGCGTCTTGTAGCCGGTGAGCAGCGCCTCGTCGGTCTGCGCGGCGGCGGGGTCGTCCTGGATCGTCCGCTTCCAGGCCTCCTGCCGGCGGGCCTGCTGCCGGGTCTCCGGCGCGGTGACGGTGACGGCGTAGATGTCGCGGCCCAGGGTGGACGTCCCGGCGACCTCGGCCGAGACCCGGTCGCTGGAGCGCTGCAGGTCGTTGAGCAGCGGCGCGATCTCGTCGTAGGGGACGACGGCCAGCGGGATCGAGGCGTCCGACGGGTCGTCGGCGGGCTCGGGGAGCACGGTCTGGCGCGGGTAGGCCTCCACCTGCGACAGCGGGGTCGGCTGGCGGTCCGGCTGCTCGGGCAGGGCGGGGTCGGCGGTGGCGGCGCTCGTGGGCACGAGCACCAGGGCGGTGCCCACCGCCAGGGCGGACAGGGTGGCGGTGAGTCGGGGGACGAGTGGTCGACGCATGGTGGAGCGGTCTCCTCATGGCATGGCGCCCGGCGGCGGGGCCGCGGGCACGCGGGAAGGGAGGTGCGCGGGGGTGGGGGCGCGCGCACCGGTCACCGGGCGCAGGTGGCCCGGACGGGTGGGGTGGCGGCGGTTCGGACGTCAGACGGACGGTCGACAGGCCGCGCTGATGGCGCGCAGGAGGTCGATGTGACGACGCGTCGTCAGGACCTCCGCGGGCATGACGTCGACCCTGGTGGTGGTCACGGTGGGTGTCAAGGGTTGCTCACCCTGTGGTCACCCTGGGTGCGGCAGCACCCCCCGGCCCTCTGGGATGCTGGGCCGATGCGCGAGATCAGCATCACCGGTGAGTCCATCCGCCTCGGACAGCTGCTCAAGCTCGCCGACGTCGTCGACGCCGGCTCCGACGTGAAGGACGTCCTGGCCTCGGGCACCGTGACGGTCAACGGGGACGTGGAGACCCGACGGGGTCGTCAGCTGGTGCGCGGCGACCAGGTCTCGACCCGCGCGGAGGACCTCGAGGTCGTCTGAGCCCGGCCCGCCCGGGCACCCGATCTCGTCCTCCGGTGACGACGCGCGCGTGCCGCGGCCCGCTCACGATGGGCGGGCGAGCGGGGCCCGCCCGCCGTCGCCGGAGGAGGAGACAGCATGGCTGTGGGACCAGTGGACGTCGTCATCATCGGTTTTCCCGGCAACAGGTTCACCGGGCGGATCGCGCCCGCGCTGATGGACCTGGTCGACCGGAAGGTCATCCGTGTCCTGGACCTGCTGTTCGTCCACAAGGACGCCGACGGGACCGTCACCACCGTGGCGGCGGCCGACCTCGCCCCCGACGTCGGGGCGGAGTACCTGGCCGTCGACGTGATGACGCCCGGAGCCCTCGGCGAGGAGGACGCCGACGAGGTGGGCGAGGACCTCCCGCCGGCCAGCTCGGCGCTGCTGATCGCGTTCGAGAACACCTGGGCGGCCACGTTCGTGGCGGCCTGCCGAGCCGCGGACGGCGTCGTCATCGACCAGATCCGCATCCCGTCCGACGTGGCCGAGGCCGTCCTGTCGGGCGAGCTGGCCCCGGCCTCCCTTACGAGCTGAAGGACACCGATCATGGGACTACTCCGCATGGCCACCCGGACCGCCGTCGTCGCCGGCACCGCGACGGCGGTCTCCGGGCGCGTCGCCCGCAGGCAGGCCGACCGCTACGCGCAGCCGGCGCCCCCGCCGCCGGCCGCCCCGCCGCAGGCCGCTGCACCGCCCCCGCAGTACGCGCCTCCCCCCTCGGCCCCGCCCGCAGCCGCGCCCGACGTCGACCCCGACGTGGCCCGGTTGCAGGACCTGGCCCGGCTGCACGGGCAGGGGGTGCTGTCGGACGAGGAGTTCACCGCGGCCAAGGCCCGCGTCCTGGGCATCTGAGCCGACCGCCCGCCGATGGGTGCGAGCCGGGAGGTCACGCCGTACTCGCGGTTGGCCGAGGTGTACGACGACGTGGTGGTCGACCCCTGCTACGGCCGGTGGGCCGACCACCTGGACCGGGTCTGGCGAGCGGACCGGCGTGCGGTCCGACGCGTCCTCGACGTCTGCTGCGGCACGGGGCTGCTGGCGGTCGAGCTGACCGCGCTCGGCTACGAGGTGGTCGGGGTGGACGCGTCGGCGCAGATGCTCGCCCGGGCCGGGCTGCGGCTCGGTGACGGGGTCCGCCTGCTGCACCGGCAGCTGCCCGACCTCGGCGACGACGACGAGTTCGACGCGGCGGTCTCGACCTTCGACAGCCTCAACTACCTGAGCCCGCCGCACCTGCGGGCCACGATGGTCGCGGTGGCACGCCTGCTGCGCCCGGGAGGCTGGTTCGTGTTCGACCTGCACACCAGCGCACTGGTCGACTTCACGCTGGCGACCCCCGTGGTGCAGGGGGAGTCGGCGGGGTACCGCTTCACCATCACCACCGCCGTCGACCTCACCGACCGCAGCTGCGACACCTGGATCGACCTGACCCCGGTGGCGGACGGGGACGGGTTCGTCGAGCACCACCACCAGTGGTTCCACCCCGACGAGCTGGTGAAGGAGTCCCTGGCCCGGGCCGGCTTCACCCTGCTGCGGGTGGCGGAGGAGTACGGCGAGGACCCGGTCGGCCCCGGCACGCTGCGCGCCACGTGGACGGCCCGGCTCGACGGACCGGTCGCGGTACCCGCGGGGCTCACCAGCCAGGGATGAGGTCGCGGCTCGGCGTGCTCTTCGCGGCGCGCGGCAGCGTGGAGGCGGCGCAGGCGGACACCTCGGCCGCCACCCTGCTCGCGGTCACGGCAACGGTCCGGGCCCTCGGCGCCACCGTCGACGCGCTGGTGGAGGACGTGGGCGACACCCGCTGAGCGCGGGGCGTGCCCGGCCTTCCTGCGGGTACGGGGGCCCGTGTGAGCACACACGACGCGACCACCCCCCTCGACTCGACCCCTGGGGGCAGCACGTCGGCGGCCCCGCAGGCCGGTGGGCCGCAGGGGGAGCAGGGGCTTCGACGCAGCATCGGGTTCAAGCTGCTGCTGCTGTTCATCCTCGGTGACGTCCTGGGCGCCGGCATCTACGCGCTCATCGGGACGATCTCGGCCGAGGCCGGGGGTGCCGTCTGGCTGCCGCTGCTCGTGGCGCTGGGCATGGCCCTGCTGACGGCGTTCAGCTACGCCGAGCTGGTCACCCGGTTCCCGCAGGCGGGCGGGGCGGCCGTGTTCGTCCAACGGGCGTTCGGCCGCCCGTTGCTGTCGTTCCTCGTGGGCTTCAGCATGCTGGCGGCGGGCGTCGTGTCCGCGGCGGCGCTGTCGTTGGCCTTCGCCGGGGACTACCTGGCCGAGATCGTGGCCCTGCCCGCGGTGCCGGTGGCCGTGGCCTTCCTGCTGGTCGTCATGGCGCTCAACCTGCGCGGCATCCGCGACTCGCTGCGGGCGAACGTCGTCATGACCGTGGTCGAGGTCAGCGGTCTGGTCCTCGTCGTCGTCCTGGCCGCGACGGTCCTGGGTGCCGGCGGCGGCGACCTGTCGCGCGCCGTGGACGTCGAGCCGGGGGCGGCCGGCGCGGGCGCCGTGCTGGGGGCCGCGGTCATCGCGTTCTACTCCTTCGTGGGGTTCGAGGTCTCGGCCAACGTCGCGGAGGAGGCCCGGAACCCGCGGCGGGACTACCCGCGGGCCCTCATCGGGGCCCTGCTGATCGCCGGTCTGCTGTACGTGCTCGTCGGGCTGGCGGTGTCCGTCGCGGCCCCCCAGGCCCCCGACGGGTCCGGCTCGGCGCCGCTGCTGGACGTCGTGGCGGCGTCGCCGGTGCCCGTGCCCGAGGCCGCGTTCGCCGTCATCGCCCTGGTCGCGGTGGCCAACGGGGCCCTGCTCACCATGATCATGGCCTCACGCCTGACCTACGGCATGGCGCGGGAGGGGCTGCTGCCGTCGGTCCTCGGACGCACCGCCTGGGTGGAGCGGGGGGAGGGGCGCGGCACGCCGGCCGTGGCCGTCGTGGTCACGACCGCGGTCGCCGTCGTGCTGGCCGCCACGGGCACCATCGCGACCCTCGCGGCGACCGTGGTGATGCTGCTGCTCGTGGTGTTCGGCGCCGTCAACGTGGCGGTGCTGGTGCTGCGCCGGCGCCCCGATGAGGGGGAGGCCGACCACTTCCGGACCTGGTGGCCCGTCCCGCTGCTGGCCCTGGTGTCCTGCGTCGTCCTGGCCGCCCAGCAGCCGGTGGACGTGTGGTTGCGCGCCGCGGTCATGCTGCTGGTCGGGCTGGCCTTCTACCTGCTGACCCGCGTGGTGCGGGCTCGGGCCGACGCCTGAGGGTCGGTCACCGCCCCGACGAGGTCGGGGCCGGTGCCGCCCTCAGCCCGGTACCGGCGCCTGCGCCTCGCTCCACCGGGCGTGCACGGCGCTGACCGTCAGGACGATGCGCGCCCACAGGACGAACGCGGTCGCGAGGGCGGCGACGCCGAGGGCCTCGACGACCGGCAGGGCCTGCACCAGGTCGGCGTCGACCACGCCCGTGAACCCGCCGATCAGCTGTCCGGCGACGTTCTGCAGGCCCAGGGCCACCAGGAACGCCGCCCACCAGCCGCCGTAGGCGAGGGCGCGTCGCGTGCTGGCCCGGCCGGCGTCGGCGACGACCTGGTACGGGAACCACAGGCTCACCACGGGGACCAGCCAGCCGAGCCAGGTCCACACCGCCCCTCGGCGCTGGCTGCCCGGCGCGACCTGCTCGACGTTGCGCCGGACCGCGGTCAGCCACAGCGCGGTCAGGACCAGGGCGACGAGCTGGGCCACCACGGCCAGCAGCACCACGCCGTCGTAGGCCAGGAAGGGCTGGGCGCCGCCGGTGAGCGCCGTCTGGGCGAACGCGTCCGAGGCGGGTACCGACAGGAACGCCCCCACGAGGGCGAGCAGCAGCCACACCGCCCCGACGCCGACCACGGCACGGCCCAGGGTGGTCACCGGACGGAAGGACGGCGCCGGCGCGGCCCACGCCTGCGCGTACCCGGGGGCGTTCGCGTACCCGGGGGCCTGGGGGTACCCGGGGGCCGGGGAGTGACCGGGGGGCAGGGCGTCGCCGGCGGGCGGTGCGTAGGGGTCCGACGGGGCGGGGCGCGGCCACGGGGCTGCACCGGGGGCCGGGGCCGGGGGCACTCCGGGCGGGGTCCACTGCTGGTCGCTCATCCGACGACGGTGACGCAGCCGGTGACCCGCGGTGGTCGGTTCGCCGCCGTCGGCACCCGTCCGGGTCAACCGGGGCGCAGGGACCCGGCCCGGAACACCTCCGGCGCTCCGCCGGTTGGCAACGGTGAGCAGCGCCCGAGCACCACGACCCCACCAGGAGGAACCAGCATGGCCACCGTCGCCCTCACCGAGGACACGTTCATGGACACCGTCCGCGACAGCGACATCGTCCTCGTCGACTTCTGGGCCGCCTGGTGCGGTCCGTGCCGTCAGTTCGCGCCCGTCTACGACGCCGCGGCGACCGCCCACCCCGACCTGGTGTTCGGCAAGGTGGACACCGAGGCCGAGCAGAACCTGGCCGCCCAGGCCGGCATCACGTCCATCCCGACCCTGATGGCCTTCCGTGAGGGCGTCATGGTGTTCGCCCAGCCCGGTGCCCTGCCGGCCACCGCCCTGGACCAGGTCATCCAGTCCGTGAAGGACCTCGACATGGCCGCGGTGCACGCGTCCGTGGCCGAGCAGCGGGCCGCGGCGGCTCAGTCGGAGCAGACCCGCTGAGGTCCTGGGCGTCCGCCCGCACCGTCAGGTGCTGATGTCGGGGTACGGCATCGAGTAGTGCGCCAGCCGGCGGGCGTACTCCAGCTGGAAGCCCAGGGGCTCGGCGTGGTCGCGCTCGAACATGGCGATGAACAGCGTGAGCGTGAGGAATGGGTGGGCCCCCATCCCGAACAGCGCCGGGTAGTCGTGCGTGGCCAGCGCCTGGCGCTCCGCCTCGGTGAACGCGAGCCACGTCGAGGCCTCGCCGAGGGTGGCCGACAGCAGCCGGTTGGCCTCCTCGGCCTCCCACCACGCCACGGTCCCGGCCGGGTCGTCCCGGTAGCGCTCGACCAGCTCCGGGTCGCGGTCGACGGTGAACAGGAACTTGTCCAGCAGGTAGACGCTCATCGAGGGCCCTCCGTCCCGGTCGGCGTGGCGAGGTCGGCCGGGACACCGTCCGGGTACCAGGTGAAGTAGGCCTCCCGGGTGTGGAACAGGTCGAGGGAGTCCACGTGCGCGGCCTGCTGGCCCTCGCCCGCGACGCCCATCATGAGCATGAAGTCCATGAACCCGTGGGTCGCGTTGCCCGGCAGGTGCAGGCTGTCCAGGGTGACCTCGGCCAGGGTCTTCTCGATGTCGCCGGTGGCGATCCAGTCGATGGCCCGCAGGTCGAACTCGGGGTCGGGCCCGTGCGGGCCGAACTGGCGCGGACCACCGAGCTCCAGGCTCAGGTGGCCGGTGCCGATGACGGCCACGCGCTTGTCCGACGGCCAGGACTCGACCATCTCGCGGATGGCCTGGCCCAGCTGCACGAACCGCTTGGGCTGCGGCAGGGGCGGGGCGAAGATGTTGGTGTAGACGGGCGCGATCGGCAGGTCGTTCTGCGGGCGCAGCGTGATGATCGGGCAGGTCACGGAGTGGTCGATCCGCAGCTCGTTGCTGAAGGCCAGGTCGAAGCCGGCGTCCAGGCCGCTGCGCAGCAGGTGCCCCGACAGGTCGCGGTCACCCATCATGTGCATCCGCGGCAGGCCGAACTCGCGCTCCTCGTTGTACCAGTTGGCGTCGTACTGCTCGGCGTGACCGACGAGGAACTGCGGCATGTTGTCCAGCCACAGCTGGTGGAAGTGGTCGCTGCCGACCATAACCAGCACGTCGGGCCGGGCCGCGGTGAGGGTCGCGCGGAACTGCTCGACCTTCGCCACCCACTCGTCGGCGAACGGCGGTCGGTCCTCACCGGTCGCGGTGCTGGCGCGGTAGTAGAACGGGTGGTGGGTCGAGGCGATGACGGCCACGAGCTCGGCCACGGCGACTCCTTCGTCGGACGGTGCGGAAAGGGTGCGGGGGTGGGGCGGGGTGGGTGCCGGTCGCCTCAGCCGGTGCCGGTGCCGGTGCCGGGCTCGGGGCTCGGGACGTAGACGGCGTTGCGGTCGACGGACAGGTACACGTCCATCCCGATCGGGTCGCGGTGCTCCTCGGCCAGCTGGCCCAGCAGGCCGGCGGCTCGGGCCAGCAGGGCGACCCCGCGCAGCATGGGCAGCGGGACGCCGAGGTCGGCCAGGGTGGCGCCGCAGACGCCGGCGCCGTTGAGCGGCAGCGTCCGTCCGAGCACCTCCGGGGCCACCCGGCCGATGGCCCGGAACAGCCGCAGGTGCGGGCCCAGGGTGCCGTTCTCGGTGGCGATGGCGATCAGGCGCGGGGTGCGGGGGTCGCCCTCCTTGTGGACCGGGTGGCCCAGGCCGGGCACGAACCGCTTGGCCGCCCGGGTCTCGGTGACGCAGCGTCGGGCCAGGTCGTCCCAGCCCGCGTCATCGTCGTCGGCCGGCAGTCCGTCGCCCTCGCGGGCGGTGTGCAGCGCCGCGGCCAGGTAGGTACCGGTGTCCTCGGTCACGCCGAGGAACCGCGACCCGCCACCGAGCAGGCCGGCGGCCATGGCGCCCTGCAGCGAGTCCGGCGCCGACAGGTAGGTGAGCCGCGCGGCGATGGCGGTGGGGGTGAAGCCGTGGTCGGCGAGCGCGACGAGGACGGACTCGAACACCGCCACCTGACCCGGCTCCGGGCGCGCTCCGGTGACCATCCACAGGGCGAGCTCGCCGAAGCCGACGTGGCCCATCAGGTCCTCGGCCAGGTCGTGGCCCAGCAGCGAGATGCTGCGGGTGTCGGACGTGCCGAGCGAGGTCCGGTACCGCGGGCCGGTGCTGGTCGGCTCGTCGCCGCTGGTCTCGTCGCTCATCCTCGTCCTCCGGGCAGGGGTGCGTCGTCGGGGCCGGCGAGCCACTCGCGCAGCTGCACGCCGTGCTCGTCCAGGGCGGGCGGGGGCAGGTCGTAGCCGGCCGGGGTGGCCGAGAACCGCACGGGGTTGCGCACGGTCGGCACGGCGCGCTCGCCCTCGCCGACGGTGACCACGGGTTCCAGGCCCAGCTCGTCGGCCAGGGCCACGCCCTCGTCGACGGTGTTGATGGGGGCGCAGGGCACCCCGGCGTCCAGCAGGGTGCGGAACCACTCGTCCCGGGTGCGCGTCATCAGCCGGTCGACCAGCAGGGGACGCAGCGCCTCGCGGTTGGCCGTCCGGTCCTGGTTGTGGGCGAAGCGGGGGTCCTCGAGCAGCTCCGGCACGCCGAGCACCTCGACGAGCGTGGCGAACTGGCCGTCGTTGCCGGCGATGACGATGAGCTCGCCGTCGGCCACGGGCAGCGGCTCGTAGGGGAACAGGCTCGGGTGGGCGTTGCCCATCCGGAACGGCACCGTGCCGCCGGCGACCCAGGCGCTGGTGTGGTTGACCAGGCCGGACAGGGCGGTGGACAGCAGGTTGACCTCGACGTGCTGGCCGACGCCGCTGCTCGCGCGATGGGTGAGCGCGGCCAGGATGCCGATGGTCGCCTGCATGCCCGACATCACGTCGAAGACGCTGATGCCGGCCCGGTAGGGGGACCCGTCGGGGTCGCCGGTCAGGCTCATCAGCCCGGACATCGCCTGCACCATCAGGTCGTACCCGGGCAGCGCGGCGCCGGCG
This sequence comes from Aquipuribacter aurantiacus, assembly GCF_051216895.1. NCBI lineage: Bacteria > Bacillati > Actinomycetota > Actinomycetes > Micrococcales > Intrasporangiaceae > Aquipuribacter > Aquipuribacter aurantiacus. The sequence continues at coordinate 92,000 of NZ_JBPKAO010000009.1, forward strand.
CCGCCGCCGAAACCCGTGATGGAGGCGTAGACGACCCGGGGGTTGCGGGCGCTGACCGAGGCGTGGTCGAGGCCGTACTTGGCCAGCCCGCCCGGCTTGAAGTTCTCGATGACGACGTCGGCCCGGTCGGCGAGCTCCTGCGCCAGGGCGAGGTCGGTGGCGTCCTTGAGGTCCAGGCCGATCGACCGCTTGCCGCGGTTGACGGCCAGGTAGTACGTGGAGATGTCGTCGCGCACGGGCGGCATCCACGTCCGGGTGTCGTCCCCGCCGCGGCCCTCGACCTTGACGACCTGCGCGCCCATGTCCGACAGCAGCATCGACGCGTAGGGCCCGGCCAGGATGCGGGAGAAGTCCGCGACGAGCAGACCGTCCAGCGGTCCGCGCGGCCCGTCGTCCGTCGCCGCGGTCTCGTGCGTCGACCCGTCGGGTCCGGCAGCCATGGGGAACTCCTTCGTTCACTGTGCGGACATGTGTCCGCCGCAAGCATGCGAGCCCTGCGGCGAGGGTGTCAAGCCTGCGGGCCGGCCGTCGGCGCCGGCGTCAGGCCATCGCGCGGGGGAGGGCGTCGATGCGGGCGAAGTCGGCGCTGATGTCCGCGGCGGTCCGCAGGAGCAGGGGCAGGTGGTGCTCGGTCAGGGTGGCCAGGGTCGTCTCGGCGGCGTGGACGGTGACGTTGACCGCGGCGACGACGCGCCCGTCGCCGTCGCGCACGGGGGCGGCGACCGAGCGGATGCCGGGCGCGAGCTGCTCGTCGGTGAGCGCCCACCCCTGCGCCCGGACGCCGCGCAGCACCGCCGCCAGCTCGTCCGGCTCGGGCTGCCAGTGCGCGGTGACGCCGCTGCGGCTGGGCTGGGCCAGGACCGCCGCCAGCTCGTCCGGCTCCAGACCGGCGAGCAGCACCTTGCCCATGGAGGTCTGCGGTGCGGGGAAACGGGTGCCGATCGACACCTGCAGGGCGATGATCTTGGGGACGGCCACGCGGGCGACGTACACGATGTCCGAGCCGTCGAGCTGGGCGATCGAGCTGGACTCGCCCGTGCGGGCGACCAGGTCCTCCAGGTGGCTCCGGGCCACGTCCCACAGCCCGAGCGACTGCACGTAGCGCATCCCCAGGTCGAGCACCCGAGGGGTCAGCGACCAGGCCCCGTCGCGGCTGCGCACGTGGCCCAAGGACTCCAGCGTCAGCAGGATCCGCCGGGCGGTCGGCCGCGCCAGGCCGGTCGCGGTGGCCACCTCGCTCAACGACATCCGGGGTCGACCGGGCTCGAAGGCGGCGATGACGTCGAGGCCGCGGGCGACGGCCTCCACGAAGTTGGGGTCGTCGTCGCGGCGGGGCATGGGCACACCTTGACACGAGCGGCCCCCCCGGAGACAGTGTCAGCACCCAATGCCCGCCAGGCGGACGGTCGTCCGCTCATCCGCGCCAGCCGCGGTGCCGCGACGGAACGCCTGGCCGGGCCGCACCGGACGAAGGAGTCCCGATGAGCCAGCCGACCCCCACCGGCGCCGACCTGAGCCCGGGACGCCCCGTCGTCCTGCGCGGCGGCACCGTCCTGACCATGGACGACGCCCGCACCGTGCTGACCGACGCCGACGTGCTGGTCGTCGACGGCAGCATCGCCGCCGTCGGGCCCGCCCTGGACGTGCCGGAGGGCACCTTCGAGGTCGACGCCACCGGCGGCATCGTCATGCCCGGCATGGTCGACACCCACCGCCACATGTGGCAGACGGCCATGCGCGGCTACGGCGCCGACTGGACCCTCACGCAGTACTTCGTCTGGTACTACCTCGAGCACGGCCGTGCGTTCCGGCCCCAGGACGTCGCGGCGGGCAACCTGCTGTCGGCGATCGAGTCCCTTGACGCCGGCGTGACCACCACGGTCGACTGGTCGCACGGCCTGCAGAGCGTCGAGCACGCCGAGGCCGCCGTGGACGCGCTGCGCTCGGTGCCCGGCCGGTTCGTGCTGGCCTACGGCAACATCCAGGCCGGGCCGTGGGAGTGGTCCGACGCCGCCGACTTCCGCGCGTTCGTCGAGCGGTTCCCGCGCAGCGACATGCTCGGCCTGCAGATGGCGTTCGACGTCACGGGCGACCCGGCGTTCCCCGAGCGACGCGCCTTCGAGGTGGCCCGCGAGCTCGACCTGGCCGTCACCACGCACGCCGGGGTGTGGGGCGCGACCAACGACGACGGCATCCGGCTGATGCACGACAACGGGTTCATGGAGGAGCGGACCACCTACGTCCACGCCGCCACCCTCGACCACGACAGCTACCACCGGATCGCCGCGACCGGTGGGTCGGTGTCGGTGGCCACGGAGTCCGAGCAGAGCTGTGGGCAGGGCTACCCCCCCACCTGGGCCCTGCGCAGCCACGGCATCCCGGTGTCGATCTCCATGGACACCAGCGTGTGGATGAGCGGGGACCTGTTCAGCGCCATGCGCAGCACCGTCGGTGCCGACCGCTCGCGCGAGCACATGGAGGCCCACAAGCTCGGCGACACCGTCACGCACTGCCACCTGCGCGCGGAGGAGGTCGTCGGCTGGGCGACCCGCGGTGGCGCGCAGGGCCTCGGGATGGACTCGCTGATCGGCAGCCTCGAGGTCGGCAAGAGGGCCGACGTCGTGCTGATCAAGAACGACGCGTCGCCCGTGATGTTCCCCGTGCTCAACCCCTACGGCCACGTGGCCATGCAGGCCCAGCGCGGCGACGTCCACACCGTCATCGTCGACGGCCGCGTCGTCAAGCACGAGAACCGGCTGGTGGGCATCGACCTGGCCAAGGCGCGCGACGCGGTGGCCGACACCGTCGAGCACCTCAAGGCCGACATGGGCGAGGAGGCCTGGCAGCAGGGCATGAACCCGGACGTGCCCGAGACCAAGGTCCTCGACAACCCCTACACGTACACCGAGTTCCGGACCGCCGCGACGCACTCGCAGGCCTGAGACCACCCGCCGCGCCGTCGGTCCCTGCACCTCGGCGCGGCGGGTCAGTACGGTCGGGTGGTGCCTGCTCTCACGGGACCAGCCAGACGCCGTACGTCCCGGTGCCGTCGACGCCCACGAGCTCCAGCGGTGGTGCCCCGACCGGCCCGGTGGGTGGGTCTGCCGTGGGGCCGACGACCACCGACCCGGGGGTCGCCCCGGCCACCGCGGCCGGCAGGTCCGGGGGCTCGACCACGGTCGTCGCGCGGTCCGCCAGCCACCACTGCAGCCCGTTGCCCGACAGCAGCAGCGGTCGGTCGACGAGGAGCAGGACCTCGGCGCCGGGCCGTTGCTCGACGAGCTCGCGCACCCCGAACAGGCTCCGGATCCAGGCGTCGCGGGGCTCGATGTTGCGGTGCTCGGCGACCAGGGCGAGCCCGAGCAGCACGCCCCCGGCGAGCACCAGCGCCACGACCCTGCTGCGGCCGCGCGGGGACGCGCGGAGCACCGCGAGGCCCAGCAGACCTGCCACCACGGCTGCGGTCAGCGACGACTGCCACCAGGGCACCGCGAAGCCCCGCTCGTCGCGCCAGGCCCACGCCTGCACCCCCGGCACGTTCAGCTGGACGAACCCCGCCACCCGGTCGGCGTTGGCGCCGATCGCCAGGGCGGCCGTGACCGCCAGCACCAGCAGGCTGCCCCCGGTGAGGGCGAGCAGCCGCCTCGTGCCTGCCGCGGTCGTGCCCGCCCCGGTCGTGCCTGCCGCGGCCCCGGCTCGGGGGGCCGACAGCACGGTCGCGGCCCCCACCAGGGCGACCACGAACCACAGCGGGTCGCCGTAGCGGCCGTAGACCAGCTGGTCGACCCGGCCCCCCTCGTCCAGGCGCCCCGACAGGTAGGCCGCCCCGACCCCGACCTGCAGGACCACGCCGACGGCCAACCACGTCCACGGACCGACCACCCGGGCGCGCCAGTCCTGCGGCACGGCCACCACCGCGACCCACCAGCCCAGCAGGCTCAGCCCCAGCCACGCGACGGCGGCGTACCAGGCGTGACCCACGGCCAGCGCGAGCGCGTCGCCGACCTGGAGCCCGGCGACCTGCTCGGCGGCCACGGCCGTGCGGGCGACGTCGCCGTACAGGACGGCCTCGACGCGGCCGTTGAGCCACCAGCCGGCCGCGGCGCCGAGCAGTCCGACCACCAGGGCCGCGGCGCCGGCGGGGGACCGCCGCGACAGCGACCACGAGGCGAGGGAGACCGCGGCCAGCAACGTGACCGGCAGCATCCGGGCGTGGGTGGTGGGCAGCCAGGCCAGCAGCACGGCGAGCAGGCTCAGCACCGCCGGCACCATCGGCGCTGCCGGACCTGCGCGCATGCCCGGGGCGACCGGCCCCCGGTCGCGGGCCGACGACGACCCGGGTGGTGGCCCCCACAACCGCAGCAGCAGCCACAGCACGGTGGTGAGCTGCAGCGTCAGCAACGTCTCGGGCAGGGCGTACCCGGTGTAGCCGAGCCGACCCGCGCCCAGGCAGACCACCACGGCCGCCAGCACGGCGGCCGGGGTGGACAACCCGGTGCGCCGGGCCACGGTGGTGGCCGGGACCAGCAGGAGCACGGCGAGGCCGACGTTGACCGCGACCGACGCGGCGTAGACGGTCGGCGGGTGGGTGCTCAGCCACCACAGCGGCGCGGTCAGCAGGCCCCAGCCCACGGCGTAGCCGCCGGCGTGCTCGGGCGTCAGCAGGCCGGCGCCCTCACCGGTCGCGAACCAGCGCGCCGCGGCCAGGTACCCGATCTCGTCCTTGGTCTGCACGGGTGCGACGGCGTCCAGGGAGACCGACACGTGCGCCGCGGCGACGACGAGCAGGCCGACGAACCACGCGAGCCGGTCCTTCGGTCGGGGCGCGGCCGAGGCGGAGCGGCCACGGGCCGCCTGTGCCGCTGCCGTCGGGACCCCCACCGGAGGATCGTCGCAGACCCACGTCGGCGCACCGGCCCAGGTCGTCCCGTGGCCGAGGTGACGGCGCACCCGGCGCGGGCCTCGGCTCTCAGCCCGTGAGCGCGTCCAGGAGGTAGGTCTCGGCGTCGCTGGGCGTCATCCCGCCGCGGGGCGTCGTCCCGAAGGTCTCGACCACGCCACGCGCCACGACCGCGCGGTAGGCCGGTGAGGGTTCCCGGGTCGCCAGCGTGCCCGGGCGGGGGTGGGTGAAGGTCAGCAGCGGCTCGCCGTGCAGCAGCCCGGGCCGCAGCAGCCGGGAGTACCAGCCCTCGCCGACACGGGCCTCACCGGTGCGCAGCACGCCGGGCGGCCAGGGGGCCGCGCGCCGGTCCAGGCCGCCGTTCTCCATGTGGACGACCTCGAGGAACTGCTCCCGTCGCACCCGCCACGCCCGGGCCAGGACACCGGGGCCGCTGCCGGCGGGGTCCCAAAAGGCCACCCCGCCGCCGCCCCAGGACGGGGCCTGCAGGGCGAACCGCAGCCGGCCGGGGAGGACGACCGCGCGGTCGCCGGTGGCCGGGGCGGTGCCGGGCCCGCCCGGGTACTCCCGGTCCAGGCCCGCCACCCGCCCGCCCAGCAGGTAGACCTCGAAGCGCTCGCGCAGCAGGTTGGACCCGTAGGAGACGTACCAGACGTGCTCGGGGCGGGGCGGTCCGCCGACCGGGTGCAGGTCCTCCGGGCGCAGGGCCTCCGGGTGCAGGTCCGTCACGTCGGCGGCGCGCCGGGCGTCCAGCACGACGGCCCCGCCCGAGCGGGGGAAGCCGGGCCCCGTCACACGGGCAGCGTGCCCGGGCGGCCCTGCACGACCGCCCGCACCCGCTGCGCCACGACGCCCGGCTCCTGCCCCTCGGTGCCCGGCAGCAGGCGGCCGTCGACCAGGACGGCCCCCGGGGTCGTCGACCGGCTCGCCGCCCGCGCCGCCGCCCGGCGGGTGAGGCCCGAGGCACGCACGGCCCGGTAGGTGCTGGGCAGCAGCCACGCCCAGTTGCCCGCGTCCGCCACGGTCACGTCCACGTCGGGCAGGGCGGCCCGCAGCTCCAGGTACAGCTGGGCGGTCCGGTCGGCGGCCCGCGTGCCGGTGGCGGACGCCGCTGCGGCGTCGCACCCGGGCGCGGGGCTGCGGCCGGGTCCGGTCCGGTTCTCGCGGACCGCCGCCAGGGCCGCGGTGCCACCGCAGCAGCCGCCCCCGCCGCGGTGGTCGTGCCACTCGCGCACGAGCACGACCGCGGGCACGGGGCGGCCGGTGGTCACGGGGTGCCCGGTGGTCACGGGCGCCGGTCGCCGGTGCCGAGCGTGTCCGGCACCTCGACCCGCTCGTCGTCGGTGCCGCGACGCCGGTCCTCCAGCGCGCCCCGGATGGCCGCGGCCGCCTCGACGACCAGCCACAGCGCCAGCACGGCGATGACCGCGTCGAGCCCGGCCAGCACCCACTCCCCGGCGGCGACGAAGTTGCGGAGGTTGACCACCAGGGCCCACATGGTCATGACCAGCACGAACGCCAGCGGCACCAGCACCGCCAGCGGGTTGCGGCCGCGCCGCAGGACCCACATCGCGATGACCGTCAGGGCCAGGCCGGCAGTCAGCTGGTTGGTCGTGCCGAACAGCTGCCACAGGACGCCGAAGGTGTAGCCCGCGTCGCCCCCGCCGGGCAGCAGCGCCAGGAACAGCGGCACGCCCACGGCGATGAGGCCGGCGACCGTCAGGTTGCGGGCCACCACCCGGAACCCGGCCAGCTCGGCGATCTCCTGGACGACGTAGCGCTGCAGCCGGACCCCGGTGTCCATCGTGGTGGCCGCGAACGAGATGACGACGACCGCGCCGAAGATGACGGCCAGGTCCAGCGGGATGCCCAGGTTGTTGGCGAACACCGCGATGCCGTTGACGAAGTTGCCCGTGGCCCCGCCCGACGCGGTGGCGAAGTCCGGGTACAGCTCCTGCCACTCCACCTGGGTCGCCACGACCCCGGCCGTGACCGCGAGGACCGAGCCCAGGGCCAGGCTCCCCTCGCCGAGGGCGCCGAGGTAGCCGACGTGGCGGGCGTCGGACTCCTTGTCCAGCTGCTTGGACGTCGTGCCTGAGGACACCAGGCTGTGGAAGCCGGAGATCGCGCCGCAGGCGATGGTGATGAACAGGAACGGGACGACGCTGGGGGAGCCCTCGGGGACGTCGTTGACGAACGGGGCGACGATCTGGTTCCAGCCGACCGCGATGCCGACGAGGATGACGAAGAGCGCGATGAACAGCTGGTGGGAGTTGATGTAGTCCCGGGGCTGCAGCAGCATCCACACCGGGATCCGCGAGGCGATGAACGTGTAGACGAACATGATGACGACCCACAGGTTGCGGGTCTGCTCCATGCCGAGCGCCTCGGCGATCGGCGTGATGTCGACCGGGTAGGCCTGCCCGACGAGGATCAGCAGGTAGAGCCCGATGACGCCCAGGACGGACGGGACGAGCGCCGCGGTCCTCTTGCGGTAGATGTACTGCCCGATGCCGATGGCCAGGGGGATCTCGACGAAGATCGGGATCACCGCGCCGGGGTTGGCCGTCAGCAGGTTGCCGATGACGACGGCGAACACGGCGTTCACCAGGGTCAGCAGGAAGAAGATGATGACCAGGAACAGCGTCCGGCCGCGGCGGCTGATGACCTCGCCGGCCAGCGTGCCGATGTTCTTCGCGCGGTGACGCACGGACACCACGAGGGCGCCGAAGTCGTGGACCCCGGCGGCGAAGATGGTGCCGATGACGATCCACGCCAGCGCGGGGCCCCAGCCCCAGAACACCGCGATGGCCGGGCCGACGATCGGGGCCGCCCCGGCCACCGAGGTGAAGTGGTGGCCGAAGAGCACGTGCTTGTTCGTCGGCACGAAGTCGACGCCGTCGGTCATGGTGTGGGCCGGGGTGGGCCGGGAGTCGTCGAGGGCGAAGACCTTGGTCGCCAGGTACTTCGAGTACGTCAGGTAGGCGACGGCGAACAGCGCGAGCACCACGAGGGCGACGTAGATGGCGGGCACAGGGCCTCCTCGACAGGTCCGGACAACGGTGTCCGGTGCGTCGGTCAGGCTAGTGTCGTGACCCGGATGCACCAAACAACTGACAGCCCTGGCCGTGTCACCGTGCGGCCGTGACCAGCCCGGACGCGGGCGACCCGGACGCGGGTGACCCGGACGCGACCGAAGCAACCGCGACCGACCCGCCGTCGGGTCCCGGCGTCGACGCGGTCCGCGCCGCCGTGCGGGCGAGCGGGCGGGGCGAGCTGTGCTGGGTCGCCCCGGACGGGTCTCCCCGGGCCGCGGTGCTCACGCCGCTGCTGGAGGGCGGCGTCGTCGTCCTGGCGCTCAGCCACGCCGAGCGGGAGCTGGCCCTGGCCGTCGCCGCCGCGGGCCAGGTGGCGCTGGCCCTGCCCGGGCGGGGCGGGCCCGATGCCGGGGCCGGGGTCCTGCTCGTCGGTCGCGTGGTCCTCGAGGCCGACCCGGACGGCGCGCGGTTCGTCGACGGGCTCCTGGACCAGCACCTGGCCAAGCACCCGCCCAGCCGGGCGCTCGCCGACTCCGTCATCCTGAGGCGCGAGCACTGGTGGTACGTCCCGCGGCTGCTGCTGCGCGTCGAGGCCGACGCCCTGCTGCCGATGCCGCCACGGCCCGGCGCCCGCAGCCACCCGCTGCTGGTCGTCGCCCGGCCGGGGACGTCGCCGCAGGTCGTGGTGACCACGTCCGAGGGGCGACCCGTCGGGGAGGTCCCGGCGGACGGGGCCGCGCTGCTGGTGAGTCACGACGCCGCCGACGACCTCGAGCGCACGGTGCAGCTGCTGGTCCCGGGACGGGTGGCGGCCGGCCGGTTCGTGCCCGACGAGCCGCCGCTGCCGGGCCTGCCGCCGCTGCCGGGCCCGCCCGGTCTGCTGGAGCGCTGGTCGAGGCTGCGGGCGCTGCGCCGCGCCTGCATCGACGGCCTGCGCGCCGCCGGCCTGGCCTGAGGCAACCCGTCAGCACCGAGGCGCGCGTCAGGACCGAGGCAACCCGCCAGGACCGAGGCGCGCGTCAGGACCGAGGCACGCCCCGCGGAGGGCAGCCCGCGCCGACCGGTCAGCCGTGGCGGCCGTGGAGCACCGCCAGCGTCTCCTCGTGCAGGGCGCCGTTGGTGGCCACCGCGTCGGCGCCCCACGGGCCGTCGGTGCCGTCCAGGGCGGTGAACCGGCCACCGGCCTCGGCGACGATCGGCACCAGGGCGGCCATGTCGTGCAGGGCCAGCTCCGGCTCGCAGGCCAGGTCGACCGCGCCCTCGGCCAGCATCATGTAGGACCAGAAGTCGCCGTAGGCCCGGGTGCGCCAGCAGCGCCGGGTCAGGTCGAGGAAGCCGGGCAGGAGACCGCGCTCCTCCCAGCCGGACAGCGACGAGTACGACAGCGACGCGTCGGCCAGGTGGTCCACGGCGGACACCTCCAGCCGGCGCGCCGAGGCCAGGCTGCGCCCGGTGTAGGCACCCGTGCCCGCGGCCGCCCACCAGCGCCGGCCCAGCGCCGGGGCCGACACGACGCCGACGACGGGGGTCCGGTCGTCGACCAGCGCGATCAGGGTCGCCCACACCGGCACCCCGCGGACGAAGTTCTTGGTGCCGTCGATGGGGTCGACCACCCACTGCCGGCGGCCGTGGCCGGTGGGCTCCATCTCCTCGCCGATGACCATGTCCCGGGGACGGGTCCGCTGCAGCATCGACCGGACCGCCCGCTCGGCGTCGGTGTCGGCCTCGGTGACGGGGGTCAGGTCGGGCTTGGTGCGCACCTGCAGGTCCGCGTCCCCGAAGCGCTGCATGGTGAGGGCGTCCACCTGGTCGGCGATGGACAGGGCCAGGCGCAGGTCGTCGTCCCAGGTGTCCGTCATGGGGCGAGGGTAGGGCCGGGGCCGGGGTGCGCGGCGGGGGACGAGCGGGCGGCGGACCTACCCTGGACCGGTGAGCGACGGCAGCACCCGCAGGGGCACCGACCGGACCGACCCCGACGCCCAGCCGGCGCGGTGGGCGTCCCGGCTGGGTGACGCGGAGCGGGAGCAGGTCCTGCGGGCGTTCCTGGACGCCGACGGCCGCCTCGTCCGCATCCCGGCCAAGCACACCAAGCGGCTGGTCGTCCTCGACCTGCTCGCCCAGGAGTTCGTCCCGGGCGAGCGGTACGCCGAGACGGAGGTCAACAACCGGTTGCGCGCCTTCCACGACGACGTCGCGGCGCTGCGGCGCTACCTGGTGGAGAACCTGTTCCTGGCCCGTGAGGCCGGGGTCTACTGGCGCACGGGCGGCAGCGTCGCGCTGCAGGGCTGAGCCGGGGCGGCAGCGGCGTTCAGTCGCTCCGCTCGCGCTCGCCGGGCTCGAGCTCGCCGCGCACCGCGCGCAGCAGCCGCCGGAAGCTGTCGAGTCGTTCCCCCGAGGCGTGGCCGGCGTCGACCCAGCCCTGCAGACCGCACTCGTCCTCGTCGTGGGTGCAGCCGCGCGGGCAGTCCTCGGTCCCGCCGGTCAGCTCAGTGAACCCGCCGAGGAGGGTCTCGGCCTGGACGTGGGCCAGCCCGAAGGACCGGATGCCGGGGGTGTCGATGACCCACCCGCCCGCGGCCAGCGGGAGCAGCACCGACGCGGTCGACGTGTGCCGCCCCTTGCCCGTGGTGTCCGAGACGTGGCTGGTGGCCCGCCGGGCTCCCGGGGACAGCTCGTTGACCAGGGTCGACTTGCCCACGCCGGAGGGGCCGATGATCGCGGTCACCCGGCCGGCGAGCGCGTCGCGGACGGCGTCCAGGCCGCGCCAGCCCTGCGAGGTCACCGACACCGACGTGAGACCCAGGTCGGCGTAGGCGGCCAGCAGCTGCGACGGGTCCGCGAGGTCGGTCTTGGTGATGACCAGCAGCGGGTCGATGCCCGCGTCCCAGGCCGCCACCAGGGCCCGGTCGATGAGCCGGGGGTTGGGCTCGGGGTCCGCCGCGGCCACCACGAGGCAGACCTGGTCGGCGTTGGCCACGACGACGCGCTCGACGGGGTCGGTGTCGTCGGCGCTGCGGCGCAGCGCCGAGGTCCGCTCCGTGACCCTGACCAGGCGGGCCAAGGAGTCCGTGGTGCCGGAGACGTCGCCCACCAGCCCGACCACGTCGCCGACGGCGATGCCCTTGGGCTTGATCTCGCGGGCCCGCACGGCCGTGATGACCACGGCGTCGGGGTCGGCGGGGTCGCCGTGCGCGGGCGCAGGGACCAGGCAGGTGTAGCGGCCGCGGTCGATGGTGGTGACCCAGCCCAGCACCGCGTCGGTGTGGGTCGGCCGCTCCTTGGTGCGGGGGCGGGTGCCGCGACGCGGTGGGCGGGCCCGCGCGTCGGACTCGTCCCAGGACGCCGTGCTGCGGCGACGGACGGGCACTCAGCCGCCGACCATCGCCGACCACAGGCCGGTGAAGTCGGGCAGGGTCTTCGCGGTCGTCGCGACGTCCTCGACGACGACACCGGGGACCCGGAGCCCGATCACGGCGCCCGTCGTGGCCATCCGGTGGTCGGCGTAGCTGTGCCAGCGCCCGCCGTGCAGGGGCCGGGGGGTGATGCGCAGCCCGTCGGGCAGGACGTCGACCTCACCGCCCAGGCCGCGGATCTCGGCGGCCAGCGCCTCGAGCCGGTCGGTCTCGTGACCCCGCAGGTGACCGATGCCCCGCAACCGGCTGGGCGAGGTCGCCAGCGCCGCGAGACCCGCGACGGTGGGGGCGATCTCGCCGGAGTCGCCCAGGTCCAGGTCCACGCCGTAGACGTCGCCGTCGTGCGTGACCGTCAGCATGTCGCGGTCGAGCCGGACGTCGGCGCCCATGGCGTCGAGGATGTCGCGCAACGAGTCACCGGCCTGCGTGGTCTGCTGCGGCCAGCCCGGCACCCGGACCCGCCCGCCCGTGGCCAGCGCGGCCGCCAGGAACGGTCCCGCGTTGGACAGGTCGGGCTCGACGTCCACGTCCAGGCCGCCCACCGGGCCCGGTTCCACCCGCCAGAGCAGGTCGACCGAGTCGTCGACGACGACCCCGACGTCGCGCAGGTTCTCGACCGTCATCGCGATGTGGGGACGGGAGGGGACCGTGTCACCGACGTGGCGCACGGTCAGGCCGTCCGTCATCCGGGCCCCGGCCAGCAGCAACCCGGACAGGAACTGGCTGGAGGCGCCGGCGTCGAGGCTCACCTCGCCGCCCCGGGGTGGCGCGGTCGCCCGGATGGTCACCGGGAAGAACCCGTCGGTGTCCTCGATGTCCGCGCCGGCGTCGCGCAACGCCTGCAGCAGCGGGGCGATGGGCCGTTCGTGCAGCCGCGGGTCGCCGAACAGCCGGGCCGACCGACCGCTGACGGCCACCACGGCCGGCAGGAACCGCATCACGGTGCCGGCCAGGCCGCAGTCGATGTCGACCGGGTCCTGCGTCGTGGGAGCGCGGCGGGGGTCGGGTCGGGGGATGGGCGTGACCAGCCAGTCCGGCACCTCACCGTCGGGCGCCGGTCCGTCGACGACCACGGCGCCCAGCTGCCGCAGGGCCTGCGCCATGAGCAGGGTGTCCCGGGAGCGCAGCGGGGCACGCAGCCGGGACGGCTCGTCGGCCAGCGCCGCCAGCACGAGGTAGCGGTTGGTCAGGGACTTGGACCCGGGCAGGCGGACCGTGGCGTCCACGGGCCGGCCCGGGGTCGGCGCGGCCCAGCCGTCGGTCGCGCCGGGGACTTCAGACGTCATCCGGGTGGGCCGGTCCTAGTCCTCGTCCCGCTCGCGCTCGAGCCTGGTCCGGGCCTTCTCGGCCTTGGCCTGCACCTTGAGGGCGTGCGCCTCGGCCTTCGCGGCCTCCTTGGCGTCCTTCTTGGCCTGCTTGCGCAGCTGCTTGCTGGAACGCTCCCGCTCCTCGGCCGCGTGCTCCGCCTCGACCGCCTTGCGGGTCTTGCGGGCGGCGCGCTCCGCGGCGTACGGGGTGTCGATGGTCAGCAGCAGACCCGCCAGCAGCCCCAGGTTCTTGGTGAACTGGACGCGCTGCGCCGCCCGCTCCTCCTTCGGGTACTCCCAGAAGGCGTGCCCGGCCAGCGTGGTCGGGACCAGCGAGCCGGCCAGGGCGAGCGCGGACAGCCGCGGCGCGAGCCCGGAGGCCAGACCCAGGCCGCCGCCGACCATGACGCCGGCGTTGAGCCGGGCCGCGAGCAGCGGGTCGTCCGGGGTGCCGAAGCGCTCGGCCGCGGCGTGGACCATGCCGGCGGCCAGCTTGGCCCGTGGCTCCGGGTTGCGCAGGGCGTCGACCCCGGAGTTGACGAACACGGCGGCGAGAAGAGGGCGTGCGATCCGTCGGAACATGCGCCCATCCTGCCCGTCGTGGCCGGGTGACGCGACGTGTCGCGCGGACGGGCGCGCCGCCGGCCCCGTGCCGGTGGGTCGTCGGTGGGTCGTGCCAGGCTGTCGAGCATGTGCGGGCGGTACGCGGCGAGCAGGAACCCCGACGACCTCGTCGAGGAGGTGATCGCCTCGGGCCTGCCCGTGGCACCCCCGTCCGAGGCCGACCGCCAGGCGCTCGCGCCGTCGTACAACGTCGCCCCGACCCAGCAGGTCGCCGCGGTGATGGCGCCCCGCGCGGACCGGGAACCGGGGGCCGGTGGCGACGCGGCGGCCCCGCCCGCCCGGCTGCGCGCGATGAGGTGGGGGCTGGTGCCGTCCTGGGCCAAGGACCCCACGGTCGGCAACCGGATGATCAACGCGCGCGTCGAGACCGTCACCGAGAAGCCGGCCTACCGACGGCTGGTCGGCTCCCGCCGCTGCCTGCTGCCGGCCGACGGCTGGTTCGAGTGGCAGGTGGTCCCGCCGGAGCGCAGCGGCACCGGCAAGGCCCGCAAGCAGCCGTTCTTCATGTCGCCGCTCGACGGCGGGCTGACCGGCCTGGCCGGGCTGTACTCGTGGTGGCGCGACCCCGACGTCGCGGACGACGAGGACCCCGCGGCGTGGCTGGGCACCGTCACGGTGCTGACCACGGACGCGGAGCCCGGGCTGCGGGCGGTCCACGACCGGATGCCGGTCGTGCTGCCCGCAGGGCACTGGGCCGCATGGGTGGACCGGGACGTGAGTGCCGTCGACGCCCTGGCGCTCGCGGCCGAGGTCCCCGAAGGCCGCTTCGCCGCGGTGCCCGTGCAGACCGCGGTGGGCAACGTGCGCAACGACAGCCCGGCCCTGATGGCCCGGCCCGAGGACTCCGACCTGGTGGGCGTCGTGGACCCGATGACGGGACAGCTGTTCGGCTAGGTCCGCCGCGCCCCCGGGCGGAGCCCTGGGGCCACCGGTGGGAACAGCCTCACCGGGGTCACTGTTGCCCCGGAGGTGATGATGGAGAAGTCGAGGAGCGGGGTGGACGACGGCCCCCGGCGCGCCGGTATCCCGGTTCGGCCGATAGCCTGGCCGACCATGGACTCCGACACCGACCGGGCTCCCGAGGAGACCGCCGACGAGCGCCGCGTCCGCTTCGAGACCGATGCGCTGCAGTACGTCGACCAGCTGTACAGCGCGGCGCTGCGGATGACCCGCAACCCGACCGACGCCGAGGACCTGGTCCAGGAGGCCTTCGCGAAGGCGTTCGCCGCCTTCCACCAGTACCGCCCGGGCACGAACCTCAAGGCCTGGCTGTACCGGATCCTGACCAACGCGTACATCAACTCCTACCGCAAGAAGCAGCGGCAGCCGCAGCAGCAGCAGGCGGACGAGATCGCCGACTGGCAGCTGGCCCGGGCGGAGTCGCACACCTCCTCCGGCCTGCGCTCGGCCGAGGTGGAGGCCCTGGACGCGCTCCCGGACTCCGACGTCAAGCAGGCCCTCCAGTCCATCCCCGAGGACTTCCGGATGGCGGTCTACTACGCCGACGTCGAGGGCTTCGCGTACAAGGAGATCGCCGAGATCATGGGTACGCCCATCGGGACGGTGATGTCGCGGCTGCACCGCGGGCGTCGGCAGCTGCGCGAGCTGCTCACCGACTACGCGCTGGAGCGGGGCTTCATCCGCCCGGCGACCGACGCTCCTGCGGACCCGGAGAACGTGGAGGTGACCCGATGAGCTGCGGCAACCCCCACGAGACCGACTGCGTCGACGCCATCGACAAGCTGTACGAGTTCATCGACGGCGAGCTGACCCCCGACGTCAAGCACAAGATCTCCGTCCACCTCGAGGAGTGCGCCCCCTGCCTGGACCAGGCGGACATCGAGCGGGCGGTCAAGGCGCTGGTGTCGCGCTCGTGCCACGACCGGGCGCCGGGCGGGCTGCGGGAGCGCATCCTGGGCCGCCTCGACGAGGCCCGTCAGCAGGCCAACGAGGCCTAGGGCCACCGCACGCCCCCAGGCACGCCCGGGGGGACCACGACGCAGCGAGGGGCCGGCACCGTGACGGTGCCGGCCCCTCGCTGTCTGCGCCCGGACTCAGGCGTTGGGCTTCTTGCCGTGGTTCGCGCCGTTCTTCTTGCGGGCGCGACGCTTACGAGCACGCTTGCTCATACGGGGCCTCCTCTCGTGTCCGCACGGTCCCTCGTCCTGTCGACGGGTCCCGGTCCGGCACGATGGTCCCATGGAAGAAGTGCGCGCCGAGATGGTGGCCAACGTCCTCGTCGTCAACGTGGCCGTGGGGGACGTCGTCAACCCGGCGACCGAGCTCGTGCTGCTGGAGTCGATGAAGATGGAGATCCCCGTCCTGCCGGAGCACGGGGGCCGGGTCTCCCGGGTGGCCGTGGAGGCAGGCGACGTCGTGCAGGAGGGGGACCTGCTGGTCGTCCTGGACTGACCCGCGGGCCCGGCCTACGATCTGGTCCTGGCTGGGGTGACCGGAGGTGGTCGGAGTGGCGCAGGGACCCGACCGTGCCACCGTCGAGGCGCTGGCCAGGGACCTGCTCGCCGACGTCTCCCCGGCCGAGCTGCCGCTGTTCCGGGCCACCGCGGACTCCTACTTCGCCGACCCGGACCGTGCGCTGTCCGCCCGGGGGCGCTCGGACGAGCCGCTGGGGTTCGGGATCGAGGCCGCGGTCACCCTGGTCGGGCCGTTCGCCCTCGACCTGGTGCGACGGGTCCTGACGTCGCTGACCGACCGGGTCGGCGACGCCCTGGCCGAGGCCGTCGCCCGGCGCCTGCACCGCCGACGCGAGGCGACCGGGACCGGCTCACCCACCGGGGCCCGGACGGTCGGGGAGGCCGCGGGTCAGACGCCGTCGGGGGAGCCCGAGCGCCTGGACCCCGCCCAGCTGGGCCTGCTGCGCCAGGTCGCCGAGGAGGAGGCCCGACGGATGCAGCTCCCGCCGGAGCGGGCCCAGCGGCTGGCCGACGCCCTCGTGGCCTCCATCGCCACCCGGGTGTAGGCACGCGTGGGTCCGCCGGGGCCGGCCGGGCCGGCCGCCGTCGCCGACCCCGCGGGGCCGTGGCGCACCTCGGCGGTGATCGACCCCCGGGCGCTGCCCTCCGACACCTCGGTCCGGTTCCTGCTCCTGCTCGCCGCGGTCGTCTCCGCGACGCTGTACCTGTACACCGCGCTGTGGTTCACGCTGCGCGGGGACACCTTCCTGGACGTCGTCGCCCGGTGCGGGCTGGAGGCCGGGGAGCTGGCGGCGGGCTCCGCCACGGACACGGCGCTGGTGCTGGCCGAGCAGACGGCGTGCCGCTCCGGGGTGTCGCGGGAGCAGGCGCTGTCCTCGCTGGTCGGTACGACGATGGTGCTGGCGGCGGCGTACGGGCTGTACCGGTTGCTGCCGCTGTGGCGGACCCGGCGGGCCCACCTGGTCCGCCTCGACGAGGTGGACGGCGCGTCCCTGCACGCCGCGGTGGAGCAGGAGGCCCGGCGCGTCGGGCTGCGGCGGCTGCCCACGGTGCTGGTGGACGTGTCGAACCCCGCCGTGCAGGGGTTCGTGTTCGGCACCTCGCGGCACCCGCGGCTGGGCGTGACCGGGGGGCTCGTCGTCCTGCAGGTGACCGACCCGGCCGCGTTCCGGGCGGTGCTGCGTCACGAGCTGGCCCACCTGGCCAACCGGGACGTGCCGTGGGCCTACTACACGGTGTCGGTGTGGTGGGCGTTCGTCGGGCTCGCGCTGGTGCCGGTGGTGGCCGTCCTGGCGGTCTCCGACCTGGCCTACGTGCTCCGGCTCGGCTGGCGGACGCTGGTGCTGAGCGTGCTGGTGCTGCTGCTGCGCAACGCCGTCCTGCGCGCCCGCGAGGCCTACGCGGACGCCCGGGCGGCCGGGTGGGGGTCGGCCGGGGACCTCGACCGGGTGCTCGCCCTGGCCCAGGCCGCCGACCCCCGGGAGGCCCCCCGGCACCGCCGGGCCCTGCGGCGCCACCCCGCGCCGCAGGAGCGTCGCCGGCTGCTGCGCGACCCCGACGGCCTGCTGAGGACCGAGGCACCCATCGCCCTCGCGGCCGGCATCGTCACCGGCAGCTCGTTCGAGTCGCTGGAGTCGGTGGTCGTCCTGCTGCTGCCGTCCGCCCTGGCGCTGTGGCTGCCGGCGCTGCTGGTCGCGCCGCTGCTCGCGGTGGTGCTGTGCGTCGCGGCGTGGCGCACCGGTCTGCGCGACACCGTCCGCGGGACCCGGGGCCGTGTTGCCGGCCCGCTGGCCGTGGGGGCCGGGCTGGGCCTGGCCCTGGGGCCCCTGCTGTCGTTCGAGGCCGCCGCCGGCGCCGTGGTCCAGGGTCCCGTCGGTGCCGTGGGCTACGTGGTGTGGGGGGCCGGGGTGGCGGTCGTGGTCGGACTGCTCTGCCGGTACGCGGTCGACGTGGGTCGGCTCGCCGTCCGCTCCGCCCTCGACGCCCCGACGCCCGTCCCGCTGCTGCTGACCCAGGTCGGCGCGGTGTCGGTGGCCGTCGCGGCGCTGCTGGCCTACGGCCACGTCTCGCTGCTCACGCTGGCCTCGGGCGAACCGCTGCTGGCGGTGACCGGCGTGGGGCTGCTCGCCGTGCTGCCCGCCTGGTTCGGCGACGACGGCCTCCTGGTCGGCCTCGTCGCGGCGGCGCTGCTGGTGCCCGCGCTGCTCGTGACGGCGGTTCGGCTCGCCCGGTCGCGACGTGACGGGCACGGGCCCCTGGCGGCCGCGGCGGCGGCGGGGCCGCGGGCGGTCGAGCAGGCGGCGGCAGGCTGGGCCTGGCGGGGGCCTCCCGCGCGGTTGTCGCCCGACCCGGTCCCCGTGCTGGTCCCGGCGCTGTCCGTGGCAGCGGTCGTCGGCCTCGCGGCGGCGGGCTGGCACGTCGTCCTGCGCCTCGCCGGGGCGGTCCTGCTGGAGGAGGACACCTGGCGCAGCGACGACTACGCGCTGGTGCTGGGCGTCGGCACGGTGGCGGTCCTGGCCGCGGCGGCGGTGGTCGGCTCCGGCGCGGTCGTGCTGCTCCTGCCGTCGCGCTGGTGGGCGCTGGGTCTGCTGGGTGCCCCGGCGGCCGTGCTCGCCGGCGGGGCCGGGGTGCTGCTCGCGCAGTGGGCGGCCGGCTGCGGCCTGCTCCCTCGTGCGGGTCCTCGTGACTGCAGCCCCCCGGCGCCGGAGACGCTGGGCCTGGTGCTGGTGCAGCCGCTGGCCTACTCCTGCCTGTGGGTGCTGCTGGGCGTCGCGGCCCTGGGGACGCTCCGCGGCCTCACGGCTGCCCCGTCGGACGCCCAGGGTCCCGCCCGACCCCGCCCCGGCTCTCGTCGTGTCGTCGTGGTGGGGCTGCTGGGGCTGCTGCTGGTGGCGGTGCCGGGGGTGGCGGCGACGGGCTTCGTGGCCGCCACCGAGGTCCAGGTGGTCGCCGGACCGGGCTACGTCGTCACGGTGCCCCCGCCGTGGCAGTCCCGGGCGGGCGCGCAGGAGGGGGCCTCGCCGACCTTCGTGACCATCAACCAGCGGCTCCGGGTCGAGCTCGGACCGCTGGGGCCGGGCGGGGCCGCGGGCGGGGAGGACGGCCAGGCGGGTCGTGGTCGGGACGGTCCCCTGGTCGGCGGGCTGCCGAGCCGGCTGGTGGGGGAGCGGCAGGAGGGTCCCCTGGTCGAGCGGTCCTACGAGGTGCTGACCCCGTCCGGGCCCTACCGGCTGAGGGTGGTGGGGGCCCCGGCGTCGATGACCGGCACCGGGCAGCAGGAGCTGGAGCTGCTGCTGTCCGGCGTCGAGTGGACGGGGTGAGCGGTGCGGTGGCGGGATGGGGCCGGTGAGCTGGGACGTCGGCGGTCAAGGCCGCCGGGTCGGCTGCCGATGACGATGGGGTGACTGATGAGCGTCAGAGCGTCGTGCCGTACCTGCGTGCCCTGGTCGAGCTGCGCGGCTCCGACCTGCACTGCAAGGTCGGGTCGCCGCCCCGGATCCGGATCGACGGCAGCCTGCGCAAGGTGCAGGCGCCCGAGCTGCGCCCCGAGGACACCGAGCACATGGTGGCCGAGGTGCTGCGGGAGGACCTGCTCGCCGAGTTCGCCACGAAGAACGAGGCCGACTTCGCCTACTCGGTGCCCGGCGTGGGGCGGTTCCGCGTCAACGCGTTCCGCCAGCGCGGCTCCGCGGGCCTGGTGTTCCGTCGGGTGTCCGTCGGCGCGATCCCGCTGACCGACCTGGGTCTGCCCGCGGTCATCGCCCAGCTGGCGCTGGAGCCGCGGGGCCTCGTGCTGGTGACCGGTCCGACCGGCTCCGGGAAGACGACCACGCTGGCCGGGATGATCGACCACATCAACTCCAACCGCGAGGTCCACATCATGACCATCGAGGACCCGATCGAGGTGATCCACTCCGACAACCTCGCCATGATCAACCAGCGCGAGGTCCGCCTCGACACGGTCGACTTCGCCAGCGCGCTGCGCGGGGCGATGCGTCAGGACCCCGACGTCATCCTGGTCGGCGAGATGCGGGACCACGAGACCGTCAAGGCCGCCCTGGCCGCCTCCGAGACCGGTCACTTCGTCATGTCCACCCTGCACACCACGGACGCGCAGGAGACCGTCAACCGGGTCATCGACTTCTTCCCGCCGCACGAGCAGAAGCAGGTCCGTCTCGCCCTGGCCGGCGCGCTGCGGGGCATCATCTGCCAGCGGCTGGTGCCGAGGGCCGACGGGCAGGGCCGCTGCGTGGTCATGGAGGTGGCCGTCAACACCGGCCGGATGGCCGACGCCATCGGCGACGCCGACAAGACCAACACCATCGGCGACCTGATCAAGGAGGGCGGCTACTACGGGATGCAGACCTTCGACCAGCACCTCGTCACGCTGATCCGGGACGGCGTCATCACCCTCGAGGACGCCCGGCACGCCTCCAGCAACCCGCACGACCTGCAGGTCGAGCTGCGCCGGCTGGGCCTGGTGGCCTAGCCGGCGGTCTGCTCCTGCAGGGGCAGGGCGTAGGTCACCAGGTCGACGGTGGGCACCGGCGACCAGTCGCGCTCCGGCGTCCGCACGAACCCCATGGCCTCGTACATCCGGTGCGCGTTCGTCATCCGGGGCCCGCTGGACAGCACGAAGCGGGTGCAGCCCTCCTGCCGGGCCAGGTCCAGGCAGGCGAGGGTCAGCAGGCGGCCCACGCCACGGCCGCGCGCGTCGGCGGACACCGCCAGCATCCGCATCTCGGCCTCGCCGGGGCGGGCCAGCTCGGCCCACGGGCTGCCGGCGCGGGCGTAGGTGGCGGTGCCGAGCAGGTCGGCGTCCAGGGCGGCGGCGAGCAGCACCGCCTCCCGGGCCCGGGGCCCGGCCTCGCGCAGCACGGGCAGGTACCCGTCCTCGTCCTCCAGCAGCTCCTCGCCGCCGTAGACGTCGGCCACCAGGGCGCCGCAGGCCTGGACCAGGTCGGTGTCGGTCGGGTCGACCACGCGCACCGTCACCCCGCTGCCGGTCACCGGGCGGTCCGCGACGGCCGGGCCGCTCACCGCTGCTGCTCGCGGCGCTGGTAGGAGCGCCACATGAGCAGACCGATGGCGATGTCGGCGACGCCGATGGCCAGGGCGAGCCCGCTGAGCGTGGAGCTCTGCCCCTGCGCGCGCAGGAGCAGGGCGAAGCCGATGATGATGAGGCCCAGCACCACGTAGCGCACGGCTCGCCGGCGCTCCGCGGTCGGGGACGGCGGGACCGAGGGCGCGGACCCGGCGTCCACCGGGGCCGCGGACGGACCCGACGGACCAGACGGACCAGCCGGACCAGACGGTGCCGACGACCCGGACGGACCCGGTGCGGCCGACCCGGTCGTCCGGTCCGGCAGCGGGTCCGGTGGGACGTCCGGCACGGTGCTGTCCAGGCCGGTCGGAACCGGTCCGGGGACGGTGCCGCCGGACTGCGTGAGCCGCACCGACGTCGACACCCCGGCCTCGTCGTGGATGGTGCCGTCGAACGGGGCGTCGGACTGGGCGTCCCAGGCGGACAGGCCGGTCTCGGACTCCACCAGGCCGACGACGTCCACGACCTGGTCGTGGAACGCGGCCACGTCCGGACGCTCCCAGTAGGGGAACGTGAGCGCGGCCTCGTCGGGGTACAGGCTCACCTGCAGCCCCGAAGCCACGTGCGTGGCCTCGAGCGTGTCGTCGGCCACGGACTCCTCGACCTCGCCGAGGCGCCGGCGCAGCGACGCGACGATCCGGTCCCACTGCTCGCGGCGCTCGGGGCCGATCGCGACGGTCAGCACGTCGGTGCCCTCGGCCGCGTCCAGGGCGTCCTGCCAGGCCTGGTCCGGCCTGCGGGGCACGAACAGGATGTCGTAGCTCATCGGCACCAGTCTCTCGGACGACGACGACGCCGCCCCCCGGACGGGGAGCGGCGTCGACCAGGGTAGGTCAGGGGAGCACGGGTCAGGCCGCGGCCTTCTTGGTCTCCCAGAAGATCTCGGCGATCTCGTCGATCTTGCCGAGCAGCTGGTCGGCCACCGCGACGTCGGTCGAGCCCTTGACGCCGCCGGCGCCGGCGAGCTTGGTGGTCTCGTTGAACAGCTGGTGCAGCTGGGGGTACTTCTCGAAGTGCGGGGGCTTGAAGTAGTCGGTCCACAGCACCCAGAGGTGGTGCTTGACCAGGTCGGCCCGCTCCTCCTTGATCTGGATCGCGCGCTGCTTGAACTCCGCGTCGTCCGAGCCGTGGAACTTGGTGATGCAGCCCTTGACCGACTCGGCCTCGATGCGCGCCTGCGCCGGGTCGTACACGCCGCAGGGCAGGTCGCAGTGGGCCGCGACCTCGGTGATCCGGAAACCGATCATGAGTTCGTATCCTTTCGAGAACGTGTTCTCCGGGGGGCGGGTCGCCCTCGTCGGAGGGTTGCGACACTACAACCGTGACACCGCCCTCGCCCTTCCACGACGACGGCCGCGACGCCCGCGACGGCCGCGACGGCGAGGGCCGGGGCGGTTCGGGGGGCTGGCGCCTGGTGCGGGTGGTGGGGGAGTCGATGCGGCCCACCCTGTCCCCGGGCGACGTCCTCCTGGTGCGGGCGGCGGCCCGACCGAGGCCGGGTGACCTGGTGGTGGCGGACCTGCCGGGCGGGCGCGGCGAGGGCGTCAAGCGCGCCGTGCGGCGCGAGCCCGACGGCTGGTGGCTGGAGCGGGACAGCGCCACGACCGGCACCGACTCCTGGCTGTTCGGCGCGGTGCCCGACGGTGACGTGCGCGGTGTGGTCCGGGCGAGGCTGTGGCCCCGTCCCGGTCGGCCGCGCCGACGCTGATCTCAGGGCACGAGCACGACCTTGCCCACCACCTCGCCGTCCACGAGCCGCTCGAAGCCGTCGTGGGCGTCGGTCATCGACAGCACGCTGTCCACCACCGGCCGGACCCCGGTGGTGGCGCACAGCCGCAGCAGCCGTTCGAGCTCGTCACGGGTGCCCATGGTCGAGCCGATCACCCGCAGCCCGAGGAAGAACACCCGCTGGAGCTCCGCCGAGGGGGCCGCGCCCGTGGTGGCGCCGGACACGACCACGGTCCCCCCGGGCCGCAGCGCGCGCAGCGAGTGGCCCCAGGTGGCCTCGCCGACGGTCTCCATGACGGCGTCCACCCGCTCCGGCAGCCGGGCCCCGGTCTCGAAGGCGGCGTGGGCGCCCTGCTGGAGCGCGCGGTCCCGGCGCTCGTCGTCGCGGCTGGTCACCCAGACCCGGAACCCGCCGGCGCGGCCCAGGGCGATCAGCGCCGTCGCCACCCCGCCCCCGGCCCCCTGCACCAGGACCGTGTCGCCCGGCTTCAGCCCCGACTGCGTGAACAGCATCCGGTAGGCGGTCAACCACGCGGTGGGCAGGCACGCGGCGTCGGTGAACGACAGCTCGGACGGCTTGGGCACCAGGTTGCGGCGCGGCACCAGGACGGTGTCGGTGAACGTGCCCGGGTAGCGCTCGCTCAGCAGGGAGCGGCGGGGGTCCAGGGTCTCGTCGCCGTTCCAGGCCGGGTCGGACAGCACGGCGTGGACGACGACCTCGTTGCCGTCCGGGTCGACCCCGGCGGCGTCGCACCCCAGCACCATCGGCATCCGCTCCGCCGGCAGGCCCACCCCGCGCAGGCTCCACACGTCGTGGTGGTTGATCGAGGCCGCCCGGACGGTGACGGGCACCCAGTCCGCGGGTGGCGCGGTCGTGGGCTCCGGGACGGAGTCGCGGACCTCCAGCGCGGACAGCGGGTCCTCGGGCGAGGGACGGGAGACGACGACGGCAACCATGGGCAGCGGTCTACCAGTTCGGTGTCGTGGACCACCACTGCGGCCAGCCGCCGTGCAGCACGAGGTAGGCCAGCAGGCCGTACCCGACCTGCCCCGGGACGCGACCGTCGCAGGCCCGCAGGTCCGCGAACCACTCCTCGTGCTGCGCCAGCGCAGAGGACGTGTCGACGTAGGTGACCCGCCGCCGCTCGCAGACCTCGGCGAAGGCCTCCGACAGCGACGCGACCGTGGCCACGTGCGCGGCGTCCGGACCGTCGGGCAGCACCGGCGGGGGGCCCACGACGAAGGTGGGGATCGACCGGCCCGCCGCCGCGTCCAGGACGTTGGCCAGGTTCAGCCGGCTGCGGGCGGTCGACGTGCCGTCCCGCAGGTCCCCGATGCCCAGGCCGACCACCAGGCGCCCGGCGACGCCGAGGCGGGGAGCGGTCTCCTGCTCCCAGCGCCCGACCAGGTCGCCGGTCGTCTGCCCGGGCACCGCCAGCGGGTAGGCGGTGACCCGGTGACGGTCCGAGGGGGTGCGGGCCACCACCCGTCCCACCCAGCCCAGGGCCCGGGGGTCCCCCCGACCGGCGACCAGGTCGTCCCCCAGGACGCAGACGGCCACGTCCGTGCGGACGTCGCTCCCGGCCGCGCCCTGGGTGGTGCCCTGCTCGCTCAGCGTGCGAACGCCTGGTCGACCAGGCGGGCCTGCTCGTCGGCGTGCCGCTTGCCGGACCCGGTGGCCGGGGACGCCGACGCCGGTCGGCACACCCGGTGCAGCGACCGACCGCCCAGCGCCTCGTGGGTGCCCATCGCGACGAAGGTCCACGCGCCGTGGTTCTCCGGCTCCTCCTGGACCCAGACCAGCGACGCGTCGGCCGGGTAGCGGCCGACCGTCTCCAGGAGCTCGTGCACGGGCAGCGGGGCCAGCTGCTCGACCCGCACGATGGCCGTGCGGCTGTCCTCGCGCTTGGCCCGGGCCGCGACCAGGTCGTAGTAGACCTTGCCGGTGCACAGCAGCACCCGGTCCACCTGGCTCTCGTCGATCTGACCTGCGTCGACCTGACCCGTGGTCACCGCGGGGTCGTCGATGACGGGCAGGAACGTGCCCGACGTGAAGTCCTCCACCGCCGAGGTGGCCGCCTTGAGGCGCAGCATGGACTTGGGCGTGAAGACCACGAGCGGGCGACGCGGCTTGGCGTAGGCCTGACGGCGCAGCAGGTGGAAGTACGAGGCGGGCGTGCTGGGCACGGCCACGGTCATGTTGTCCTCGGCGCACATCTGCAGGAACCGTTCGATCCGGCCCGAGGAGTGGTCCGGGCCCTGGCCCTCGTAGCCGTGGGGCAGCAGCAGGACGACGCTGGAGCGCTGGCCCCACTTCTGCTCACCGGCCGAGATGAACTCGTCGATGATGGTCTGCGCGCCGTTGACGAAGTCCGCGAACTGGGCCTCCCACAGCACCAGCGCGTCGGGCCGCTCGACGGAGTAGCCGTACTCGAAGCCCATGGCCGCGAACTCGCTGAGCAGCGAGTCGTAGGCCCAGAACCGCGCCCCGGAGCCGAGCTGGCCGATCGGGGCCCACTCCGCGCCGGTCTGCCGGTCGATGATGACGGCGTGCCGCTGGACGAACGTGCCGCGACGGGAGTCCTGGCCGGCCAGGCGCACCGGCGTGCCCTCGGCCACCAGCGAGCCGAAGGCGATGAGCTCGCCGAAGGCCCAGTCGATGCTGCCCTCGTGGGCCATCTGCTGGCGCTTGGCCAGCAGCGGGGCCAGCTTGGGGTGCGGCGTGAAGCCCTCGGGCGGGCTGGCGAAGGCGTCGCCGACCCGGTGCACGAGGTCCACGTCGATCGCCGTGGTGTAGCCGGACTCCGGCTGCGCGTCGTCGTCCTCCTGGGCGCTGGGCCGCTCGAGCCCGGACCGCTTCTGCTCGTCGGAGCCGGCCTTGGTGGCCTCGCGGACCTCGGTGAAGACCCGCTCGAGCTGGTCGCTGTAGTCGCGCAGCGCCGCCTCGGCCTCCTCGACCGTGATGTCGCCGCGCCCGATCAGGGACTCGGTGTACAGCTTGCGGACGCTGCGCTTGCCCTCGATGAGGTTGTACATCAGGGGGTTGGTCATCGACGGGTCGTCGCCCTCGTTGTGACCGCGGCGGCGGTAGCAGATCATGTCGATGACGACGTCCTTGGCGAACGTCTGCCGGAACTCGAAGGCCAGCTGGGCGACGCGGACGCAGGCCTCGGGGTCGTCGCCGTTCACGTGGAAGATCGGCGCCTGGATCATGCGCGCCACGTCGGTGGCGTAGTACGACGAGCGGCTGGCCATCGGGGCGGTGGTGAAGCCGACCTGGTTGTTGACGATGACGTGGACCGTGCCGCCGGTGCGGTAGCCGCGCAGCTGGGACAGGTTGAGCGTCTCGGCCACGACGCCCTGACCGGCGAACGCCGCGTCGCCGTGGATGAGGACGGGCAGGACGGGGAACTCGCGCCCGCCCATGTTGAGCCGGTCCTGCTTGGCCCGGGCGATGCCCTCCAGGACGGGGTTGACCGCCTCCAGGTGCGAGGGGTTGGCGGCCAGGTACACCTTCGTGCTCTGCCCGGACGGCGCGGTGAAGGTGCCCTCCGTGCCCAGGTGGTACTTGACGTCGCCGGAGCCCTGGACCGTTTTGGGGTCCTGCTGGCCCTCGAACTCCGCGAAGATCTGCCCGTAGGTCTTGCCGGCGATGTTGGCCAGCACGTTGAGCCGGCCGCGGTGGGCCATGCCGATGCAGACCTCGTCGAGACCGGCGTCGGCGGAGTCGGACAGGATCTGGTCCAGGACCGGGATCGTCGACTCGGAGCCCTCGAGCGAGAACCGCTTCTGACCGACGAACTTGGTCTGCAGGAACGTCTCGAACGCCTCGGCGGCGTTGAGCCGGCCGAGGATGCGCAGCTGCTCGTCACGGCCCGGCTTGGTGTAGCCGTGCTCGACCCGGTCCTGGATCCAGCGCCGCTCGTCCGGGTTCTGGATGTGCATGTACTCGATGCCGACGGTGCGGCAGTAGCTGTTGCGCAGGACGCCCAGGATGTCGCGGAGCTTCATCACGGGCTTGCCGCCGAAACCGCCGGTGGGGAACTCACGGTCCAGGTCCCACAGGCTCAGGCCGTGCGTCTGCACGTCCAGGTCAGGGTGGCGGCGCTGGCGGTACTCCAGCGGGTCGGTGTCGGCCATCAGGTGACCGCGCACCCGGTAGGCGTGGATCAGCTCGACGACCCGGGCGGTCTTGTTGATCTCGTCGTCGTCGGACACCGACACGTCGCGGACCCAGCGGATGGGCTCGTAGGGCACGCGCAGGCTGGCGAAGACCCGGTCGTAGTAGCCGTCCTCGCCGAGCAGCTTGCGGTGCATCAGGCGCAGGAAGTCCCCGGACTGGGCGCCCTGGATGATCCGGTGGTCGTAGGTCGAGGTCAGCGTGATGGTCTTGCTGATCGCGAGCCGGGCGAGGGTGTCCTCGCTGGCCCCGGCGTACTCCGCCGGGTACTCCAGCGCCCCGACGCCGATGATGGCGCCCTGGCCGGGCATCAGGCGCGGCACGGAGTGAACCGTGCCGATCGTGCCGGGGTTGGTCAGGCTGACCGACACCCCGGCGAAGTCCTGGACCGTCAGGGAGCCTGCGCGGGCGCGGCGGACGACGTCCTCGTAGCCGGCCCAGAACTCCGCGAAGCCCTTGGCCTCGGCGTTCTTGATGGCCGGGACCATGAGCTGCCGGCTGCCGTCGGGCTTGGGCAGGTCGATGGCGATGCCGACGTTGATGGCGCTGTGCTGCATCACGCCGGGCTTGCCGTCGACCTCGGCGTAGGCCCAGTTCATCTCGGGCATCTCGCGCAGCGCCTCGACCAGGGCGAAGCCGACCAGGTGGGTGAAGGACACCTTGCCGCCGCGGGCGCGCGCCAGGTGGTTGTTCAGCACGATCCGGTTGTCGATCAGCAGCTTGGCGGGGATGGCCCGGACGCTGGTGGCCGTGGGGACCGTGAGGCTGGCCTCCATGTTGGTGACCACGCGCGCCGAAGGGCCGCGCAGGCGGACGCCCTCGGTGTCGGTCGTGCCGGGGCCGGGCGTGGGGGCCGAGGCCTCGGCGACCTCGTCCGCCGAGGCGGGGTCGGCTTTGGGCGTGGGCTTCGCGGCGGCCTTCTTGGCCGCCTCCTTGCGCTGCGCGGGCTCGGCCTTCGTGGCGGCCGGGCGGGCCGGCTCGGGGGTGGCCTCGGGCTCGGCGGAGGGCTTGGCGGCGGGCTCGGCGGCGGGCTCGGCGGCGGGCTCGGCCGTGTCGGACTCGGCCGCGGCGGGCTTGCCGTCGGGCTTGCGGTCGGTCGAGGGCTTGCTGCCGGCCGCGGGCTCGGCGTCCGGACGGGCACGGGTCGGCTCGCCCGGCTCACCGTCACCGTCGTCGTCCGAGGGGTGGTCGGCGGGTCCGTCGGAGAAGAACTCCCGCCACTCGGGGGAGACGCTGCCGGGGTCCTTGGTGTAGGCCTCCTGCAGCTCCTGCACGAGCCACTCGTTGGGTCCGAAACCCGTCATCGGGTCGTCTGCCGGGGTCTGCTGTGGCACGGCGTGCTTCGCCTACTTCCTCGTGATGCTGGGCGTGGTCGGACGCTCCGGTCAGCCTAGCCCCGTCCGGGCGCCCCGGGCCCTGGACGAGCACCGGTGGGACGCCCGCGTGGTGCGGGTCACCCCGTCAGGTCACGTCCCGACGCGACGTGGTGCGCCAGCCGAGCACCCCCAGCGCGCCCGCCCACGCCAGCAGCACCAGCAGCCCGCCCCACCAGGGCAGCAGCTCCGAGCCGGTGAACCCCTCGACGACGGCGGTCGACGCGTTGGTGAGCAGGTACGACCCGACGACCTCGAGGTCGACGCCGCCCACCTCGCCCACGCCCGTCAGGACGAACCCGGCGAGCGGGTCGAGCAGGAACACGACGAGGACCAGCGCCACCAGGGCCACCACCTGCTGGCGGACCAGCAGCCCGAACGCCAGGCCGATCAGCGCCCACACGGCCGTGCCGAGGACACCGAGCAGCAGCGGCCGGGCCAGCTCGTCGGCGCCGACCAGGTCGACGCCACGCACGGCGAGCACCACGGCCGTGACGAGCAGGGAGGCGAGCTGGACCGCGACGCCGTACAGGAGCCCGAGCCCGGCGGCCACGACGGCCTTGGCCACGGCGACCCGGCCCCGGCGGGGCACGGCCAGGTAGGTGGGGGCGATGGTGCCGCTGCGGTGGTCGGAGGTGGCGATCAGGGTGCCGAGCACCGCGGCCAGCAGGTACCCGCCCTGGAACCCGCCGCCGACGACGGCCAGCTGCCCCTCGACCTCGGTCACCAGGGGCAGGGGGAACAGCTCGGCCGCACCCGCGTCCGCCGGGGCGAGCGCCGCGAACAGCCCCACGTTCATCGCCACGAGCGCCAGCGCGATCGCGAGCAGTCCCCACCACACCCAGGTGGTGGTCGCCTTCACCGTCTCGGCCCGCACCGCCGCGGCCAGGGTGCCTCCCGTCGCGCTCACGGCTGCCCCCCCTCGGCCCGGGCGACCGTTCTCAGGAACGCGTCCTCCAGCCGCTGGGCGTTGGGGGCCAGGTGCGACAGCGCCACCCCGGCCGACGCGGCGGCCGCACCGACCTCGGCCGCCGTCACCTCCTGCCCGGTGGGTCCGCGGTGCACCAGCAGCGCCCCTCCCGCGTCCGGTTGCGCAGCCAGCCCGGCCGCGCCGAGCGCCGTGGTGAGGGCGGCCCGGTCGGGGGCGTCGATGAGGACCCCGGGGGGACCGGCCAGCCCCGGCAGGTCGCCGGCGTAGGCCACCCGGCCGGCGGCGAGGACGACGACGTGGTCGACCGTCTGCTCGACCTCGCTGAGGACGTGGCTGGACACCAGCACCGTGCGTCCCTCGTCGGCCAGGGTGCGCAGGAACCCGCGCAGCCACGCGATCCCCGCGGGGTCGAGGCCGTTCGCGGGCTCGTCGAGCACCAGCACGCCCGGGTCGCCCAGCAGGGCCGTGGCCAGGGCGAGCCGCTGCTTCATCCCCATCGAGTAGCCGCCCACCTTGCGCCGTCCGGCGTCGGAGAGACCGGTGAGGTCGAGCACCTCGTCGCAGCGTCCGACCGGCAGCCCACCCGCGGCGGCCACCCAGCGCAGGTGGTCCCGGCCGGTGCGGCCACCGTTGGCCCCCGTGCCGTCCAGGGCGGCCCCGATGGTGCTCAGCGGCGCGCGCAGGTCCCGGTAGGGGACGCCGTCGACGGTCGAGGTGCCGGAGTCCGGGCGCACCAGGCCCAGCACCATCCGCAGCGTCGTGGTCTTGCCGGCGCCGTTGGGCCCGAGGAACCCCGTCACCTGACCGGGCTCGACCGCGAACGACACGTCGGTGACGGCGCGCACCGACCCGAAGCGCTTGGTCAGGCCGTCGGCGAGGATCCTGCTCCCCGCGTGAGGACCGCCGGCCGTCAGTGCTGCGTGCCGCCCCCCGGGGGCTGTCGACTGCATGATCACGACCCTACCGAGCGCCCGACGTCGGGCCGGGGACCTCGCGGAGGACCTGTCACCGGGCTCGGCGTGGTCCACACTTCCCGGGTGCGATTCCTGCCCGGGCACCAGCCCCCCCACGACCTGACCTACGACGACGCGTTCCTCGTCCCCTCCCGCTCCGCAGTCGGGTCCCGCTTCGACGTCGACCTGCGGCCCGTGGACGGCACCGGGGCGGTGCTGCCGGTCGTGGTGGCCAACATGACCGCGGTCACGGGCCGTCGGATGGCCGAGACCATGGCCCGGCGCGGCGGGCTGGCGGTGCTGCCGCAGGACACCCCCATGGACGTCCTGGCCGACGTGGTGGCCTCGATCAAGACGCGCCACCCGGTGTTCGAGACCCCCGTCGAGGTCGGCCCCGACGACGTCGTCCTCACCGTGCTCCACCTGCTGCCCAAGCGGGCCCACGGGGCGGCCGTGGTGGTGGACCCGGACGACGGGTGCCTGCTGGGGGTCGTGACGGCCGCGGACTGTCGCGGCGTGGACCGTTACACGCCGGTGCGGGACGTGATGAGTACCGACCCCGTGACCCTGGACGCCGAGACCGTCCGGGCCCAGGGGCCTCGGGCGGCCTTCGACCTGCTGGACGCGGCGAGGCGCCAGTTCGCGCCGGTCGTCGACGCGTCGGCGGGCGGTCGGCCCGTCGGGGTGATGACCCGGCTGGGGGCGCTGCGCTCGACCATCTACGCCCCGGCGCTGGACCCGGCGGGACGGCTCAGGGTGGCCGCGGCCGTGGGCATCAACGGCGACGTCGCCGGACGCGCCCGGGCGATGATCGCGGCGGGGGTCGACGTGCTGGTGGTCGACACCGCCCACGGGCACCAGGACCGGGCCCTGGCCGCGGTGCAGGCGGCGCGGGAGGCCGCCGGGCCCGAGGTCGTCCTCGTCGCGGGCAACGTGGTCACCGGCGACGGGGCGCGCGACCTGGTCAGCGCCGGCGCCGACGTGGTCAAGGTCGGGGTGGGGCCGGGGGCGATGTGCACGACCCGGATGATGACCGGGGTCGGCCGGCCGCAGCTGTCGGCCGTGCTCGACTGCGTCGCGGCCGCCCGCGACGTCGGCGCCCACGTCTGGGCGGACGGCGGGGTGCGCCACCCCCGGGACATCGCGCTCGCGCTCGCCGCCGGGGCCAGCCAGGTGATGGTCGGGTCCTGGTTCGCCGGGACCTACGAGAGCCCGGGGGACCTGCAGGTCGACGCCGACGGCCGGGAGTACAAGGAGAGCTTCGGGATGGCGTCCAAGCGGGCCGTCTCGGCACGCACCCTGGACGACTCCCCCTTCGAGCGGGCCCGGAAGGGCCTGTTCGAGGAGGGCATCTCCTCCTCGCGGATGCGGCTGGACCCCCTGCGGTCGGGGGTGGAGGACCTGCTGGACCAGATCACGGCGGGGCTGCGCTCGGCCTGCGCCTACGTCGGGGCGGGCGACCTGGCCCAGCTCGCCGATCGCGCCGTGCTGGGCGTGCAGTCCCGCTCGGGCTACGACGAGGGCCGGCCGCTGCCCGCAGGGTGGTGAGGGCAGGACCGGACGCAACGGGACAGGCCTGGCGATACGGACGAACCCGGACTTGATGAGGGACGCCACCGTCGTTACCTTGTCGTGACCCCGGGCCTGATGTCGTACCCCTCGACGTCCGGAACCAAACCCCCTGTCTCGACCACCGTGCCTCCCCGGGCACGACACGACTGGAGAACACGTGCCGTTGCCGCGCCCCGACGACCGCTCGCTGCCGTCGCGGCGGTCGCTGCGCCAGGCCGAGCGTGCCCTCGCCGCGGGTGCCGACGGGTCCACGGGGCCCTACGAGCCCGAGACGCAGCCGGTGTCTCGGCGGCAGCTGCGCGAGCGCCGTCGGCAGGCCGAGGCGGAGCAGGGAGGCGTGCCCCCGGTCGTGCCCCCCGTCGTGCGCCCCGTCGTGCCCCCGGTGGCGCCCCCGGTCGCGGACCTGCTGCCGGACCACGTCCTGGAGGGCGGTGACGACAGCTGGGTCGACGACGTCGCGCCGCGTCCCACGCCCCTGGCCTCCCGGGTCACCGACGTCGTCCCCCTCGCGCCCACCCGGGAGCGGGGCAGCGCGTGGCGCCGCGTCCCCCAGCTGCTGGTCGTCGGTGCCCTGGTCGCCGCCATCGCCGGGTACGCCTCGGCCGAGGACGTCCCGGCGTCGGCGGGCGCGGTGGAGCAGTTCGTCCGTGAGGAGGTCCCGGTCGCCGCGGAGGCCGCGACGGTGCTCACCGACCTCCGGAGCGGGTCCGCGCTCGTGGCCGACGAGGACGGCCTGCTGCGGGTGAGCGCCGAGGACGAGGCCTCACGGGCGGGGGAGCGGACCCTGCTGCCCGGTTGTGACGGGGTCCCTCCCGAGGTCGCGCAGGCCAACGGCGACATCGACGAGCGTTTCCTGTGCACGCTGTGGGACGGCACGAGCGAGATCCGGGCTGACGCGGCGGTGTCGCTGGCCCTGCTCAACGAGGAGTACCGGGCCGAGTTCGGCCGCGACATCTGCATCACCGACGGCTACCGCTCCTACGCCGCCCAGCAGTCGCTGCGGGCCCGCAAGCCCGGGCTGGCCGCGCGGGCCGGGACCAGCGAGCACGGCTACGGCCTGGCGGTGGACCTGTGCGGCGGCGTGGAGTCGGCCGGACCCGCCTACACCTGGCTGCGGGAGAACGCCGCCGAGCACGGCTTCGAGAACCCCCGCTGGGCCCAGCGCGGTGGCGGTGGCCCCTACGAGCCGTGGCACTGGGAGTACACCGAAGGCCAGTGGTGAACCGGCGCTGAGGGGCCTCAGCCCGGCGCCGTGACGAACACGTCGAGCCACTGCGGGTTGTGGGCGTGGACCAGCACCCCGAAGATGATCACGTCGAAGCTCAGGTGGACGACCAGCACGTACAGGAACGACTTGGTGCGGTTGAAGATGTACCCCTGCAGCAGCGCGAACGGGATGGTCAGCAGCGGCCCCCACGACTGGTAGCCCAGCTCGTAGAGGAACGACACGAACACCAGGGCCTGCAGCACGTTGGCCTGGTGGAACGAGAAGTGCTGCCGCAGCAGCGCGAACACCGTGCAGATGAAGAACAGCTCGTCCCACAGCCCGACGGCGTTGACGCCGACGAAGAGCCGGGTGATCTCGTCCGGTGTGCTGATGGCCGGCCAGTTGAGGTAGGCCCCGGAGGAGATGAAGTACACGGGCAGCACCAGATAGCCCAGCACGACCACCAGGAGCAGGTATCCCCACTCGAACCGGCTCCAGGGCCGTCCGGTGCGCACCGGGAACTGGATGATGTCCTCGTGCCAGAGCCGGCGCGACACGACCAGCGGGATCAGCACCGCCAGGCCGAGGACCACCGCGAAGCGCAGGATGGCCTCGTTGCTCAGGTCCGCCTTGAGCGGGATGAGGCTGATGACGAACAGCGAGGTCGCGATCAGGGCCAGGTGACGCAGCAGCCGGCCGTCTCCGCCCCGCCCGACCGCCCACGCGAGCACGAGCCCTGCCAGCAGCATCGGGTAGCCGACGACCCGCTCCTCGAAGCCGAACAGGGCGACCGCCGAGCCGCAGACCAGGGCGGCGGAGGCCAGCTGGCCGGGGGTCCCGGACACCTCGGCGGTCGGTGTGCCGGTCGTCGCTGTCCCCGTCGTCATGTCCCGCAGTCTGGCCGAGACGGGGAGAGGTGTCGTGCGGCGGTACCGATCTGGGTGCCCCCGGCAGGATTCGAACCTGCGCCCCTGCCTCCGGAGGGCAGTGCTCTATCCCCTGAGCTACGGGGGCCCAGGACGTGCCGATGCTAGCAGCCGTGCAGAGGGCGGACGGCCCGCACCGACCGCGCCCGTACCCTTGTCGACCGTGACCCCGGAGACCCTCGCCGACGCTGTTCGCACCTGCCTGCTCGAGGCCGTCGAGGCCGGTGACCTCGCCGTCGACGTGCCCGCGGCGGTGACGGTGGAACGCCCCCGCAACCGTGACCACGGCGACTGGGCCACGAACGTCGCCCTGCAGCTGGCCAAGCCCGCGGGCCGCCCGCCGCGGGAGGTGGCCGAGCTGCTCGCCGGGCGGCTGCGGGCCGTCGAGGGCATCGAGAACGTGGACGTCGCAGGGCCCGGGTTCCTCAACGTGCGCCTGGACACCGCGAGCGCGGGGGCGCTGGCCCGGGACGTGGTGCAGGCCGGTGGTGACTACGGCCGGAACTCGTCCCTGGCCGGACAGGTCGTCAACCTCGAGTTCGTCTCCGCCAACCCCACGGGCCCCATCCACCTGGGCGGGACCCGGTGGGCCGCGGTCGGCGACTCCCTGGCGCGGGTGCTGCAGGCCTGCGGGGCCGAGGTCGTCCGCGAGTACTACTTCAACGACCACGGCGCCCAGATCGACCGGTTCGCCCGTTCCCTGCTGGCCCGTGCCCGGGGCCAGGAGGCGCCGGAGGACGGCTACAGCGGCGCCTACATCGAGGAGATCGCGTCGGACGTCATGGCCCGTCGGGGGCGCGAGGTCCTCGACCTGCCCGAGGACGAGGCCCAGGAGGTGTTCCGTTCCGAGGGCGTCGAGCTGATGTTCACGGCGATCAAGAAGAGCCTGCACGACTTCGGGGTCGACTTCGACGTCTACTTCCACGAGGACTCCCTGCACGCCTCGGGCGCGGTCGAGGCGGCGCTGGAGGAGCTCAAGGGCTCCGACCGGCTCTACTTCGCCGAGGGTGCGTGGTGGCTGCGGTCCACCGAGTTCGGCGACGACAAGGACCGGGTCGTCATCAAGTCCGACGGGCAGCCTGCCTACATCGCCGGCGACCTGGCGTACTTCCGCGACAAGCGGCGGCGCGGCGCCGACCTCGCCATCTACATGCTGGGCGCGGACCACCACGGGTACATCGCCCGGCTCAAGGCGGCCGCCGCGGCGTTCGGTGACGACCCGGACCGGGTCGAGGTGCTCATCGGGCAGATGGTCAACCTGGTCAAGGACGGCGCACCCGTCCGGATGAGCAAGCGGGCGGGGACCGTCGTGTCGATGGAGGACCTCGTCGAAGGGGTCGGCGTGGACGCGGCCCGGTACGCGCTGGCTCGCTCCAGCGCGGACTCCGCGATCGACATCGACCTCGACCTGCTCGTCAGGCAGACCAACGACAACCCGGTCTTCTACGTGCAGTACGCCCACGCCCGGACCGCCAACGTCGCCCGCAACGCCGCGACGGCCGGGGTGCGGCGCGAGGACGGCTTCGACGCCGCCCTGCTGGACCACGACAGCGAGGAGGTCGTGCTGGCCTCGCTGGCGCAGTTCCCCGGCGTGGTGGCCCAGGCGGCCGCGCTGCGCGAGCCGCACCGCGTGGCGCGCTACCTCGAGGAGCTCGCCGGGACCTACCACAAGTGGTACGACCAGCGTCGCGTCGTGCCGTCGGTCGCCCGGGACGGGTCCGTCGAGGAGGTGTCCGACGTGCAGCGCACCCGGCTGTGGCTCAACGACGCCGTGCGGACTGCGCTGGCCAACGGGCTGGCCCTGCTCGGCGTCGGCGCGCCGGAGCGGATGTGAGGGCCCACGAGGCCGGGGTCATGCACGCCGGGGCGCTGGCCCCGGCGCCGCACTGGCTGCGGACGCCCGAGGACGTCAACGCCCTGCTCCCGGGGTTGTGGGCGCGCACGGTCGAGCGCGGAGCGGACGGCGCGCTCCGGGTGGGTGGCGTGTCGGTCCTGGACCTGGCCGCCGAGCACGGCACCGCCGCCTACGTGCTGGACGAGCTGGACCTGCGCACCCGGGCCCGCTCCTACGCGGAGGCCTTCGACGACGCCTTCGACGGGCTGTGCGGCGGGGCCGACGTGTACTACGCCGGCAAGGCGTTCCTGTCCGTCGCGGTGGCCCGCTGGGTCGCGGAGGAGGGCCTGCGCCTGGACACGACCACCGGCGGCGAGATGGCGGTCGGGCTGCGGGCCGGTCTGGACCCGGCGCACATGACGCTGCACGGCAACAACAAGTCCGACGCCGAGATCGACCGGGCCCTGCAGCACGGTCTGGGCCGGATCGTGGTGGACTCCGCCGACGAGCCCGCCCGGATCGCGGAGCTGGCCCGTGCCCGGGGCGTCCGGGCACCGGTGATGGTGCGGGTGAACGTCGGCGTCGAGGCCCACACCCACGAGTTCATCGCGACGGCCCACGAGGACCAGAAGTTCGGCCTGGCCCTGTCGGACGGGGTCGCGGCGGGCGTGGTCGCGGACGTGCTGTCGCGCCCGGAGCTGGAGCTGCGGGGCCTGCACAGCCACATCGGGTCGCAGATCTTCGACCCCGCCGGCTTCGAGATCGCCATCCGGCGGCTGGTCGGGCTGCAGGCCGCCGTCCGGCGGGAGCACGGGACCACGCTGCCCGAGATGGACCTGGGCGGTGGCTTCGGCATCGCCTACGCCTCCACGGACCGGCCGATGGCCGTGACCGACATCGCCGCCCGGCTGGCCGAGGTCGTCGCCGCGGAGTGCGCCTCCGCCGGGGTCGACGTGCCGCGGATCAGCGTCGAGCCCGGTCGGGCCGTCGTCGGGCCCACGACGTTCACGCTGTACGAGGTGGGCACGGTCAAGCCGATCCGGCTCGACGGCGGCGGCGAGCGGACCTACGTGAGCGTCGACGGGGGGATGAGCGACAACGTCCGCACGGCGCTGTACGACGCGGACTACTCCTGCACGCTGGCCTCCCGGACCTCCGACGCGCCGCCCGTGCTGGCCCGCGTGGTCGGCAAGCACTGCGAGAGCGGCGACATCGTGGTGCGCGACGAGTTCCTCCCCGGCGACGTCCGCCGCGGGGACCTGATCGCGGTGCCCGGCACGGGGGCCTACTGCCGGAGCCTGGCCAGCCAGTACAACCACGTGCCGCGGCCGCCGGTGGTGTCCGTGCGGGACGGGGAGTCCCGGGTGCTGGTGCGGCGCGAGACGGAGGACGACCTGCTCGCGCTCGACCTGGGGTAGTGCCCTTCCTGGGGTGGCGCCCGGCGTCCCCGGGCTCACACGCCCCGTCGGCAGGGTGGGTCATCGGGACGGCATGAGATGGTCGTCACCGGGGCCCGGCCGCGGTCGGTGCCAGGTCGTGGGCTCGGTGACGTGGACCCGGCCCGTGGGGCTCACCAGGTCGAGACGGCCCAGGGGACCCTGCCGCACCAGCCAGCCGGCCCGATGCTTGGCCCGGTGGTGCAGCCGGCACAGGCAGGCCAGGTTGCAGCCGGCCGTGGGGCCGTCCGGGAACGGCACCGTGTGGTCCAGGTCGCAGCGGGCGGCGCGGGCCAGGCAGCCCGGCCAGCGGCACGTCACGTCCCTGGCCCTGACGGCACGGTCCAGCGCGGCGCCGGGGCGGTACACGTCGGCCGCGGGGTGGTCACCAGCGCAGTCGGTGTGCTCGGGCGGGTCGTCCGCGGGTGGGAGGACCAGGTCCGGCGGTCCCGTGGCGACGGGTACCGATCCGGCCGTCGGTGGCGGTGGCGGTGGCGTCGTCGGTGGCGGTGGCGGTGGCGATCCGTCCGTCGCTCTGGGTGCAGGTGCAGGTGCAGGTGCAGGTGCTGGTGCTGGTGCTGGTGCCGTAGGTGCGGGTGCCGCAGGGGCGGGGAGCTCGTCCGGACGGCGAGCGGGGGCGTGGTCGCTGCACGGGGTGGCCACGTGGCCCTCCCGGTCCAGCCCGGCCACCCGGACCCGTCGGGCGGCCGCCACCACGGCGTGGGCCACGAGGTCCGGCAGCGGGCCGAGGCCTGGCAGCTCCGCGGGCGGCCCCCCGGACGGCCTTGCGGGCCCGCGCGCCGCAGCGGCCCCAGCCCCGGCAGCAGCCCCGGCAGCGGCCTCAGCAGCGGCCCCGGACCCGGCAGCGGCCTTGGACCCGGCGGCGGCAGCAAGCCCGGCCTCGGACCCGGCGGCGGACCCGGACCCGGCAGTGGACCCGGGCCCTGCCGCGGTCGACGCGCACGACCCCGCGACGTCGGTCAGCACCTCCAGCGGCACCAGCACCATGACGTCCAGACCCACGTGACCGGGGAGCCGCTCGAGGTCCGGTGACCCCGTGAGCGCCTCCAGGACGGCATCGGCCCGGGCCTGGTCCAAGGTCGGCACCTCGTCCCCGCCGGCTGCTGCGTCCCCGCCGGCGTCGGCGCGCCCTGCGTCCCCGCTGTCCGCTGCGACCGGCGCCGCTCGTGCCGCCCGGGCGGCGTCGACCGCGTCCCGCGCTCGGCGGTCCACCGCGGCCACGGCAGCGGCGACGGTCACAGCGGGTCCCACGACCTGGAGGGCGGCCATCCCGTCCGGCAGGACCCAAGAGCCCAGGCGTCGCCGGGCTCGGGCCGCCCGGCACCGGGCCGCGGCGTCGACCCCCGCCCGGGCGGCGTCACGCCTGACGTGCCCCGCGAGCTCGGCCGGGGTGCCCAGCGCGCCCAGGCGCATCGGCAGGTCGTGGCGCCGAGCGGTCTGCGTGCGGGTGGCCAGCACCCCCGACACGAGCGCACCGGCGACGGTGTCGTCGGTGACCGGGTCCAGGGCGTCCCGCACGGCTCGGGCGTGCGCGACGCCGACGACACCGGCCCGCATCGCCTGCAGCAGGTCGGGCTGGCGGGTGACGACGTCGAGCGCCAGCCCGACCCGGTCCCGCGCCGTCCAGGTCGACACCCCCAGTGCGGCGGCGACCTCGACCGCGGTGAACCGGTCCACCTCGTCCCCGTCGCAGGGGCCGCCGCGGTCCGCCACCGCGTCCCAGCCGCCGAGCTCCGCGGCGAGGTCGGCCTGGTCCCGGAGGCGCAGGTCGCGCAGGCAGGCCGTCGCGTGCAGGGACACGGCCTCGGCCCAGCAGGCGAGCGCGCTCGCGGCCGCCATCGTCTCGACGGCTGCGCGGTCCGGCCCCTCGGACCCGGCCGCCGCACGCAACCGCTCCAGCAGCGGTGGCAGGTCCCCCAGGTCGAACATGCGGACGACGTTACGGAGGAGGCCGGACACAACTGCGAGGCCGAGGGGGGCCGCCGGTTGACCGTGATGCGACCGCCCGCCACGGGTGCCCACGACGGCTGACAGACTGCCCCCGTGGATCCGGTCCGTGTCGCCCTGCTGGGCTGTGGAGTGGTGGGTTCCGAGGTGGCGCGGCTGCTCAACGAGCAGGCCGACGACCTCGCGGCCCGCATCGGTGCACCCCTGGAGCTGGTGGGGATCGCCGTGCGCCGCCCCGACCGGCCCCGGCCCGGCATCGACCCCGCCCTGCTCACCGACGACGCCGAGGGCCTCCTGGCCCGGGCCGACGTCGTGGTCGAGGTCATCGGCGGCATCGAGCCCGCCCGCGCGCTGATGCACGAGGCGTTCCGCCGCGGCGTCGGTGTCGTGACCGCCAACAAGATGCTGCTGGCCGAGCACGGTCCGGAGCTGTTCGAGGCCGCGGCCGCTGCCGACGTCGACCTGTACTACGAGGCCGCCGTGGCCGGGGCGATCCCGCTCATCCGGCCGCTGCGCGAGTCGCTGGCGGGTGACCGCGTCACCCGCTTCCTGGGCATCGTCAACGGCACGACCAACTACGTCCTCGACCAGATGGACACCACGGGCGCCGGTTTCGGCGACGCGGTGGAGCGGGCGCAGGCCCTGGGTTACGCCGAGGCGGACCCGACCGCCGACGTCGAGGGCTACGACGCCGCCAGCAAGGCCGCGATCCTGGCCAGCCTGGCGTTCCACACCCGGGTCCCCAACGAGGCCGTCCACCGCGAGGGCATCACCGCGGTGAGCGCAGCCGACGTCGCGGCGGCCCGGCGGATGGACTGCGTCGTCAAGCTGCTGGCGATCGGGGCCAGGGTGCCGGCCGGTCCGGACGGGCCCGAGGGCGTCACGGTGCGGGTGCACCCGGCCTTCGTGCCGCGCAGCCACCCGCTGGCGGGCGTGCGGGGGCCCTTCAACGCCGTCTTCGTCGAGGCCGAGGCCGCGGGCGAGCTGATGTTCTACGGCCCGGGCGCGGGCGGCACCCCCACCGCCGGCGCGGTCCTCGGGGACGTCGTGGCCGTGGCCCGGCACCGGGTCCACGGCGGCCGCGGGCCGGGGGAGTCCGCCTACGCCGACCTGCCCGCGCTGCCCATGTCCCGGGTAACCACGAGGTACCACGTGCGCCTGGAGGTGGCGGACCGCCCGGGCGTGCTGGCCCGGGTCGCCGACGCGTTCGCCGCCCACGGGGTGTCGATCGAGCAGGTCCGCCAGCAGGCGCAGGGTGAGGGCGACGACCGCACCGCCGAGCTGGTGGTGGTCACCCACGTCGCCGCCGACACGGCGCTGTCGGACACCGTCGCCGACCTGGCGGGCCTGGAAGCGGTCCTGGACGTCACGTCCGTCATGCGCGTCGAAGGAGAGTGAGCAGCTGATGGCCGCACCGTGGCGTGGTGTCATCCCGGAGTACCGGGACCGACTGCCGATCGTGGGGGCGCTCGCTCCCGGTGCCAGGGACATCACCCTGGCCGAGGGCGGGACGCCGCTGGTCCGGGCCCACCGGCTGTCGGAGACCACGGGCTGCGAGGTGTGGCTCAAGGTCGAGGGCTGCAACCCGACGGGCTCGTTCAAGGACCGGGGCATGACGACGGCCATGACCGTCGCGGTCGCCAACGGCGCCAAGGCGGTGGTCTGCGCGAGCACCGGCAACACCTCGGCCTCCGCCGCGGCCTACGCCACCGCGGCCGGCCTCACCTGCGCCGTGCTGGTCCCGGACGGCAAGATCGCGATGGGCAAGCTGGCCCAGGCCATCGCCCACGGGGCGACGCTGCTGCAGGTCGACGGCAACTTCGACGACTGCCTGATGGTGGCGCGCAAGCTGTCCGAGGCGTTCCCGGTCGAGCTGGTCAACAGCGTCAACCCCGCCCGCATCGAGGGCCAGAAGACCGCGGCCTTCGAGGTCGTCGACATCCTGGGCGACGCCCCGGACATCCACTGCCTCCCGGTCGGCAACGCCGGCAACATCACGGCCTACTGGCGCGGGTACTCCGAGTACGCCTCCGACGGCCCGGCCACGCACCGGCCCCGGATGTGGGGGTTCCAGGCCGCCGGCGCCGCCCCGATCGTGCTGGGTCACCCGGTCGACGAGCCCGAGACGATCGCCACGGCGATCCGGATCGGCAACCCGGCCTCCTGGGAGCAGGCCGTCGCCGCCCGCGACGAGTCCGGCGGTCACATCCGCTCCGTCACCGACGAGCAGATCCTGGCCGCGCACCGGTGGCTGTCGGCCGGTGAGGGCGTGTTCGTCGAGCCCGCGTCCGCCGCCGGGGTCGCCGGGCTGCTGGCCGCGCACGAGGCCGGCGAGGTCGACCCCGGACAGCGCATCGTCTGCACCGTGACCGGGCACGGCCTCAAGGACCCGCAGTGGGCGCTCAAGGGTGCCGACGGCGACGACGTCCGACCCACGCGCGTGCAGGCCGACGTCGTCGACGTGGCCAACGCCCTGGGCCTGGGATGAGCCAGGGGCACCAGCCGCTCGGTCCTCGTACGGTCTCGGTCTCGGTCGCGGCGTCCTCGGCCAACCTCGGGCCGGGCTTCGACGCGGTCGGCCTCGCCCTCGACCTGCGCGACGAGGCCACGGTGTCCTGCCGTCCGGCCGCGGACCCCGGGGCTCCCCGCACCGTGGTCCGGGCCACGGGGCAGGGCGCGGACGAGGTCCCCCTCGACGAGCGTCACCTGGTGGCCCGCTGGGTGCGGGGTGGCCTGGCCGGTCTGGGGGCCGGTGCGGACCTGGTCGACCTGGAGCTGGACTGCACCAACGTCGTCCCTCACGGACGAGGCCTGGGTTCGTCGGCGGCGGCGATCGTCGCCGGCCTGACCGCCGCCTGGGCCCTGGTCCACGGGGACGCCGAGCAGGTCGACGACCTGGACCGGACGCAGTGGCTGGTCGCGACCGCGTCGGCGGCGGAGGGGCACGGCGACAACGCGGCCGCGAGCGTCCTGGGCGGTGCGGTGCTGGCCTGGTCGGACGGCTCGACCTACCGCGCGGCGGCGCTCGACGTGGCCCCGGACCTCGAGGTCGTCACCTGCGTGCCTGCCGAGGTGCTCATGACCGAGGTCGCCAGGTCCCTGCTCCCCGCGACCGTCCCGCACTCCGACGCGGCGTTCACCGGCGCCCGCACGGGTCTGCTCGTGCAGGCCCTGCGCGGGGTGCCGGACCTGCTGCTGCCCGCCACCGAGGACCGCATCCACCAGCTGCAGCGCGCCGGGGCCATGCCGCGCAGCCACGAGCTGCTCACACGGTTGCGCGCCGCGGGGGTGGCGGCGGCCGTCTCGGGGGCGGGGCCGTCGCTGATCTGCCTGGGCAGCGACCTCGGCACCGTCGCCGCAGCGGCGGGCGAGGGGTGGTCGGTGAGGGCCCACGGGGTGGGCACGCCGGTGCGCGCAACAGTCCTCGCCTGAGCGGGCGCGGTGCTACCGTTGCCAGCACGGCGGGGGTCTGTCGGACCTCGTTGACGCCGTCCCGCAGCCGTCGTGCCTGTGCTCCCGGAGCTGTCTCCGACACCTCCAGGACTCGAGCTCCGCCAGGCTGCCCCACACCGCTCGGCCCTTCATGCGGCCGGCGGCCAATCCGAAGGAATGATCTTCGTGACCGAAACCCACGACGCCGTGGCTGCATCCGCGCCCGGCGCCCAGACCCCTGCTGACCTCAGCGGCCTCAAGGTCGCCGAGCTGCAGGCGGTCGCCGCCCGGCTCGGTATCCCCGGCGCCGGCCGGATGCGCAAGGCCGACCTGCTCAGCGCGGTGCGCGAGCGGTCCGGCGGGGTCTCCGCGGCCCCGGCCCAGGCGCGCAACGGTGCTGCCCCCCGGACGCGCAGCGCCGCCCCTGCGGCCGTTGAGCCCGCCGCCACCGACGTCGCTGACGCCGCTGACGCTGCGGTCGCGGAGCCGGCGTCCACGACGCCCGCTCCCAGCAGCCCCACCGCTGGCACCGACGGTCCGTCCGAGGAGGCACCGCGGGCCAGGACCCGCCGCCGCCGGGCGACCGCGCCGGCCGGTGCGCCCACGCTGGACGTCGTCGTCGAGGCCCCCGGCGCCGAGAACGCCCCGGAGACCCCCGTGTCGCGGGAGCAGGGCGACGCCCCGTCGCGCGACCAGCAGCCGGACCCCGTCGAGC
Source organism: Aquipuribacter aurantiacus (assembly GCF_051216895.1). Taxonomy (NCBI): domain Bacteria; kingdom Bacillati; phylum Actinomycetota; class Actinomycetes; order Micrococcales; family Intrasporangiaceae; genus Aquipuribacter; species Aquipuribacter aurantiacus. The sequence continues at coordinate 135,076 of NZ_JBPKAO010000009.1, forward strand.
AGGACCGGGCTGAGCAGGACCGCAGCCAGCAGGACCGCAGCCAGCAGGACCGCAGCCAGCAGGACCGGGCTCAGCAGGACCGGGCTCAGCAGGACCGGACGTCGAGCGACCGCGGCGAGCGTGCGCCGAGCCGGGCCCGCCGTCGGGCGCAGCGCGACGCGGAGGCGGCGGTCGAGGAAGCGGTCCTCAAGGCCGAGCCGATCCTGCCCGACCTCCCCCCGCGGGGCGGCGACCGTCCCCGAGCCGACCGCAACGCCGACCGCAACGCCGACCGGGACCGCAACGCCGACCGCAACGCCGACCGCAACGCCGACCGGGACCGCAACGCCGACCGGGACCGCAACGCCGACCGGGACCGCAACGCCGACCGGGACCGCAACGCCGACCGCAACGCCGACCGGGACCGCAACGCCGACCGCAACGCCGACCGGGACCGCAACGCCGACCGTGACCGCAACCAGGACCGCGACATGGAGCGGGCGGCGCGCGACCAGCAGGGCCGCGAGCAGACCCAGGACCTGGGCGCGGACGACGACCGCAGCCAGTCCGGCCCGCGGGACGAGTTCGACGACGAGCGCGGCGGACGCCGTCGCCGCGGCCGCAACCGTCAGCGCGACAAGCAGGGCAACCGTCCCGTCGGCGGCCGCGAGCGCGGTCCCGGGGGCATGGACTCCGAGCCCGAGGTGCGCGAGGACGACGTCCTGGTCCCTGTGGCCGGCATCGTCGACATCCTCGACAGCTACGCCTTCGTCCGGACCTCCGGCTACCTGCCCGGCCCCCACGACGTGTACGTGTCCCTCGCCCAGGTCAAGAAGTACGGCCTGCGCAAGGGTGACGCCGTCGTCGGCCAGGTCAAGCAGGAGCGTCCCAACGAGGAGCGTCGCCAGAAGTTCAACGCGATCGTCCGGGTCGACGCGGTCAACGGCCAGCCGGTCGACGAGGCGCGCAACCGCGAGGAGTTCGGCAAGCTGACCCCGCTGTACCCGCAGGAGCGGCTCCGCCTGGAGACCGAGCCGGGTGTCCTGAGCACGCGGATCATCGACCTGGTCGCGCCGATCGGCAAGGGCCAGCGTGGGCTGATCGTGTCGCCGCCCAAGGCCGGCAAGACCCTCGTCCTGCAGGCGATCGCCAACGCGATCACCACCAACAACCCGGAATGCCACCTCATGGTCGTCCTCGTGGACGAGCGTCCCGAGGAGGTCACCGACATGCAGCGCACGGTCAAGGGCGAGGTCATCGCCTCGACCTTCGACCGTCCCGCCGAGGACCACACCACCGTGGCCGAGCTGGCGATCGAGCGGGCCAAGCGACTGGTCGAGCTGGGCCACGACGTGGTCGTGCTGCTGGACTCCATCACGCGGCTGGGCCGGGCCTACAACCTGGCCGCCCCGGCCAGCGGGCGCATCCTGTCCGGCGGCGTCGACTCCTCGGCGCTGTACCCGCCGAAGCGGTTCTTCGGTGCGGCCCGCAACATCGAGAACGGCGGCTCGCTGACGATCCTGGCCACGGCCCTGGTCGAGACCGGGTCCAAGATGGACGAGGTCATCTTCGAGGAGTTCAAGGGCACCGGGAACATGGAGCTGCGGCTGTCGCGCCACCTGGCCGACAAGCGCATCTACCCCGCGGTCGACGTCAACCCCTCCGGCACCCGCCGCGAGGAGGTCCTGCTCGGTTCCGACGAGCTGCGCATCATGTGGCAGCTGCGCCGGGTCCTCAGCGCGCTCGACGCCAACCAGGCGATCGAGCTGCTGCTGGACCGGCTCAAGAAGTCCCGCAGCAACGCGGAGTTCCTCATGCAGGTGAGCAAGAACTCGCCCGGCGGGAACAGGGACGACGCCTGAGCCATTGACGTGTCCGGACCTGCACGGTCCATGCGTCACACTTGCTGACGACCAGGTTCCGGTTCACGTGCACCGCCATCGCGGCTGACGACCCGGCGACCGCCCCAGGAGGAGAGACATGAAGCCCGAGATCCACCCCGAGTACGTCCTCACGACCGTGTCCTGCACCTGCGGGAACACCTTCCAGACCCGCAGCACCGAGACCAGCGGCAAGATCGCCGCGGACGTCTGCAGCAACTGCCACCCGTTCTACACGGGCAAGCAGAAGCTGCTGGACACCGGCGGTCGCGTGGCCCGGTTCCAGAAGCGCTACGGCAAGGCCCCGGCCGAGTCCGACGCCAAGTAGGACCGCCGTACGGCGCCCGCCCGCACCCTCACCGGTCGCGGGCGGGCGCCGTCGTCGTCCGGCCGGTGGTCCTCCGCCGGTGGTCTCCCGCCCAGCAGAGTCATGAGGTCCTGAGGTGTCGTGTACGACGCGGTGAAGCCCCTGCTCGACGAGCACTCCGAGGTCGAGGCCGCCCTGTCGGACCCGGCCGTGCACGGCGACGCCGTCGCGGCCCGCCGCCTGGCCCGCCGCTACGCGCAGCTGGGCGCGGTCGTCGCCGCCCACTCCGCCTGGTCGCAGGCGCACGAGGACCTCGAGACGGCCCGCGAGCTCGCGCCGCACGACGTCGGGCTGCGCGAGGAGCTGCCGGGCCTGGAGCACGCCGAGCGCGAGGCCGCGGACCGGCTGCAGCTGCTGCTGGTGCCGCGTGACCCGGACGACGCCCGCGACGCCATCGTCGAGGTCCGGGCGGGGGAGGGCGGGACGGAGTCCGCGCTGTTCGCCGGCGAGCTGGTCCGGATGTACACCCGCTGGGCCGAGCGGCGGGGCTGGCGGGCCGAGGTCATCGACGCGGCCCTCGGCGACCTGGGCGGGGTGAAGAGCGCGACGCTGGCGGTGTCGGCCCCCGAGGGCGCCTACGGGCTGCTGCGCCTGGAGGGTGGCGTGCACCGGGTGCAGCGGGTCCCGGTCACCGAGTCCGCGGGCCGCGTCCACACCTCGGCCGTCGGGGTGCTGGTCCACCCGGAGGCCGACGAGGTCGACGTCGAGGTCGACGCCGGTGACCTGCGCGTCGACGTCTTCCGCTCCTCGGGGCCGGGGGGGCAGAGCGTCAACACCACCGACTCGGCCGTCCGCATCACCCACCTGCCGACGGGCACGGTCGCCACCTGCCAGAACGAGAAGTCGCAGCTGCAGAACCGCGAGCAGGCGATGCGGATCCTGCGGGCCCGGCTGCTGGCCGCGGCCCGGGCCGCCGCCGACGCCGACGCCGCGCGCGTGCGGGCCTCGCAGGTGCGCACCGTCGACCGCTCGGAGCGGGTGCGGACGTACAACTTCGGCGAGAACCGCATCGTCGACCACCGCAGCGGCTACAAGGCGTACAACCTGGACGCCGTGCTCGACGGCGACCTGGACCCGGTGCTGGAGAGCCTGGTGCGGCTGCGGACCGAGGAGCAGCTGAGCGGGCAGCAGGACCAGGCGTGAGCCCGGCGGACGACGCCGCGCGGGACGCCGTGGGGCCGGGTCCGACCGCCTCGGGCAGGCCCCGGACGAGCGACGCGCAGCAGACGGTCGCGCAGCAGCTGAGCGGGGCCACCACCCGACTGGCCGCCGCCGGGGTGCCGTCGCCCCGCGCCGACGCCGAGCTGCTGGCCGCTCACGCGGCCGGTACCGACCGGGGCGGCGTCCAGCGTCTGGTGCTGATGCGTGGCGCCTGGCCCGACGGGGCGCAGCAGCGGTTCCAGGCGCTGGTGGCCGAACGGGCGACGCGGGTGCCGCTGCAGCACCTGACCGGCGTCGCGGCGTTCCGCGGCATCGAGCTGGCCGTCGGGCCGGGCGTGTTCCTGCCGCGGCCGGAGACCGAGCTCCTGGCCGGCTGGGCGGTCGACGAGCTCCGCGCGGTGGCGACCCGCGAACGGCGTGCGCCGGTGGCGGTCGACCTGTGCACCGGGTCGGGGGCCGTGCCGCTGGCCCTGGTGGACGAGGTCCCGGAGCTCCGGGTCGGGGCGGTCGAGCTGGACCCGCACGCGCACGCGTGGGCGGCGCGCAACGTCGCGGCGCTGGGGCAGGGCCGGGTCGAGCTGGCGCTGGGCGACGTCGCCCGGGCCGCCGAGCTGCTGCCCGAGCTCGTCGGCCGCTGCGACGTCGTCACCGCCAACCCGCCGTACATCCCGGACGACGCGGTCCCGGTCGACCCCGAGGTGGCCGAGCACGACCCGGCCCTGGCCCTGTACGGCGGGCCCGACGGGCTGCGGGTGCTGCGGGTCTGCGTCGACGTCGCCGCCCGGTTGCTGGTGCCCGGCGGCCTGCTCCTGCTGGAGCACGCCGAGCCCCAGTGCGACGGCGCCGCAGCGGTGCTCGCGCGCTCCGGGCGGTGGCACGACGTCGCCCACCACGACGACCTGACCGGTCGGCCCCGCTCCACCAGCGCACGCCGGGCGCCCGCGCCGACGATGGGAGACTGACGTCCGTGAGCCGTACCTACGACTGCGCCGTGCCCCGCGACCGGGAGCGAGGCATCTCCGCCGCCGCCGCCGCCATCTCCCGAGGGGCGCTGGTCGTGGTCCCCACCGACACCGTCTACGGCGTCAGCTGCGACGCCTTCACCCCGGGGGCGGTCACCTCGTTGCTGGAGGCCAAGGGTCGCGGCCGGGACTCCCCGCCGCCGGTGCTGGTGGGCGACATCGCCACCCTCGACGGGCTGGGGGCCGGTGTGCCGACGTACGCCCGCGACCTGGTCGAGGCGTTCTGGCCCGGTGGGCTGACCGTCGTGGTCGACGCCCAGCCGACGCTGTCGTGGGACCTCGGCGACACCGGGGGGACGGTCGCGCTGCGGATGCCCCTGCACCCGGTGGCCCTGGAGCTGCTGGCGCTGACCGGACCGCTGGCCACGTCCAGCGCCAACACCACGGGCGAGCCGGCGGCCCTGTCGATGGGCGAGGCCAAGGGGATGCTCGGCGACTCCGTGGCGATCTACCTGGACGGCGGCGCGTGCCTGGACGACCTGGCCTCGTCGATCGTCGACTGCACGGGGGAGCGGCCGCGGTTGCTGCGCGCCGGAGCGATCGGTGAGGACCTGCTCCGCGAGGTCGTCCCGGGCGCCTGGGAGGGCGACGAGCTCGAGCCCGAACCCGAGCTCGAACCGGGCACCGACGGCGGGCCCACTCCCGACACCGACCCCGACACAGCACCCGACCCCGACACGGAGCCCGACCTCGACAGAGCGTCCGAGCCCGACACGGCGCCCGAGCCCGACACCCAGACCAGGTCGCCCGAACCCGTGGCGGCCGACACGGAGGACCGATGACCGACCAGCCCGGTGGCGACCCCGCCATCCCCTACGGCACACCGGCCGGACCGGCCACGCCGTCCGACCAGCCCCTGATCGGCGGCGGCGGCGAGGGCGGTGCCGCCCTGCGCGCCGCGCTGCGCACGGCCTCGCGGACCGCGTTCGTGGTCTGCCTGGCCGCCGGGGTGGTCACCGCGGTGGTCGCGGGCCTGCTGGTCGGCTGGCCCGGGGTGTGGGGCGCGGTGATCGGGGTGGGCATCGCGCTGGCGTTCCTGGCCACGACCGTCCTCGTCGGCGCCCGGGTGGCCGGGGGAGACCCCCTGGTCGTGGCCGGGGCGATCCTGGGGTCCTGGCTGGTCAAGGTGGTGCTGCTCATCGTCGTGCTGGCCGTGCTGCGGGGGCAGGACTTCTACGACCCGACCGCGCTGTTCGCCGGCATCGTCGTCGGGATGGTGCTGACGCTGTGGGCGGAGTACCGGGCGCTGACCTCGGCGCGGGTGCCCTACGTGGAGCCCCGGGGGAACGTGTGACCGGGGCACCGCCAGAGGTTGGTAGGGTTCCGACGTCCTGTTCGGGCACCCCCTCGGTCCACAGCTGTGAACCGAACCTGTCCGCGAGCCGAACCCGGTCATCCGACCGGTCCGACCCCGGGAGCCGACGCTGATCTCGCCCGCGATCCCCCGCACCGTCGCGGACTCCGAGGGCTGGTCCCCTCCGACCCTCGCGGACTTCTTCCCGCCGACGGTCGCCTTCGGCGGCACCATCTTCGAGCTCGACCGGGTCATGCTGATCCGTCTGTTCGTGCTCGTCGTGCTGGTGGTGCTGTTCACCCTCTACGCCCGACGGGCCAGGCTCGTCTCCGGTCGCTTCACCGGGACCATCGAGCTGCTGCTCGACTTCGTCCGGGTCCAGGTGGCCGAGAACATCCTGGGCAAGAAGGACGGCCGCAAGTTCTTCCCGCTGCTGGCCACGATCTTCTTCCTGGTTCTCGGGCTCAACATCACCGGCGTCATCCCCGCCATCAACCTGGCGGGGACGTCTCGGATCGGCATGCCGCTGGTCCTGGCCCTCGTGGCCTACGGGACGTTCATCGTCGTCGGCATCATGACGTCGGGCTTCCTGGGCTACTTCAAGGCCAGCCTGTTCCCGCCGAACGTGCCGTGGCCGCTCTACATCATCGTCACGCCGATCGAGCTCATCTCGACCTTCGTCGCCCGGCCGTTCTCGCTGACGATCCGTCTGCTGGCCAACATGATCGCCGGCCACCTGCTCCTGGTCCTCTGCTTCTCCGCGACGAACTACCTGTTCCTGCAGCTGATCGAGGGCAACGCGGTCGGCGCCATCGGCGTCGTCACCCTGTTCGGCGGGTTCGCCTTCACGCTGTTCGAGATCCTGGTGGCCGCCCTCCAGGCGTACATCTTCGCCCTGCTCACCGCGGTCTACATCAGCGGTTCGCTCCACCCGGAGCACTGAGACCAGTACCCGCACCGCCCACGTCACACCATCGAAAGGGAATCCCGTGGACACCACCGTGCTCGCCGCTCTCGAGGGCAACATCGCGACGATCGGCTACGGCCTCGCCGCGATCGGCCCCGGCATCGGCCTCGGCATCCTCGTCGGCAAGACCGTCGAGGCCCAGGCCCGCCAGCCCGAGATGGCCGGTCGCCTCCAGACCACCATGATCCTCGGTGTCGCCTTCACCGAGGCCCTCGCGCTGATCGGCTTCGCTGCAGGCTTCGTCTTCTGATGTCGACCGCCATGACAGGCGTCGTGCTCGCGTCGGAGACGGAGTACGACCCGCTCCTTCCCGCGACCTACGACATCGTCTGGTCGGCGGTCGTCTTCGTGGTCCTGTTCATCCTGTTCTGGCGCTACGTCCTGCCCCGCTACCTCAAGGTCCTCGACGACCGGACCGCCACCATCGAGGGCGGAATCGAGCGCGCGGAGCGCGCGCAGGCCGAGGCGGACGCCAGGCTCAAGGAGTACGGCGACCAGCTCGCCGAAGCCCGTGAGGAGGCCGGCCGCATCCGCGAGCAGGCCCGCAGCGAGGGGGCTGCGATCATCGCCGAGATGCGTGATCGCGCCCAGACCGAGGCCGCCCGCGTCACCGAGCAGGCCCAGCGCCAGCTCGAGGCCGAGCGGGTCCAGGCCGTGGCGCAGCTGCGGGCCGAGGTCGGACGGCTTGCCGTCGACCTGGCCGGTCGTGTGGTCGGGGAGTCCCTGACCGACGAGCAGCGTCAGCAGCGCGTGGTCGACCGGTTCCTGGCCGACCTCGAGGCGGGCGACGCCCAGCCCGTGGGTCGAACCGGTTCCAGCGTCCCGGGTGGTGGCACCGCCTGATGCGCGGAGTCAGCCGAACCTCGCACGCCGAGGCCGCCGAGCGGCTCGAGGCGCTGCTGGACCGCACGCCCGACGCGGACCAGCGGGCGACCCTGGGTCGTCAGCTGTTCTCGGTCGTCGACCTGCTCGACTCGTCGGTACCGCTGCGTCGTGCGCTCACCGACCCCTCGCGGGACGGCGAGTCCAAGGCGCGGCTGCTCGACCGGCTGCTCGCCGGCAAGGTCACCGCCGACGCGGCCGACCTGCTCGGGGGCGCGGCCCGGTCCCGGTGGAGCGCGGCGCACGACCTGGCCGACTCGATCGAGGTCCTCGGGGTGGACGCCGTGCTGGCCGCGTCCGAGGCGGCCAACCGCCTCGACCGCGTCGAGCAGGAGGTCCACCGCGCCGGTCAGGTCCTCACGGGGGACCGTGACCTGCGGGCCGCCCTGCTGGAACGTCGGGGCAGCGACGGGGCCAAGGCCGCCATGGTCGGCCGTCTCGTCGACGCCCAGGCCGCGCCGGAGACGGCCGTGCTGGTGCGCCGGATGGCCAGCAACCCGCGAGGCCGTCGCCCGGAGCAGGCGTTCGAGTTCGTCACCCAGGCCGCGGCCCGGCGTCGTGAGCGCCTCGTCGCCCACGTGGTCGTCGCCAGCTGGCCCACCGACGAGCAGCAGCAGCGCCTCGCGGCCTCGCTGACCCGCCGCTACGGCCGCCAGGTGCGGCTCGCCGTCGACATCGACCCCGGTGTCCTCGGCGGCATGCGGGTGCAGATCGGCGACGACGTCATCGACGGGACCGTGGCGCGACGCCTCGGTGCCGCCAGCGAACAGCTCGGCCGCTGACGCGGCACGCACGACCGGCACGACCGGGAACGACCCGCACGACCTGATCTGTTGCACAGCCCAGCACCACGACGACACGAGGAGCACCGAGATGTCCGAGCTGACCATCCGTCCGGAGGAGATCCGCGACGCGCTGGACGAGTTCGTCCGGTCCTACGAGCCGACCGGCGCCTCCACCGAAGAGGTCGGCCGCGTGACCGAGGCCGGCGACGGCATCGCCCGCGTCGAGGGCCTGCCCGGCGTCATGGCCAACGAGCTGGTCCGCTTCGGCGACGAGGCCGGCACGCTGGGCCTGGCCCTGAACCTGGACGTCCGCGAGATCGGTGTCGTCGTGCTGGGTGAGTTCACCGGCATCGAGGAGGGCCTCGAGGTCCGCCGCACCGGCGAGGTCCTGTCGGTCCCCGTGGGCGACAACTACCTGGGCCGCGTCGTGGACCCGCTGGGCAACCCGATCGACGGCCTCGGCGAGATCGTCCCCGAGGGGCGCCGTGCGCTGGAGCTCCAGGCGGCCGGCGTGATGGACCGCCAGGAGGTCCGCGAGCCGATGCAGACCGGCGTCAAGGCCATCGACGCCATGACCCCGATCGGCCGCGGCCAGCGTCAGCTGATCATCGGCGACCGCCAGACCGGCAAGACCGCGGTGGCGATCGACACGATCATCAACCAGAAGGCCAACTGGGCCTCGGGCGACCCCAAGAAGCAGGTCCGCTGCATCTACGTCGCCATCGGCCAGAAGGGCTCGACGATCTCGGGCGTGCGCGGTGCCCTGCAGGACGCGGGCGCGCTGGAGTACACCACCATCGTGGCGGCCCCCGCCTCCGACCCGGCGGGCTTCAAGTACCTGGCCCCCTACACCGGCTCGGCCATCGGCCAGCACTGGATGTACGCCGGCAAGCACGTCCTCATCGTGTTCGACGACCTGTCCAAGCAGGCCGAGGCCTACCGCTCGGTGTCGCTGCTGCTGCGCCGCCCGCCGGGCCGCGAGGCCTACCCCGGTGACGTGTTCTACCTGCACTCCCGTCTGCTGGAGCGCTGCGCGAAGCTGTCCGACGCGATGGGCGGCGGCTCGATGACCGGTCTGCCGATGATCGAGACGAAGGCCAACGACGTGTCGGCCTTCATCCCGACCAACGTCATCTCGATCACCGACGGCCAGTGCTTCTTCGAGTCCGACCTGTTCAACGCCAACGTGCGCCCCGCCATCAACGTCGGCATCTCGGTGTCCCGCGTCGGCGGCGCGGCTCAGGTCAAGGCCATGAAGTCGGTCTCGGGCTCGCTGCGTACGTACCTGGCGCAGTACCGCGCGCTGGAGGCGTTCGCCATGTTCGCCTCCGACCTGGACGCGGCCAGCCGCGCCCAGCTGTCGCGCGGTGAGCGTCTGGTCGAGCTGCTCAAGCAGCCGCAGTACACGCCGTACCCCGTCGAGGAGCAGGTCGTGTCGATCTGGGCCGGCACGACGGGCCAGCTGGACGACGTCGCGGTCGAGGACATCGCCCGCTTCGAGCAGGAGTTCATCGACCACCTGCGCCGCAACGACCAGGTCCTGGGCGGCATCCGCGAGACCGGCAAGCTGGACGACGACGCGATCGGCACGCTCGAGCGCGCCATCGCCGAGGTCAAGCAGGGTTTCCGCTCCGGCGACGGGAGCGCCATCGGCGCCCCCGGCCACGAGGAGTCGGACGCCATCGACGAGGACGACGTCAACCAGGAACGGATCGTCCGCCAGAAGCGCTGAGGCGCCCCCGGCACGATCTGACCTGACAACCTCGACCTCGACGGAAGGGACGGCGAACACCTGATGGCAGCTTCGCTGCGGGTCTACCGAGAGCGCATCCGCGCGGTGACCTCCACCAAGAAGATCACCCGCGCCATGGAGCTCATCGCGGCCTCCCGCATCGTCAAGGCCCAGCAGCGCAGCCGCGAGGCGGCGCCGTACGCCCGGGCGATCACCCGGGCCGTGTCGGCCCTGGCCAGCTTCTCCGACGTCGACCACCCGTTGACGACGGAGCGGGCCGAGGTCAAGCGGGCCGCGATGCTGCTCATCACCTCCGACCGGGGTCTGGCCGGGTCCTACTCCTCCTCGGTCATCAAGGAGGGCGACCGGCTGGCGGAGCGGCTGCGCGAGGCCGACAAGGAGGTCGTCCCCTACCTGCTCGGTCGCAAGGGCGTGGCGTTCTACGGCTTCCGCAGCCGGCACGTCGAGCGGTCCTGGACCGGCGACTCCGACGCCCCCAAGTTCGAGACGGCGGCCGAGGTCGGGCAGACCCTGGTCGACGCGTTCCTCGCGGGCAGCGAGAACGGCGGGGTCGACGAGATCAACATCGTCTTCACGCGGTTCGTCAACATGGTCAAGCAGGAGCCGACCGTCATCCGGCTGCTCCCCGTCGAGGTCGTGGACGAGGTCGCCGAGGCGCAGGAGGGCAGCGGTGGCGGAGAGCTGCTGCCGCTGTACGACTTCGAGCCGGACGCCGACGCCGTGCTCGACGCGCTCATGCCGCAGTACATCCAGAGCCGCATCTACTCGGCGATGCTGTCGGCCTCGGCGAGCGAGCTCGCCGCACGCCAGCAGGCGATGAAGTCCGCGACCGACAACGCCACGGACCTGATCCGACGGCTGCAGCAGCAGGCCAACGCCGCCCGCCAGGCCGCCATCACCCAGGAGATCAGCGAGATCGTCGGCGGCGCCGACGCCCTCGCCTCCTCCGGATCCGAATCATGACCACGCTCACGACGCCCCAGCACGCAGACGCAGCACGACGGAAGGAACTCCCATGACCGCCACCGCCTCTGAGCAGACCACCTCCGGTTCTGCCGGCACCGGCCGCGTCTCCCGGGTGATCGGCCCGGTCGTCGACATCGAGTTCCCCGTCGACGCCATGCCCGACATCTACGCGGCGCTGAAGTCCGACGTCGTCATCGGCGACGTCACCCGCACCCTGACGCTGGAGGTCGCGCAGCACATCGGCGACAACCTCGTCCGTGCCATCTCGATGCAGCCCACCGACGGCATGGTCCGCGGGGCCACGGTCGTCGACACCGGCTCGCCCATCACGGTGCCGGTCGGCGACCAGACCAAGGGCAAGGTCTTCAACACCATCGGCGACGTCCTGAACCTCAAGGAGGGGGAGACCTTCGAGGTCAAGGAGCGCTGGCCGATCCACCGCACCGCCCCCGCGTTCGACCAGCTGGAGTCCAAGACCCAGATGTTCGAGACGGGCATCAAGGTCATCGACCTGCTCACCCCCTACGTCCAGGGCGGCAAGATCGGCCTGTTCGGCGGCGCCGGCGTCGGCAAGACCGTCCTCATCCAGGAGATGATCTACCGCGTCGCCGAGAACTTCGGTGGTGTGTCGGTGTTCGCCGGGGTCGGCGAGCGCACCCGTGAGGGCAACGACCTCATCGGCGAGATGACCGAGTCCGGCGTCATCGACAAGACCGCCCTGGTCTTCGGTCAGATGGACGAGCCGCCGGGCACGCGCCTGCGGGTCGCCCTGTCCGCGCTGACGATGGCGGAGTACTTCCGCGACGTCCAGGGCCAGGACGTGCTGCTGTTCATCGACAACATCTTCCGGTTCACGCAGGCGGGCTCCGAGGTGTCGACCCTGCTGGGCCGCATGCCCAGCGCCGTCGGCTACCAGCCCAACCTGGCCGACGAGATGGGCCAGCTGCAGGAGCGGATCACGTCCACGCGTGGCCACTCGATCACGTCGCTGCAGGCCGTCTACGTCCCCGCCGACGACTACACCGACCCGGCCCCGGCCACGACGTTCGCCCACCTGGACGCCACCACGGCGCTGAGCCGCGACATCGCCTCGCGCGGTCTGTACCCGGCCGTGGACCCGCTGACCTCGACGTCGCGGATCCTCGACCCCCGGTTCATCTCCGAGGACCACTACCGCACGGCGACCCGGGTCAAGCAGATCCTCCAGCGCAACAAGGAGCTGCAGGACATCATCGCCATCCTCGGCGTGGACGAGCTGTCCGAGGAGGACAAGCTGGTCGTCAACCGGGCCCGTCGCATCGAGCAGTTCCTCAGCCAGAACACGTACATGGCCGAGAAGTTCACGTCGGTGCCCGGGTCGACCGTGCCGCTGGCCGAGACGATCGAGGGCTTCTCCAAGATCGCGGACGGTGAGCTCGACCACGTCGCCGAGCAGGCGTTCTACAACGTCGGTGGCATCGACGACGTCATGAAGCAGTGGGACAAGATCCAGAAGGAGACCGGTTCCTGATGGCCCTGAAGGTGCAGCTCGTGGCGGCCGACCGGGAGGTGTGGTCCGGCGAGGCCCGCATGGTCACCGCGGCCACACCCGAGGGGTCCCTCGGGGTGCTGCCCGGCCACGAGCCGTTCCTGTCCCTGCTGGCCGACGGACCCGTGTCGGTGCAGGGCACGGACGGCGCGCAGGTGGTCGCCGAGGTGTCCAGCGGCTTCCTGTCCGTCGACCACGACCTGGTGACCATCGTCGCCCAGCAGGTCACGGTCTCCTCCTCCTCAGCCAAGGCCTGAGAGGGCACGCCGACGGACACGCTGCTGGGGACCGACCTGGGGTGGTTCGTCGGTGCGGTGGCCGCGGGGGGCGGCGGGCGGGACATACCGGGCCCGGTCGTGCCCGGCACGGACGTGTCGTCGGTGCTGGTCGCCGTGGTGCTGGTGGCGCTGGCCGTGGTCGTGGCCCTGGCCGTCGTGCTGGCCTGGCGACGGTTCTCCAACGGGCTCGGCGCGTTCCGTTGCTACGTCCGTCTGCCGGGCAGCGTGGGCGCGTTCTCGCGCTGGCGGCGCGGCGCCGCCCGCTTCGACACCGACGCGCTGCGGTGGTTCCCGTCCTACACGCTGCTCGCGTCCCGCTCGCTCGTCCTGGACCGGGGTGAGCTGGAGCTGTTCGGCCGTTGGGCCGCAGGTGAGGACGACGGGGTCCCGCAGGGGCTGACCGTGCTGCGGGGGTCGGTGCGAGGCCGGACGGTCGAGCTGGCGGTCCCGGTCACGTCGGCGGCCGCCCTCGTGCTCTGGGTCGAGTCGGGACCGCCGGGTCGCGGCGTCAACGTCGCCTGAGGCGACCAGCTCAGTCGTCGTCCTCGTCGTCCTCGTCGTCGTCGTCCGGGGAGTCGGGGCTGTCGTCCGTCTCCGGGGAGTCCAGGGAGTCCGGGGATTCGGGGGAGTCCGGCGCGGGCGCCGGTGCGGGAGCGGGTGCCGGACGGGGCGCGGCGGCCGGGGAGTCGGGGCTGTCCGGTGCGGGGGCCGGTGCGCGAGCAGGTGCCGGCGCCGGGCTGTCCGGCGACGGCGGGCTGTCCACCTCGGGCGGTGGCGGCGGGAGCGGCGGCGGGCTGGGGGTCGGGGACGGGGAGGGCGTCGCGGTGACGCTCGGCACGGCGCCCGCGGACGGCGAGGGGTCGGAGGCCGCCCCGGGGGCGCCGGCGAGGTCTGGGTCGCCGCCGGTCGAGGAGTCGGAGCCCACCACGACCACGGACCTCTGGTCGAGCCGTGGGTCGGCGTCCTCCAGCGCGAAGGCCGTGACCCCGACCGCGGCGCTGGTCCCGAAGCCGACGGCCGCCGCGACGGCCCATGTCCTGCTCATCGACATCGGTCGCCTCCGGCTGCGTCGTGGTGCGGCACGCCGGTGCCGGCCTGCTCGTGCACCCGATGCTGCCGGTCGGCGGGGAGAGGACGAGGAGACGACGATGAGTGGTCTCTCATCCGGCGTGCCGGGCGGCGGCCAGCAGCCGGGGCAGCAGGTCGACGTCCTGGGTCCAGGGCCGGTCCCCGGTCAGGCCCAGGGCGACCCTGGGCAGCGCCAGCCACTGGTCGGTGCGGCGCTGCCAGCCCGGTCGGCGGTTGCGGGCCGGTCCGGTGGCCAGCGTCAGCAGCACCAGGGCCATCCGGCGCCAGAGCACCTCGGGGTCGCTGCGCGCGGCGCGCAGGTGCTGGTGGAAGGCGGTCGAGCACGCGGCGGTCGCGTCCGGGTGGGCGAGCGGGAGCAGGGCGAGGTGGGCCAGCACGCAGGCCTCGTCGTCCACGCGGTGCCCGGGCCCGGCGGTGTCCAGGTCGAGGAGCCCGGACAGCCGGCCGTCCACGACCATCACCTGCGCCTCGTAGAGGTCGCCGTGGACCGGGACCAGGGGCAGGGACGCCACCGCCTGGGCCACGTCCGCCGCCTCCGCGAGGGCGCGGACCTCGGTGGCGGCGTCGGGGCGCGCGGCGCACAGCAGCTCGACGTGGTGCCAGGACTGCTCCGCCCAGGAGGGTCGGCGGGGGGTCTCCAGCAGGCGGTCGGGCAGCCGGTCCACCGCGCGCCACAGGTCCTCGGCCGACGGTGAGGCCAGGCCCTCGCGCAGGGCCCGGCGCCAGGTGCGTCCGCCGAGCCGCTCCAGCACCACGACGCCCCTGGGGTCGTACCCGAGGCTGCGCGCTGCGGGCACCCCCGCGGTGGCGAGCTCCCGGTGCCGCTCGTGCAGGGCGCGGGCGTCCTCCGGCGGCACCACCTTGAGGAACAGGCCCGTCCGGTCGGTGCCGGCCTCGACCACGGCACGGCGTCGGGGGCGGTAGGACCGCAGCTGCAGGGTGACGTCGTCGGGGCGGGACGGCACCCCGCAGGTGCTCAGCAGCCCCGCCACCGCAGCGGGGTCCAGGGCGGGGAGCAGGCCCGGCAGGGACGGGTCGTGGGGCAGCCGCCAGACCCCGAGCCGGCTCCCGCCGCGGGTCAGCACCAGCGTGCCGGGCGCCCCGTCCACCGCCGACACGTCCGTGGTCAGGGCCAGGACGTGGTCGACCGGGCCGGACGGCAGGCGGACCCGCACGTCGTGCACCGCGGTCGCCCCGCGACCGGGCCGGTGGTCGACCGAGCGGAGGGCGGTGCGCTCCAGGTGCCCGCCCAGCTGCTCGGCGGCGGTGCGGAGCGCGGCCTCGGCCACCGGGCCGTGGACGAGGCCTACCTCGTCCACGGTCGGCTCAGGTCCTTTGTCGTCGTCCACGACGCGAGCAGACCAGCCCCGGCCGGGACCGCGGATGAGACGCCGGTGAGACGGGTCTCATCCCGGCTGCTGCTGCCGTCCCCCGCCCGGGGCCCACATCACGTCGCCGGCGGCCCGGTTGGCGTAGCGCGACAGCACGAACAGCAGGTCCGACAGGCGGTTGAGGTACTGGGCGGTGAGGGTGGACACGCCGCCGTCACCGTCCTCGGAGGCCACCGGCTCGGTGCCGTAGCGCTCGATGGCCTCCCAGGTGGACCGCTCCGCGCGACGGACGACCGTGCGCGCGGTGTGCAGGCGCGCCGCGGCCAGGGTCCCGCCCGGCAGCACGAAGGAGCGCAGCTTGGGCAGGTCGGCGTTGTAGGTGTCGATGGCGGTCTCGAGGTCGGCCACGTAGTCCTGGGTGACGCGCAGGGGCGGGTACTCGTAGCTGGGGCGCAGCGGCGTGCACAGGTCGGCCCCGACGTCGAACAGGTCGTTCTGGACCCGGAGCAGCAGCGCGGCGACGTCGTCGTCCAGCTCTGCGCGGGGCGCCCCGGCCATGGCCTCGCCGATGGCGCAGTTGGCCTCGTCGGTGTCGGCGTAGGCGACCAGCCTCGGATCCGTCTTGTGGGTGCGCGACATGTCGCCCAGGTCGGTCGTTCCGGCGTCGCCGGTCTTCGTGTAGATGCGCGAGAGGATGACCACGCGCCTCAGCCTAGGTCGCCGCGGCCCCGGCGCCACCGCGGCACCGTGCCGGCCTCCGCTCCGAGGCGCACACTGGACCCGTGCCCGCCTGGGAGAACTACAGCTACGCCTTCGGTCCCCTCGTCGCCCTGGTCGCCGTGCTGGTGCTGGTGCTGCTGCTGCGCTGGACGTTCAGCCGTGGCCGCTCGGTGGTCGCACGAAGGGTCGAGCCCGGTGACGAGCAGGACTACGGCCTGCTGAGGGCCGTCGCCGCGCCGCCCACGTTCGTGGAGGCGGAGCTGCTGCGCCGACGCCTGCTCGAGCACGGCATCCGGGCCACGCTGGCGCCCACCACGGCCGGTCCGCGGGTCATGGTCTTCCCGGACGACGTCCCGATCGCGCAGGAGGTGCTGCGCGCCGCGCTCTAGTGGTACGGTCGTACCAAGTGGTACGAACGTACTAGATGAGACGGAGGCCCGAGATGGCCTGGGCACTGGTGGTACTGGCGGGGTTCTTCGAGACGGCGTTCGCCATCTCGCTCAAGCTGTCGGACGGGTTCCGCAACATCGGCTGGACGATCAGCTTCGTGGTCTTCGCCGGGCTCAGCTTCACGCTGCTGAGCACCGCGCTGCGCAGCCTCCCGGTCGGCAGCGCGTACGCGGTGTGGGTCGGCATCGGTGCGGTGGGCACGGCGGTGGTGGGCATGGTGTGGCTCGGTGAAGGGGTGGGCGTCGCCCGGCTGGTCAGCATCGTGCTCGTCGTCGCGGGTGTCGTCGGCCTGCAGCTCACCAGCCGATGAGCGCCCGCGGGCAGCAGCGCCGCGAGGCCCTGGTGTCGGCGGCCGCCGCCCTGCTGGGTCGTGACGGGCCGCACGCGCTGAGCGCCCGCGCCGTCGCCACCGAGGCCGGGGTGCCGCTCGCGGCGGTCAGCTACTACTTCGACACCGTCGACGACCTGGTCCGCGCCGCCGCGGAGCGCCTGTACGACGGCTACCTGGCGGTGGCGACCGCGCTGCTGGACCGGGCGGCCGGTGGTGGGCGGGTCCTGGCCGACGACCGTGACGTGGCCGCGCTCGTGGTCCGGGTGTGGCTCGACCCGACCGACGCCGGTCCGGACCCGCAGCGGGTACGCAGCCTGCTCGTCTCGCTCGCCTCGGCCGCCGACTCGCCCGCCCTGGCCCCCCGGCTGCGCCGCTACGACGAGTCCCTCCAAGGGCTCGTCGTCAGGCTGCTCGAGGGGGCCGGACGCGACCCCGGGCGGGTCAGGGTGCTGCTGGCCGCCCTGGACGGCTTCGCGCTGGCGCGGCTCAGCGGGGTGCCGCTCCTCGCGGTGCCGACGGCGGACCTGAGCGCGACGGCGGCACTGAGCGCGACGGAGCTGCTCGCCGGGCTGACCGAGGACCTGCTCCTGGTCTGGGACGACCTGGCCCCGCCCCTGACCGGGTGAGGTCCCCGGCCGGCCCGCTCAGAACAGCCGGGCGGTCGGGTCGTCGCGACCCGACAGGGTGACGTAGTCCACGAGCAGGCAGTCGATGCCGCGGTCGGTGGCCAGCACCCTGGCCTGGGGCTTGATCTCCTGGGCGGCGAACACACCGCGGACCGGCGCCAGCATCGGGTCGCGGTTCATCAGGTCCAGGTAGCGGGTCAGCTGCTCCACGCCGTCGATCTCGCCGCGTCGCTTGACCTCGACCGCCACGTGGGCGCCCGAGGCGTCGCGCAGCAGCAGGTCGACCGGGCCGATCGGGGTCATGTGCTCGCGGCGGACCAGCCGGTACCCCTCGCCGAAGGTGTCGGGGTGGGCGGCCAGCAGGATCTGCAGGTGCGCCTCCACGCCGTCCTTGACCAGGCCCGGGTCGACGCCGAGCTCGACCTGGTGGTCGTGGAGGACCTCATGGATGACCACGCGCAGCTCGTCGTCGCCCTTCTTGGCGCGTACCCGCCAGACCTCGACCGCGCCGGCCGGGTCGGTGTCCTCGGGCGCCTGCACCGTGGTGGTGCACGGCGGTGACATCCAGTTGAGCGGCTTGTAGGACCCGCCGTCGGAGTGCACCAGCACCGACCCGTCGGCCTTGCGCACCAGCAGGCGCGCGGCCGGGGGCAGGTAGGCGTCGAGCCGACCCGAGTAGGTCACCTCGCACCGAGCGATCACCATCCGCACGTCCGGCAGCCTAGGGCGTCCCGCGGGGGCCCACGGAGCGGGGACACTGGGGCCATGGCCCGATCCTCACGTCCCGGCGGGCGACCCTCGTCGCGCGGGCTGTCGAAGTGGCAGCGGGCCGCCGGGCAGGAGCGGCCGCTGTTCACGGGCGGCCCGACCGGCGACACGACCGAGCACCACGGCGACGGGTCCTGGGTGGTGCGTCGGATCAGCGGGGCCACCAGCAGCAAGGACTACACCTGCCCCGGCTGCTTCGGCCGGATCCGGCCCGCGACCCCGCACGTGGTCGCCTGGCCCGAGGCCCGCCCCCTGCTCGGCGGGCAGGCCTCCGACGGTCGACGGCACTGGCACACCGCCTGCTGGGAGCGCCGCAGCCGCACGGGTCGCTGACGGGCCAGGAGGCCGAGGGGTGGGCACGGACGGCGGTAACGTGCGGGCCGTGCCGTCCACCACCCCCAGCGCCCCCCGCACCGAGACCGTCGTGACCGCCGACGTGGGACCGGTCGAGATCGGCCCCACGACCCGGTTGCCCGCACGTCGCGAGGACGTCGAGCTGCACACCCCGGACGGGCTGCGCCTGGTGGGTGAGCTGGCCCTGCCGCCCGAGGGGGACCCGGTCGCGACGCTCGTCTGCCTGCACCCGCTGCCCACCCACGGCGGCTACATGGACTCCCACGTGCTCCTCAAGGCGTCCTACCGGTTGCCGGCGCTGGCGCAGGTGGCGGTGCTGCGGTTCAACCTGCGCGGGGTCAGCAGCCCGCGCGGGACCTCCGAGGGGACCTTCGACGCCGGTCGCGACGAGCGGCACGACGTGACGGCCGCGCTGGCGTTCGCCGAGGACGCCGGGCTGCCCGACGTCACGGTGCTGGGCTGGTCGTTCGGCACCGACCTCGCCCTGCTGCACGCCCGGGACCCGCTGGTGCGCCGGCTGGTGCTGCTGTCCCCTCCGCTGCGCTACTCCACCGACGCCGACCTGGCCTGGTGGGCGGCGGACGGCCGCGACGTGCTGGCGCTCGTGCCCGAGCACGACGACTACCTGCAGCCGCCCGAGGCGCGCGAGCGGTTCGCGGTGGTGCCGCAGGCCCGGGTCGTGGGTGTGGACGGCGCGAAGCACCTCTGGGTCGGCGAGCAGCACGTGCGGCGTGCGCTGGACGAGGTCGTCGCCACCGTCGCCCCCGGTGCCTCACCGCTGCCCCGGACTTGGGACGGGCCCTACGAGCGCGTCACCACCAAGGTGCGGGCGGCCTGAGCCGTGCTGCCGTGGGTCAGGCCGCCTCCTGTCGCGGGTACACCACCCGCTGCACGACGAGCAGGATCGTCGCGGCCAGCGGGATGGCCACCAGCGCACCGATGAGACCGAGCAGCGACCCGCCCACCAGGGCCGCGACGACGGCGAGCGTGCTGGGGACCGCGACGGTGCGGGCCATGATGCGCGGCAGGATCAGGTAGTTCTCGACCTGCTGGTAGACCAGGAACCAGATGGCGAGCACCACACCGTCGGTCAGGTCGCCGAGCCCGGCCACCGTGCAGGCCAGGATGGCGCCCAGGGTGGCGCCGACGAGCGGGATCAGCCCGAACACCCCGACGGCGAAGGCCAGGGCCACCGAGTAGCGCACGTCGAGGATCGACATCACGACGAACGACAGCAGCCCGTTCAGGGTCGCGACGGCCAGCTGGCCGAGCACGTACCCGCCGACGCGGCGCTGGGCCTCCTCGCCGATCTCGCGGACCCGTTCGCGGCGGGTGCGGGGCACCAGCTTGTAGGCCCCCGCGGTGATGCTCTTGAGCGAGGCCAGGAAGTACAGCGTGAGGATGAGCACCAGCAGCAGGCTGAAGACACCGGTGACGACGGCCCGGCCGGCGCCCAGGACCCCGCCGAACAGCGCGTCCACGGTGGAGCTGCTGCTGAGCCTGCTCTCGATCTCGGCGTTGATGCGCTGGAACAGGCCGAACCGGTCGTCGAGGCCCTGGGCCAGGTCGCTCTGCTCGATCCTGGTCGCGTAGATCGGCGAGACGCGCAGCAGCTGGGTCCCCTCGGAGACCACCAGCGGGGCGACGGCGGCGAAGAAGCCGCCGACGGCCACGACCAGGAGCCCGAAGGTCACGGCGACCGCTGCCGGTCGGGGGAGGCCGCGCCGCTCGAGCCAGGCGACGAACGGGTCCAGGCTGAGCGCCAGGAACAGGGCGGCGAAGACGAGGGTGACGATCTGCCCGGCCTGGACGAACGCCTGCACCAGCCCGATCGCCAGCAGGACGCCGAGGGCCCCGACGAACCCGACCCCGAAGGGGGAGAAGGACCGCGAGCCCGCGACGGCGACGGCCACCGCCGGGTGGACCGGGTCCGGGCTCGCCGGGTCGGGCTCGGAGGCACCGATCAAGCCGGGGTCTGTGCCGGGAGGGCCGGCGTCGGGATCGGTGCCGGGAGGGCCGGCGGGGTCCTCGGACGCCCCGACCTCACGCTCCTCGGGCGACGGCGGCACCGGGTGGGGGTCCTGGCCCTCCTCGCGCCCCTGGCCGGCGGGCTCGGACCCGCCGACGGGCTCTCGGCCCGCGACCGGACGGGACGTGGGGGCGCTCACGCGGTCCACGGTAGGCCCGTCGGGCCCGACCGGGGGGCCGACGCAGCGATGTCGCTCGTGCGGTGCCGGTCAGCCCCGCCCGTCGGACGCGGTGCCGGCGCCCTCGGGCCGGTCCTCCTCGACCTCGACCTCGCCCTCGACGCCCTCGACCTCGTCCTCGACCACACCGTCCACCACGGCGTCGTCGTCGTGGTCGACGGCGGCCTCGGACGCGTGCTCCTGCGACGACGTCTCGACGGTGTGGTCCTCGGCCGCGTCCTGCCCTTGGGAGGCCTGCCCGTCCCGCGCGGCGTCGCCGTGCCCGGCCTCGTCCGGGGTGCCGGACGCGGGGGTGGACGAGGCGGGCAGCTGGCCCCGGTCGACGGCCCCGGCCAGGGCGGGGGAGGCGGCGCCGCCCAGCAGGCTGCGGAGCTGGTTGAGGTGCTCGGTGATGGACTCGCGCTGCTTGGTCAGGTCGTCGACGTCGCGCTGGGCCGTGCCGCGGGACCTCTCGGCCTCGGCCTTGGCCTCGCCGAGCACCCGCTCGGCGTGCAGCCGGGCCTGCGCCAGGGCCTCGTCGGCGTTGCGCCGGGCGTTCGAGATGAGGGCCTTGGCCTGCTCGTCCGCGTTGCGACGGGTCGCCTCGGCGGCCTCCAGGGCCTTCGCGGCCCGGGCCTCGGCCGTGTTGGCGCGCCCCTCCGCGTCGCCGACGATGGTCTGGGCCTGGTGGACCGCCGCCTCGTGGCGCCCCGCGATCTCCCGTTCGGCGTCCTCGAGGTCCGAGGCGATCTGCATCTCGACGTCCGCGCGCGCCTGGTTGGTCTGCTCGCGGGTGGCCTCCAGCAGCGCCGCCGCCTCGGCCCGCATCCGGTCCGCGTCCTGCTTGGCGGCGGTGCGGGCGTCCTCGGCCTCCTTCTTGGCCGTCAACCGGACCTCGGTGGCCTCACGGTCACCGGTCGCCCGCAGCCTTGCCACGTCGCGGTCCGCGGTCGAGCGCTTCTCGGCGGCCTCCTGCTCGGCGGCGGACACCAGCTTGGCCGCGTGCCGCTCGGCGGCCTGCACGGCGTCGTCGGCCTTGCGGTGGGCGTCGTCGAGGACCTCCTCGGCGTCGTTCCTGGCCTGGTCAAGCATCTCCTGCGACTCGCGCGACGCGGTCGCCCGGGTCTCGGCCACGGCGTTCTCGGCCGAGGCCCGCAGCTCGGTGACCTCCAGGCGCGCCTGGGCGCGCATCTCGTCGGCGTCGTTGGTGGCCTGGTAGACCATGTCCGAGGACTGCTCCTCGGCCAGGCGCAGCAGCTGCTCGATGCGGGAGCCGAGACCGGAGTAGGAGGGTCGCTCCGCCTCGCGCAGCTGCCGGTGGGCCTCGGACAGCTCTCCGGCCAGCTGCATGGAGCGGGCGTCGAGGTCCTCGACCCGGGACCGCGCCTCCTTGAGCGACCGCTCGAGCTGAGCCAGGCGGGCCTCGACCTGCGAGCGGTCGTAGCCACGCATGACGACGGCGAACTGGGTCGGGCTGATGTCGCTCACGGTGATGCTCCTCATGACCGGCGGTTCTTGCTGGCTGTACGTGGTTCCGGGCGCGCCTGCCCGACCCTAGTGGGAGGTCGGGGGGCCGGGCGGGTCCGGCGACGGCTGCACGAGCTCGACGAGGACGCCGCCGCAGTCCTTCGGGTGGGCGAAGTTGACCAGGCTCCCGGCCGTGCCCCGCCGGGGCCGCTCGTAGACCACGCGGACCCCGGCCGCACGCAGGTGGGCGGCGGCCGCCTCGACGTCGCGCACCCGGTAGGCGAGCTGCTGCAGACCGGGGCCGGAGGTGTCCAGGAACCGCGCCAGGGTCGAGGTCGGGTCCGTCGCGGCGAGCAGCTGCACCTGGACCGACCCCGCGGGCTGGCCCGGGCCGGCGAGCATGACCTCCTCGACCTGCTGCTCCGCGTTGGTCTCGCGGTGGGTGACCCGCAGCCCCAGGACCCGGGTGTGGAAGTCGACCGCCAGGTCCAGGTCCGCGACGGCGATCCCGACGTGGTCGACCCCGAGCAGACCCGGCATTCCGCGCAGGTCGGGCAGGTCGGGCTGGTCGGGCTGGTCGGGTTGGTCTGGCTGCTCGGAGGGGTCGGGCCGACCGGACGGGTCAGGGCGGGCTGCGGGGGGCAGGGCGGTGGCCACGTCCCCACGGTAGGGCGGACGCGGGTCGCGCGCCGCCGGGGGAGCGGTGACGGCCCGGCCGGGCGTTAGCGTGTCCACATGGTCTCCGTCATCGTCGCCGGTGCCCGCACGCCCATGGGGCGGCTGCAGGGTGCGTTGTCATCGTTGTCCGCCCCGGTGCTCGCGGGCGCCGCCATCCGGGCGGCCCTGGAGCGGTCGGGCTTCTCGCCCGCCGAGGTTGACCAGGCCGTCATCGGGCAGGTGCTGCAGGCCGGTGTGGGGCAGAGCCCCGCCCGGCAGGCCGCCGTGGCCGGCGGTCTGCCCATGTCGGTGCCCGCCGTCGCCATCAACAAGGTCTGCCTGTCCGGCCTGAACGCGATCACGATGGCCGACGCCATGATCACCGCCGGTCTGGCGGACGTCGTGGTCGCGGGTGGCACCGAGTCGATGTCCCAGGCCCCCCACCTGCTGCCGGGCAGCCGCGCCGGGCACACCTTCGGCGACGTCACGCTGCTGGACCACATGGCCTACGACGGTCTGCGCGACACCTTCACCGCGCAGGCGATGGGGGCGCTCACCGAGGACGCCAACGACCCCGCCGACCCCACGGGGAGCCACGGCGGGCCCGGTGACGCCGCGACCGCCGCCCGGTACCGCTTCACGCGGCAGGAGCAGGACGCCTTCTCGGCCCGCTCCCACCAGCTGGCGGCCCGGGCGTGGAAGGACGGCCGCTTCGCCGACGAGGTGGTGCCCGTGCAGGTGCCGCAGCGGCGCGGTGAGCCGGTGACCGTGGACTCCGACGAGGGGATCCGGGCCGACACCACGGTGGAGTCGCTCGGCCGGCTCCGTCCCGCGTTCCGCTCCGACGGCACGGTGACCGCCGGGTCCGCGTCCCAGATCTCCGACGGGGCGGCCGCCGTGGTGGTCGCCCGCAAGGACCTGGTGGAGTCCCGCGGCCTGCCCTGGCTGGCCGAGGTGGGCGAGGCCGGCATGGTGGCCGGGCCGGACTCGACGCTGCAGACGCAGCCGTCGGCGGCGATCCGCGCCGCGTGCCGGCGGGCGGGCCTCGACCCCGCCGGCCTGGACCGGTACGAGATCAACGAGGCCTTCGCCGTGGTCGCCCTGGCGTCGGTCGCCGACCTCGGGCTGAGCCCGGAGCAGGTGGCCGAGCGGGTCAACGTCAACGGTGGCGCCATCGCGCTGGGTCACCCGGTCGGGATGTCCGGCACCCGGCTGGCCCTGACGCTGGCCCTGGAGCTGCGCCGCAGCGGTGGGGGCACCGGTGCCGCGGCGCTGTGCGGCGGCGGCGGCCAGGGTGACGCGCTGCTGCTGCGCGTGCCTCGCGCCTGATGGTCGGCGGCGCCCGGCAACGACGGCAGCTGGACGTCGGGGCCGAGCTCGCCGCGGCGAGGGAGGGTTCGCACCGGGCGGTCGCCCGGCTGGTGTCGGTCGTCAGCGACGGCGGGCCGCAGCTGCGCGAGGTCGCCCGCGCGCTCGCCGTCGGCTCCCCGGCCACGGCCTGGGTGCTCGGGCTGACCGGGCCCCCGGGGGTCGGCAAGTCCACCACGGTGTCGGCCCTGGTGACCGCGCTGCGGGCCCGGGGCTCCCGGGTGGGGGTGCTGGCGGTGGACCCGTCCTCACCGTTCTCCGGCGGGGCGCTGCTGGGTGACCGGGTGCGGATGGGCAGCCACGCCCTGGACGACGGCGTCTACGTGCGCTCCATGGCCTCCCGGGGGCACCTCGGCGGGTTGGCCGCCACCACCCCCCAGGCCGTCCGGGTCCTGGAGGCCGCGGGCGTGGACGTGGTCCTGGTCGAGACCGTGGGCGTCGGGCAGAGCGAGGTCGAGGTCGCGGGCCTGGCCGACACCACCGTGGTCCTCCTGGCGCCCGGCATGGGTGACGGGGTGCAGGCCGCCAAGGCGGGCATCCTCGAGGTCGCCGACGTGCTGGCCGTCAACAAGGCCGACCGGGACGGGGCCGACGCCACGGTGCGCGAGCTGCGCCAGTCCATCGCGCTCGGCGCCGACGGCCGGGCCCCCGGCGACTGGCGTCCCTCCGTGGTCCGCACCGTGGCCTCGCGGGGCGAGGTCGACGAGCTGCTGGAGGCGCTCGAGCAGCACCAGGCGTGGTCGCTGGAGCACGGGCGGGCCGAGCACGTCCGACGACGCCGGGCCGCCGTGGAGGTCCGGGCCCTGGCGCTGACGACGCTGCAGCGGCGCTTCGGCGAGCTCGGCTCCGGCGGGCTGCTGGACGAGGTGGCCGGACAGGTCGCGTCCGGGACGCTGGACCCGTTCTCGGCCGCGGACCGGCTGGTGGAGGCCGTCGAGGGGTGAGCCGCGCCCGGGCTGGCTAGCCTGGCGCGATGCTGGTCGCCTTCTCGGTCGCACCGTCCGTCTGCGGTCCCGACGGGTCGGTGTCCGACGCCGTCGCCCGGGTCGTGGTGCTCGTCCGGGAGTCGGGCCTGCCGCACCGGACCGACTCCATGTTCACCACGGTCGAGGGGGAGTGGGACGAGTGCATGGGCCTGGTCAAGGCCTGCGTCGACGTCCTGGCCGAGACCTCGCCCCGGGTGTCGCTCGTCCTCAAGGCCGACGTCCGGCCCGGCCGGACTGGTGAGCTGACCGGCAAGCTGGACCGGCTCGAGGCCGCCATCGCGCAGGCGGACGCCTCGGGCCAGGATGGCCGGTCATGAGCCACGCCGACCTGCCCTCGACCGGGGCCGCCGCCGGCCCGCGCCGCCCCGCGACCGACGAGCCGCCCCGCACCGCGCCGCCGCCGGCCCCGCCGCCCGCGGACGGCCCGGCCACCCGGGGTCACGAGCACCCGGACCAGCACCACCCCGGTCACGACCGGGCCGACGTCGCCCGCGCCGCCGCGGTCGTGGCGGCGGCCGTGGCCCAGGTCGTCGGCAGCCCGCTCGGCTCGGCGCTGCCCGGGGCCCGCAGCGTGGCCGAGGTGTCGGACACCTACGCGACGGTGGTCACCCCCGCCGGCTGGGCCTTCGCCATCTGGGGCGTGATCTTCGCGGCCTGCCTGGCCTACGCCGTCTACCAGGCGCTCCCGGCCCAGCTGGACCGTCACGTCCACCGCCGGGTCGGCTGGTGGCTGGCCGCGGCGTTCACCGCCAACGCGGTCTGGGAGCTGGTGTTCCCCCAGGAAGGCGTCTGGCTGCTCGTCGCCAACGTCCTGATCGTCGTCGTCGTCGCCACCACCGCGACGGCCCTGGCCCGGCTGCAGGACCCGGAGCCGACCGGGCTGGACCGGGCGCTCCCGACGGCGGCGGCCTCGCTGCTGCTGGGCTGGGTCACCATCGCCACGGTGGCCAACGTCGCCATCTCCGGCGTGCACCTGGGGGCCCCCACCGACTCGGCGCTGGCCAGCGCGGCCGGGATCGTGGCCCTGGTCGCGGCGGCGGTCGTCGTCCTGGACGTCACGCTGCGGTTGCGGGTGTCGGCCGGTCCGTTCGCCGCCGCCGCGGCCTGGGGGGTGCTGGCCGTGGCCCGCAACGAGCCGCCGGTCCCGGTCGAGCTGGCGGCGTGGGCGGCGCTGGCCATCATCGCCGTCGGGGTGGTGGCCCAGGTGTGGCGCACCCGCCGCGTCGTGCGGACCGTGCTGGCCTGATGGCGAGGACCCGGCCGCCGGCCTGACGGGCTCGATCAACCGAGCCGGGCCTGCGCCAGCGGCCGCAGACCGTCCGTGGACAGCACCGTGAGCTCCGTGCCGGGGCTGCCGTCGGTGCCGTAGGTCTGGGCCGCCACGAGGACCAGGTCCGCCGTGGTCGCGAGACCGCTGACGCCACCGCCCTCGGTCGCGTCCCAGGCGCCGGTCTCGGTCACGCTGCCGTCCTCGGCGACCCTGACCGCCACGAGGCCGGTGCTCCAGCTGTCCGCGTCGTACCGGTCGAGGGGCAGGACCGCCGTCCGCGAGCCCGGCAGGTAGGCGAACAGCCGGCTGTCCCACTCCACGGCGCTGGACGAGCCCGGCCAGGTCAGCGTGGCCAGGTCGGTGGGGGCCGCCAGGTCGGTGACGTCGTAGGTCTCGACCTTGGCCCCCAGCAGGGCGCCGTCCTCGGTGCCGTCCTGGCCGACGCCCAGGAGCATGCCGTCGCCGAGCGGGTGCAGGTAGCCGGAGTAGCCCAGGACCTTCAGCTCGCCGAGCACCTGCGGGGCGGTCTCCTCGGCCAGGTCCACCGTGTACAGCGGGTCGGTCTGCTCGAAGGTGACGACCACCGCCAGGTCGTCGAACCACCGCAGCGACCGGATCTGCTCACCGGGCCCCAGGCCGTCGACCCGGCCGACCTCGGTCAGCGCGTCGGCCCCCTCGCGCAGCACGACCACGCTGGAGCTGGTGGCGCCCACGGGCGCCGGGCGCCCCGGCAGGCCGTCCGCCGACCCGTCGCCGCTCGGGGGCACGGGCGAGCTGCTCGTCGTGCCGACCCGCAGGTGGCCCTCGTGGGCGTCCATCGCCCAGGACCCCAGCAGCCAGCCCTCGACGCTGCCGGAGCCGAGGTAGTCCGTCCGGCCCGGCTCGCCGGTCGCGAACCCGTGCAGGTCGGTGCGGGTCTGCTCTTGGGCGCCCCCCCAGAGCCAGCCGCCGCGGGTGGTCGCGACGTAGAGCCGGTCGGTGCTCGCGTAGACGAGGGAGCCGTCGGAGCTGACGGACGTCGTGCCGGTCAGGGTCTGCTCCGCCGTCGGGTCGAGGGTGGCCACGGTGACCGTCCCCGCGCCGGCCTGCGTGCCCGGGTGCGCGACGCTCGCGCAGTCGACGGGGGTCTGCGCCACCACGCCGCCCGCGTCGTCCCGCTGCACGAGGTCGGGCAGCCAGTCCGACGCCGAGGCGTCGCGCACGGCCTGCTGGTTGCGGGCGAGCGCCTCGGCCTCGTCCTGCGCGTCGGGCTCCGAGAGGGCCCCGTCGGGCTCGACGAGGGCGCCGTCGGCCCCGTCGGCGGTCAGCCGTTCCTGCTGCACGCGCCAGGGGTCGACGAACGGCAGCTGGGGCGTGACGGTCGTGACGAGGCGGACGTCGCCGCCGCCGGCCCGGGCCGACACGTAGGTACCCTCCACCTCCACCCGGTCCAGGACCGACGGGGTCGACGCCTCGCTGACGTCCACCGTCGTGGCGGTCGTGGTGGCGTTGCCCCAGACCGGGCCCCAGCCGGGCACCGTGAGCCCGCGAGCGCTCCCGGACGTGGTCGAGCCCTCGTCCTGCGGTGCGGGCAGCCAGCTCGAACCCAGCACCACGACCCGGTCCTCCAGGAGCAGCAGCTCGGTGAACGACCGGTCGGCCGGCAGCAGCACCGGGTCCATCCCCTCGGTCCCGTCGGTGCCGGCGCTCCCGGGCGTCGGTGGCGCGAGGTCGACCTCCCCCAGCACCTGACCGTCGGCCACGTCGACCGCGACCAGGCGGCTGCCCGCCAGGGTCCACGCGACGTCGTCGGCCACCTTGATGCGGCTCGGCTCGTCGACGCCGGCCTCCTGCACGTTGGTCCCGGTCTCCGAGGCGCCCACCGGACCCCCGGCGGCGGCCGCCCCGTCCCGGGCGGCACCGGCGGCCGGGGCGGCACCGGCCGCGGAGTCCTCGGCCGCGGCCGCCATCGGGAAGGCCACGGCACCGTCACCGCCCAGCCCGTAGGCCGTCACGTGCGGCAGCGACGCGTCGCGGTACCAGCCGATCAGCTCCTCGCAGTCGGAGAACGGCTGCAGCGAGGCGTCGGCGGAGGCCTCCGGGGCCCCGGCCAGGTCCGTGGCCACGACCCCGGCCCCGACGACCAGCAGCGTCCCCACGCCGAGGGCGGCCACCCGGCGAGGCCCCCGGCGGCCGGTCCGAGCCTGCGATGGGTCCACGGTGGTCTCCTGCTCTCGTCGGGGCTGGGTCCTCGTGGCTGGGACGCAGCGCACCGGCGGCCGGTTCCACGGACGCGTCGTAGGCTGACGCCGACGAGTCCGACACCGACGTCGGCGTGGGAGGTCACCATGGATGCGCGCGCACGCTGGCAGGCCCGGTTCGACGAGGCCGAGGCGGCCGGCCGGATCAGGGACGCCGACTTCAGCACCCTGTCGGGGCTGCCGGTCGACCCCGTCTACGGTCCGCCCGGGGACGAGGTCGACGAGCGCATCGGCTGGCCGGGGGAGTACCCGTTCACCCGCGGGCTGCACCCGACCGGGTACCGCGGTCGGGCCTGGACCATCCGGCAGTTCGCGGGGTTCGGCAACGCGGAGCAGTCCAACGCCCGCTACAAGATGATCCTGGGGCAGGGCGGCGGCGGGCTGAGCGTGGCCTTCGACATGCCGACGCTGATGGGCCGCGACTCCGACGACCCCCGCGCGCTGGGCGAGGTCGGGCACTGCGGCGTGGCGATCGACTCCGCGGCCGACATGGAGGTGCTGTTCGCCGACATCCCGCTGGACACGGTCACGACCTCGATGACCATCTCCGGTCCGGCCGTGCCGGTGTTCTGCATGTACCTGGTCGCCGCCGAGCGGGCCGGGGTCGACACCCGGGTGCTGGACGGCACGCTGCAGACCGACATCTTCAAGGAGTACATCGCCCAGAAGGAGTGGTTGTTCGGCCCCGAGCCGCACCTGCGCCTGATCGGCGACCTGCTCGAGCACTGCGCCGCCGAGGTGCCGCGGTTCAAGCCCGTCTCGGTGTCCGGCTACCACATCCGTGAGGCCGGTTCCACGGCCGCGCAGGAGCTGGCGTTCACCCTCGCCGACGGGTTCGCCTACGTCGAGCTGGGCCTGTCGCGGGGTCTGGACGTCGACGTGTTCGCGCCGGGGCTCTCGTTCTTCTTCGACGCCCACATCGACCTGTTCGAGGAGGTCGCCAAGTTCCGGGCCGCCCGTCGGATCTGGGCGCGCTGGCTGAAGGAGCGCTACGGCGCGAGGACCGACAAGGCCCAGTGGCTGCGCTTCCACACCCAGACCGCCGGGGTGTCGCTCACGGCGCAGCAGCCGTACAACAACGTGGTCCGCACCGCGGTGGAGGCGCTCGCCGCCGTGCTGGGCGGGACCAACAGCCTGCACACGAACGCCCTGGACGAGACCCTGGCGCTGCCCAGCGAGCAGGCGGCCGAGATCGCCCTGCGCACCCAGCAGGTGCTCGCGGAGGAGACCGGCGTCGCCGACGTGGCCGACCCCCTCGGCGGGTCCTGGTACGTCGAGGCCCTCACCGACCGGATGGAGGCCGAGGCCGAGCGCATCTTCGCCACCATCGAGGCGATGGGCGAGGCCGGCCGCGACCGCGACGCCGACGGGCGCGTGACCCACGACATCGGCCCGATGACGTCGGGGGTGCTGCGCGGCATCGAGGACGGCTGGTTCCTGACCGAGATCGCCGACGCGTCGTTCGCCTACCAGGTGGCCCTGGAGAAGGGTGACAAGAAGGTCGTGGGCGTCAACTGCCACACCGGGTCCGTCAGCACCCCGCTGGAGATCCTGCGCGTGGGTCACGAGGTGGAGACCGACCAGGTCGCCGCCCTGCAGGCCCGCCGCGCCGCCCGCGACGACGCCCGGGTGACGGCCTCGCTCGCCGACATGCTCGCGGCGGCGCGGGAGGGGCGGAACATGGTCCCCGCCATGCTCGAGGCGTGCCGCGCCGAGGCCACCCTGGGCGAGATCTGCGACGCGCTGCGCGCGGAGTGGGGCGAGTACACCGAGCCGGCCCGGTTCTGAGCAAGGGACGCCGCGGTCGACCAGGAGTCCGGCGGCACCCCGCCGGGCCTGACCGGCCGGGCGGCGTCCTGCCCCTATCCTCGCGGGCGTGGTGCCTCGTGTCGTCCCCACCGCGGTGGCGGCCCTGGGTCTGGTCCTCCTGCTCACGGGCGTCGTGATGCTGACCCTGGCGGCCCCGCCGCAGCAGGTGGGTGGCGACGCGCAGGCCGCTCCGGTGCTGCTGACCGGCCCCGGTGTCCTCGCCCTCACCGGGGAGGCCGTCGACGTGGCGGTCGCCGGCGACGGGTTCGTCGGGCTGGCCCGTTCCCAGGAGGTGGCCGCCTGGGTCGACGGGGTGGCGCACACCCGGGTCGACGGCGTGGACGCCGAGCTGGAGCCCGGCACGACGGTGGTGGACGGTGCCGCACCGGGGCTGGTCTCACCCGCCGCCGACCCGGCGCTGGCGGACATCTGGCTCCAGGAGGAGTCCGGGGCGTCGCCGTCGCTGCGGGTGGACTCGCCGCGCCCCGACCAGACGGTCGTCGTCGTGGCCGGGACGACGTCGTCGGTCACGCTCACCTGGCAGCGTCCCGCCACCCACCCCGGCGCCTGGCCCCTGCTGGTCGTCGGCGCGTTGCAGCTGGTGCTCGGCACGGCGTGGCTGGTCGCCCTCAACCGGCGCCGGATCCGGCGGGACCGCCTCAGCCGTCGGGACGACCGCGTCCCGACCACCACGAGGCGACCACGGTGACGCGGCGCCCCGGACCGCTGGTCGTCCCCGCCGTCCTCCTGGCCGTCGCCCTCAGCGGGTGCGCAGGACCCCCGACGGTCGCCCCGGCCGCCCAGGTCGAGACGACCGCGGCGCCGCCGTCGGTGCTCCCGGTGCAGGCCACGCAGGTCCGCCAGGAGGTGGCCCGCCGGCTGCAGGCGGCCAGGTCGGCTGCGGACCCGGCCCTGGTGGCGCAGGCGGCCGTCGGCCCGGCCGCGGCCCTGGAGCTGCTGCGGCTGGAGGCGGACGGCGTGCAGCCGGACGCGGTGGCGCTCGACCCCGCCCCGGCGGCCGTGCTGGTCGGGCCGCGCACCGACGGCTGGCCGCGGTGGTTCGCGGCGGTGACCGACCCCTCCGCCGCCGCGAGCGAGCCGGCCGCGAGCGCGCCGGCCGCGAGCGCACCCGCCGCGAGCGAGCCGGCCGCGAGCGCCCCCGCCGACGACCCGTCGTCGGCCCCGGGCCGGTCCGGCGAGCTGCCCGTCCTGGAGCTCTACGACTCCGACGACGTGCGCAGCCCCTACCGCCTGTGGGGCCGGATGACCCTGCTGCCCGGCGCCGAGCTGCCCGCGTTCCCGGACCCACGCGCCGGGTCGGTGTCCCTGGCCGACGGCACGGGCCCCGAGCCCGCGCCGGAGGACGAGCAGGGCGACGAGGGCGCGGACGAAGACGAGGGCGCGGACGGTGACGACGGCGCGGACGGCGCGGACGGTGCGGACGAGCTGCAGGCGGTCCTCGCCGGTCTGGCGGACGGGTACGCGTCCGTCCTCACCGACGGCGACGCCAGCGCGGCGGCGGCCGAGTTCGAGCCCGACCCGTTCGTCGAGGGCGTGCTGGCCCGGGCCGAGGCCGAGCAGGCCGCGGTCGAGGGGGTGGCCACGACCACGGTGACCCACGAGCCCTATGGGGACGACGCGGTGCTGTACGCCGTGGAGGGCGTCGAGGGCGACGTCCTCGCGGTGACGGCCGTCGAGACGGTCACCACCATGACGGTGCGGTCGGGGGCCGGTGTCCTCCAGCCCGGCGCCGAGCTGCGCGAGGTCGTGGGAATCGAGTCGACGGACGGCACGTTGACCACACGATCGGTCGCCGCCCTGGCGTTCGTCGTACCGGCCGAGCGCGGAGCGATCCGGCTGGTGGCCGTCGGCGAGGGCCTCGTGGCGGCCGAGGCATCTTGACGAGAGGATCAGCACCATGACCCAGCCCCTGTCCGGCCCCAGCCTGCGAGGTGCGGTGGACCTGACCGCGCTCGCCCGCCCCGCCGCCCCCGCACCCGCACCCGGTGGGCCCGCCCCGTCGGGGCCGTCCGGTGTCGTCGTCGACGTCGCCGAGGCCGACTTCGACGCGATGCTCCAGCAGTCCCTGACCGTGCCCGTCGTCGTCGACCTGTGGGCGGAGTGGTGCGGCCCGTGCAAGCAGCTGTCGCCGGTGCTGGAGAAGCTGGCGGTGGAGTACGCCGGCCGCTTCGTGCTGGCCAAGGTGGACGTGGACGCGAACCCCCGGATCGCCCAGGCGTTCCAGGCGCAGTCCATCCCCATGGTGGTCGCGCTCCTCAAGGGTCAGCCGGTGCCCATGTTCACCGGCGCCGTGCCCGAGGCGCAGGCCCGGCAGGTCATCGACGAGCTGCTCAAGGTCGCGGCGCAGAACGGGGTCGACGGGACCGTGGCCGTCGGGGAGCCCGGCGACGAGCCGGCCCCGCCGCCCGAGGAGCCGCCCCTGCCGCCGCTGCACCTGGCCGCCGCGCAGGCCTTCGAGGCCGGTGACTACGCCGCTGCCGTGCAGGCGTTCACGCAGGCGCTCAACGAGAACCCCGCCGACAGCGACGCCAAGGCCGGCCTGGCGCAGTCGGAGCTGTTCGCGCGGGTCGACGCGCTGCCCGCCGACGTGATGACCGGTCTGGCGACCGCGGCCGCGGCGGACCCCACGAACGTCGACGCGGGCCTGGCGGTGGCTGACCGGGAGCTGTTCGGCGGCAACGTCGAGGACGCCTTCCTGCGCCTGGTCGACCTGGTCCGGGTCACCACCGGGGACGAGCGGGCCCGGGTCCGCACCCGGTTGCTGGACCTCTTCGAGGTCGTCGGCAGCGAGGACCCGCGCGTCGCGGCGGCCCGGGTCAAGCTCGCCAACGCCCTGTTCTGAGCCGCCGGCGCCGAGCCGGGGCACGACGAGGGGCCCGGGGAGAACCCCCGGGCCCCTCGTCGTCCGTGCCGCGGCCCTGCCGCCGGATCAGTCCTGCGGGGTGAGCCAGACTGTCGCCAGCGGCGGGACCCGCAGCACCGCGGAGGCGGGCCGGCCGTGCGAACCGGTGCCGGTGGCCTCGACCAGGCCCAGGTTGCCGACCCCGGACCCGCCGTACTCCTCGGCGTCGGTGTTGAGCAGCTCCTTCCAGACCCCGGCCTGCGGCAGCCCGATCCGGTACTCCTCGTGCGGCTGCCCGGCGAAGTTGGTGATGCAGACGACCGGCTTGCTGCCCTCGGCGGTGCGCAGCCACGCGAACACGTTGCGGCCGTAGTCGTCGGCGTCCAGCCACTGGAACCCGCCGGGCGTGAAGTCGTCCGCCCACAGGGCGCGCTGGTCGACGTAGGTGGTGTTCAGCTGGCGGACCATGTCGTGCAGGCCGCGGTGCCACGGGGTGTCCATCAGCCACCAGTCCAGCGAGCGCGACTCGCTCCACTCGGCCTCCTGGCCCAGCTCGCTGCCCATGAACAGCAGCTGCTTGCCGGGGTGGGCCCACATGTAGGCCAGGTAGGCCCGCACGGTGGCCAGCTGCTGCCAGCGGTCGCCCGGCATCTTGCGCAGCAGGGAGCCCTTGCCGTGCACGACCTCGTCGTGGCTGATCGGCAGCAGGTACTGCTCGCTGAACGCGTAGACCAGCGAGAACGTCATCTGCTGGTGGTGGTACTGGCGGTTGACCGGGTCCTCGGCGACGTAGCCCAGGGAGTCGTGCATCCAGCCCATGTTCCACTTCAGGCCGAAGCCGAGCCCGCCCAGGTGCGTCGGCTGCGTGACGCCCGGGTAGGCCGTGGACTCCTCGGCGATCGTGATGATCCCGGGGACCCGCTTGTAGGCGGTCGCGTTGAGCTCCTTGATGAACTCGACGACCTCGAGGTTCTCGCGCCCGCCGTGCACGTTGGGCTCCCACTCGCCTTCCTTGCGCGAGTAGTCGAGGTAGAGCATCGAGGCGACGGCGTCGACCCGCAGCCCGTCGATGTGGAACTCCTCGAGCCAGTAAAGGGCGTTCGCGACGAGGAAGTTGCGCACCTCGCTGCGGCCGTAGTCGAAGACGTAGGTCCCCCACTCCGGGTGCTCGCCCCGGCGGGGGTCGGAGTGCTCGTACAGCGGCTCCCCGTCGAAGCGGGCCAGCGCGAAGGAGTCCTTGGGGAAGTGCGCCGGGACCCAGTCCATGATCACGCCGATGCCGGCCTGGTGCAGCCGGTCGACGAGGTGACGGAAGTCGTCCGGGTGACCGAACCGGCTGGTCGGGGCGTAGTAGCCGGTCACCTGGTAGCCCCACGAGCCGCCGAACGGGTGCTCGGCGACCGGCAGCAGCTCGACGTGGGTGAAGGCGAGGTCCTTGACGTAGTCGACGAGCTCCTCGGCGAGCTGCCGGTACGACAGCCCCTGCCGCCAGGAGCCCAGGTGGACCTCGTACACGCTCATCGGGCCGTTGTGGACGTCGCGTGCGGCGCGCGCGGTCAGCCAGTCCTCGTCGCCCCAGGTGTACGTCGACTGCGTGACGACCGACGCGGTCGACGGCGGGACCTCGGTGTGCCGGGCCATCGGGTCGGCCTTCTGGTGCCAGTGCCCGTCCCGGCCGAGCAGCTCGAACTTGTAGCGGGTGCCCGCGGACAGCCCGGGGACGAAGATCTCCCAGACGCCCGAACCACCCAGGGAGCGCAGGGCGTGGGTCCGGCCGTTCCAGGCGTTGAAGTCGCTCACGAGCCGGACGGCGCGGGCGTTGGGGGCCCAGACCGCGAAGCTCGTGCCCTCGCTGGTGCCGAGCGGCCCGTCGTAGCTGCGGACGTGGGCGCCGAGGACGTTCCACAGCTCCTCGTGGCGACCCTCGCCGATCAGGTGCAGGTCGACCTCGCCGAGGCTGGGCAGGTAGCGGTAGGGGTCGTCGACCGTGTGCACGGCCTGGCCCTCGTTGGTGTCGTAGGTGACCTCGAGACGGTAGTCACCCACCTGGGCGCCGACCAGCGCCGCGGCCCAGATGCCGTCGTGCTCGTGGCGCGCCTCCGTGCGGCCCTGCTCGGTGACCACCGTGACGCTCCGGGCGAAGGGCTTGAGGGTGCGCACGACGACGCCGCCGTCTGCCGCGTGTGCGCCCAGCACCCCGTGGGGGTCGTGGTGAGCGCCCGCGGCGACGGCGGCGAGCACGTCTCGCGGCACGTCGGTCGGGCGCGGGGCCGTCTCGTCGGTTGTCATGCCCCCCATCCTGCCGAGTGGACGACCCCGCGCAAACCTCGGGCGGGTCGCCCGGGGCGCCGACGACCGGTCAGCCGGGGAACGGGCCCTCGATCTCGTAGTCGATCTCGACCTCCATCACCCCGTCGTCGAGGTCGACGTCCAGCTCCCAGGTCTCCGCGCCCCGCTGCAGGTCCAGCTCGACCTCGTCCGGGGACTCGCTGCGGTCGGTCTCGGTCCAGCCGTCGGAGACCGTCACCCCGCCCAGGACGAGGGCCCCGTCCACGACGTCCAGCTCGACCAGCGCGGCGTCGCCGACGCGGTAGGTGCCGGGCTCCGCGGGGTCGACGTCCTGGTCGATCTCGATCTCGAGCAGGCCGGCCTCGATCTCGATCTCGACCTCGTACTCCACGGCACCCTGCCGCAGGTCGACCTCGATCTCGTCCGGCGCCGCCTGCTGGTCCGTGACCTGCCATCCTTCGGCCGGCCGCACGTCGACGAGCTCGAGGGCCCCGTCGACCACCGCGAACTCGACCTCACCGGCGTCCCCGACCTGCCAGACGCCGTCGCGCAGCTCCCCGTCGTAGGACGCCGGGTTGCCCTGCGCGGGCGCTGACGTCCCGTCGGGCTCCGAGGCCGCGGTGGTGGCCGCGCCGGCCCCGTCCTCCGCCGGCCCCGCGGTCGCCTCCGGCGTGGCGGGGAGGGTGCCCACCGTGGCGCCCTCCAGGTCGGAGCCGGACGAGGGGGACGAGCACCCGGCGAGCAGGGCGGAGCCGGTGACGGCGGCGACGAGGGCAGGTACGTGGCGCATGGTCCTCCGTGGGTCTCTGCGGCCGGCGTGCCCGGCCCGCAGGGGTGAGGTCCCCGGCCGGATGAGAACACGATGAGAGGCAGGTGGCAGAACCGTCAGGTGCCGGAGCGGGCGGGCCACGACGGACGTAGGGGTCGGGCCGGCGGGGCTACGGCGAGGCGAGACCCTGGATCTCGTAGTCGGTCGCGACCTCAAGACCGCCGTCGTCGACCCAGGCGTCGACCTCCCAGGTCTCGACCGCGCCGGTGCGGTTGCGACGCAGGCCCAGCTCGGCGTCGCCGGCGTGCTCCGAGCGCTGGGTCTCGCGCCAGGGCGACCGGACCGACACGTCGCCGACCAGCACGCGGTCGCCCTCGACGACCAGCTCCACCGAGCCGGCCTCGCCGAGCTGCAGCGGCCCGTCCGGCGGCGGGTCGAGGAGCTGGTCGACCTCGATCTCGAGGATGCCGCTCTGGTAGCCGACCTCGACCGTCGTCCGGACGTCGCCGTTGCGCAGGTCGATCTCGATCTCGTCCGGCCCGACCTCCTCGTCGACGACCTCCCAGCCCTCGGCCGGTCGCATCCCGACGAGCGCGAGGCCGCGCCCGGTCAGCGTGAACTCGATCTCGCCCACGTCGGCGACGGGCCAGGTGCCGTCGCGCATGCCTTCCACCAGCACGGGCCCCTCGGTGGCGACGGGACCCGCCGCTGCCCCCGGTTCCTCCTGCCCCCCGGTCAGGGAGCAGGAGGTGAGGACCAGGGCCCCCGCGAGAGCCAGGACGAGGGCGGTGGCGCGACTCATGGCCGGACGGTACCGGCGCCGGATGAGCCACTTCTCATCCGGCGGACCGCACCCACGGGGCGGGCGCCCGCCCTCGCGCCTAGCCTGGCCCGGTGAGCCCACGCAGCCCGCAGCGGGTCGTCTCGCTGCTGCCCTCCGCCACCGAGATCGTCTACGCCCTGGGGGCGGCCGACCGCCTGGTCGGGGTGACGTTCGAGTGCGACCACCCGCCCACGGCCCGCACCGATCACGCCGTGGTGGTGGGAGGTACCGACACGTCGGGGATGACCCCGGCGCAGATCGACGCGCAGGTGCGGGCCCGGGCCGCGGCAGGGGAGGACCTGTACACGCTGCACGAGGGTGCCCTGCGGGGGATCGACCCCGACCTCGTCCTGACGCAGGACCTGTGCCGGGTGTGCGCCCTGCCCTCCGACGTCGTCGGCGACGCCCTGGCCCACCTGGGTTGCTCCGCCGACGTCGTCGCCCTGGACCCGGGCTCCCTGGACGACGTCCTGCAGACGGTGCTGACGGTCGGGTCGTCCCTGGGCGTGCCGGAGCAGGCCGACCGCGTGGTCGCGGC
Source organism: Aquipuribacter aurantiacus (assembly GCF_051216895.1). NCBI lineage: Bacteria > Bacillati > Actinomycetota > Actinomycetes > Micrococcales > Intrasporangiaceae > Aquipuribacter > Aquipuribacter aurantiacus. The sequence goes on from NZ_JBPKAO010000009.1 coordinate 172,872, forward strand.
GCTGCGGGCCCGTCTCGACGCCGTCGTGACCGCGGTGGCCGACCGTCCCCGCCCGCGCGTCGCCGTGCTGGAGTGGGTCGGCCCGCCGTTCGCCGCCGGGCACTGGGTGCCGGACCTGGTGACGGCCGCCGGTGGGGTCGAGGTGCTCGGGACCGCGGGGGCCCGGTCGGTGACCACGACCTGGGCCGACGTGGTCGCGACGGCCCCGGACCTGGTCGTCGTCGCCCCCTGCGGCTACCACCTGGACGCGGCCGCCGAGCAGGCGCTGGTGGTTGCGGCCGCGCTGGCCGCGGCCGGTGCGCCGCAGGTGCCGGTGTGGGCCGTCGACGCCGACGGCCTGGTCGTCCGTCCCGGCCCGCGCCTGGTCGACGGCGTCGAGGCGCTCGCCCGGGTGCTGCACCCGGACGTCCTGGGTGATCCCCAGCCGGCCGCGGTGCGCCGGGTCCGCTGAGCCCCAGGTCCAGCCACGGTTGGTTGCGGGCCGGATCTGACCGGGATGTCGGCCTGTGGGATCGGGCCGGGACCGAGTCAGGCCCGGGGGACGCGGGGTTGTGGGATCGGATCGGGCCGGNGCACCCGGACGTCCTGGGTGATCCCCAGCCGGCCGCGGTGCGCCGGGTCCGCTGAGCCCCAGGTCCAGCCACGGTTGGTTGCGGGCCGGATCTGACCGGGATGTCGGCCTGTGGGATCGGGCCGGGACCGAGTCAGGCCCGGGGGACGCGGGGTTGTGGGATCGGATCGGGCCGGGGGCGCGGGTTGTGGGATCGGATTGGGGTCGTCGGGGTCTTGGGTTCTAGGGGTCGTCG